>CAYTFZ010000096.1:0-9823 GCA_964437215.1 uncultured Melioribacteraceae bacterium | reverse complement strand
GCTGATGGTGAAATAAAATATGCTGAAAGAATTGAAAAGAACAGACTGAAATTTGTTGCTAAATGGGGTGCTGACCCAGACCAAATTTGGCTTCAAGGTAAACAACCAAAAAAACGCTCATTTTTTTATCCAGTGGAAAATGATAATATTATAACTTATTTTAAAAGAGCTCAAATACTTCTTCAAGATGAAGATATTGCCGAAGCATTAAACGAGATTACAAAATGCATAGGCGAATTTGAAAGCAAAGGAATTTTAGAGCACGAAGGATTAAAGCTCGATGATATTATAAGACTCCAAAAGAAAATGGAATTTCTGCTGGAAAAAATTAAAACCTGATTTTTAACGATTTAATCAACGGGAGTTGAATATGTCTTTATTCAAAGAATTGTATGTTAAAGCATTTAATTTATTCAAGGCAGAAAGTTTTGAAAACGCGCTGCTTAAACTTAACGAAGCAGAAAAAAATTATATTTCCGATGAAGAAAATATTACGCTGGAAGATATTGAAATTTTAAAAGGAAGCATCGGACTTGAAACTAACAATCTCGAACTTGCAAGATCAGCTTTCGAAAAAGCGCTTAAGCTGAATCCGGAATCTGCCGAAGCCTGTATAGGAATAGGACAAGTTTTTTATGCCGTAAATTCGAAAGAGGAAGCTAAAAAAATGTTCGAATGGGCAAATGTAATTGAACCGGAAAACGTGTCAGGTAAAAACGCTCTTACGAATATCAATGACGAACTCGGTTACCCGAAAAATCACAACAGCTTATTGCAGGAATCCGATGAAGTTCAATCTGAAGGAAACGATTTTACAATTCTGTTTGATGAAGCCTACGATCTTTTTATGAAAAACGATTTCGATACTGCTTTATCGAAAATAGGCATTCTGCAAAATAAATTTGAAGAAGAAACAAGACTGCTTAAAGCCAACATTTATCTTGGAATGGGAAAAACAGAAAAAGCAAAAGAAGAATTTGAAGAAATATTGCGTTTGAATAACAAATGCACAGCAGCTTCAAATGCTCTTGGCGAAATTTATTTTAATAAAGGTCAGCTCAGCGAAGCCAAAACAATGTATGAACTTTCAATCAGCAGAGACCCCGACGACCAATTTGCGTTGGTTGGGCTTGCCGAAATAAATCGCGAATTGGGACTTTCCCCGTCGCACAGCCTGCTTAATTTTTTCAGCGGAACAGAGTTTTCTAAAGAATTAAACGACAAGATTGAAAAAGCTTTCGAGCTTTTTAATAAAAAAGATTACAAAAAATCGTTGAAATTTATAGACGGGATGCTTGAAACTGTTACCGAGCACGATGAAAAGAAAGCAAAAGACATAATTTCGAGTCTATTGAATTTTAAAGGATTCAATCTTCTTGCTCTCAAAAACTCTGATGAAGCACAAAAAGTTTTTGAGGAATCTTTGAAATATAACCCCGATAGCTCGCAAGCATCTGCTGGAATTGGAGAGATTTTGTATTTAAACAATATGGATAAAGAAGCTAAAACGATGTTTGAATGGGCAGTTAAAAACAACAGAAATAATATGTTTGCAGTTGCCGGACTTGCAAAAACAAACCAAACGCTGGGGCTGCCCGCCGACCATAATATGCTTGAAATGGGAATTGATACAGAAGACAGCACGGAATTTAACGAACTTTTAACAGAGGCTTACACTCAATTCGGTAACAAAGAATTTAAAAAAACTTTAGAACTTCTGAAAAAAGCTGAAATGCTTATCGACCCCGATTCAACATTGCCGGAATCGAAAAGATCTTCTTCAAGCATCCGAAATTTTATGGGTTTTTGCAATCTCGCACTTAACGAAACCGATGATGCAAGAATATGTTTTGAAAAAGCTTTGCAGACAAATCCCCGTTCATCGCAGGCTTGTGCCGGACTTGGCGAAATATTCTATTTAATGCACGATGAAAAACGCGCCAAACAAATGTACGAATGGGCGATAAGAAACGAACCCGAAAATAAATTTGCCGCTGCCGGACTTGGGAAAGTAAATGAAATACTGGGACTTGAACCTGGCGATAACACTCTTACATCCGAAAAAATTACAAAAATATCAGAAGAGATTAATAACCTTATAAAAGAAGGATACGATTTATATACCCGGAAAGAATTCTCAGCATCGGTAGATGTACTAGAAAAAGCCGGTAAACTGCTTGATGAAACCTTCACGTCGGAGCAATCGAAAGAGACGCGCGCGAGCTTAAATAACTTCCTCGGGTTTAATTACCTTTCCTTAAAAATGAATGATGAAGCAAAATCCTGTTTCGAAAAATCACTTGAATGCAATCCAAACTCTTCGCAGGCTTGCGCGGGACTTGCCGAAATATTTTTCCTTCAGGAAGAAGACGAAAAAGCAAAAACTATGTACGAGCTGGCATTGCAGAATAATCCCGAAAACCAGTTTGCCATTGCGGGGCTTGCAAAAGTAAACAGTGTTTTAGGTTATCCGAAAGACCACAAAAACAGCATGAAATAAACTTAAGGCGCCGATGATAAATCTGTCGTTAAGTATGATTGTGAAAAACGAGGAAGAAGACCTTCCCGGTTGTCTCGACTCCGTAAAAGGAGCAGCCGATGAAATTATACTTGTAGATACAGGTTCAACTGATAAAACAATTGAAATTGCGAAGAAGTACGGCGCAAAAATTTTTAATTTCGAATGGATAAAAGATTTTTCGGCTGCGCGCAATTTTGCTCTTTCAAAATCTTCCGGACGCTGGATTTTGTATCTTGATGCCGATGAAAGACTTTCCACTCAGTCTGTTTCCGAATTGAAGAAAATTATTGCAGGCGATAGCAAAACCGGAGTTTACTGCAATGTTAACAGCATCAACCAAGTCGGCTCGGAATCCGGAACGATGCAGTATATACGGCTTTTTAAAAACTCTCCGGGAATTGAATTTACCGGAAAAGTACACGAGCAGATTGATCGTTCGCTGATTAAAAACGGATATAATATTGTAACTTCGGATATCGAAATTATTCATACCGGTTACAGCGCCGATCCCGTAATATTAAAAGAAAAAGCTTTAAGAAATTTTGAACTTCTGACTGAACAGTATAAATTAAAACCCGATTCCTACACAGCTTTCCAATTAGGTCAGACTTTAATTATAATCGATAGAAAAGAAGAATCGGCAGATTATTTTAAGAAAGCTGCAGACGATAAAAATTTTGAAATAAGCCACCGCGCCCACGCTTACAGATATCTTGCTGCTATTGCGCTCGAAAATGGAAATATAAACGATGCTGAAGAAAATATTCAAAAAGCTGTTTCGCTTAATCCCGAAATGCCGCTTGTAAATATTGTAGCTGCAAATGTTTATCAGCGCACAGGCGATAAAACAAAAGCGGCAGATCATTGCAAAACTGCATTCCAAATGAACCGCTCTCTGCTGAAAGGCGAAAAAAAAGCATATTTCGATATTATGTTAAACGAAACAGAGCTTTTTAATTTCGGCATCAATTTATCGGTTTTGCTGCGGAATAAGGAATTGATGAACTGGTTTTATTCATTTAAAGATACTGTTAAACTTAACGAAAACCAGCTTTACAGCATCGAGCTTTTTTATAAACTTTTAAACTTGCAGGAATTTCAGGAAGATTTTATCAACAAGTTTGAGCCTTCAAAATTTAATCCTGCAATTATAGTTGCTTTATCGGGCTATAACCCGAAATTGAAAATCCAGATGCTGGTTAAAATAATTAACGAATATCCTGATGATTTAATTATGAAAAAAGCGCTTGCCGACGAACTTAGTGTTAACGGACTTAAAAACGAAGCGCTGGAAATATATTATGAAATATTCGGCAAAACGCAGGATATTTCCATTTTACTTGATATTATAAATGTACTTACCGAAATAGGAGACTATGCGGAATTGCTTAAATTTATCACCGAAACTGAAAATAAACTTGATGCTTATCCGCAGATAAAAAGCAAGATTGAAAAAATAAAAGAAAAATTATCGGAACAAATCTGATGAATGCTGACGAGCAAAAATTTAAGGACTGCGTAAAACTTTTTGAAGCCGGAAATTACAACGGTTCGCTTGATTATGCACTTCAGCTTAAAAACACACTCCCGGAAAATAAAGAAGTGCTTTTAATGCTCGTCCGCAATTATTATTTTTTGAACGATTTTGTTAAAGCAGAAAATTATTTAAAAAAACTTATCACTACCGATGCCAGAGATTCGGGTTATTATTCCTTGCTTGCACAAATTCAAAAACATCTTGGCAAAATTGCCGAAGCAGAAGAAAATTATCTTAAGTCAATCAATCTGCAGCCGCTTTCTCCCGAAACTTTTTACAATTTAGGAATTTTGTATTCCGAAACCGGTAATTACGAAAAAGCATCTTTATGCTTCTGCAAATCAGTTTCGCTGGATAAAAATTTTTACAAGGCTTATTACAATTACGGAAATGTCTTACGTAAATTGAAAGAATATAAAAAAGCCGCCGAAGCATACAGGAATGCAATAAGAATAAAACCGGACTACGAAGATGCGCTTTATAATCTGGGGGTAGTTTCCGAAAACGATCTTGATTTTAAGGAAGCTGAGGAATCGTACAAAAAAGTATTACAGATAAATCCCGGGAATTTACACGCCAAATGGAATTTTGCGCTGATAAATTTATTAAAAGGAAATTACAAAGAGGGTTTCGAAAATTACGAGTGTCGTCTGCAAAAACCAGAATTTGCGCGCAAACCGAAAGCTCCCGATATCTGGAAAGGCGAACCTCTCGAAGGAAAAAAAATCCTTGTGTATTGCGAACAGGGTTTCGGCGATTCAATTCAGTTTATCCGGTTCTTAAAATATTTAAAAAAACCGGATGTTTTTATAGGACTTGAAACACGCGAAGAACTTTTAGAATTATTTGCAAATATCGAAGGAATAGATGAGCTTGCTGGCAGAAACGATTCTCTTAAAAATAATTACGATTACGAGTGCAGTCTGTTAAGTCTGCCGTTTTTGCTTCAATCGGACGAAAAGGATTTTGCAGTAACCGAACCGTATTTAATTATTCCGTCAAATAAAGAAATTGAAAAAAAGGTTAATGCAATTTCCGGTTTTAAAATAGGAATTGTCTGGCGAGGAAATCCTTCGCATATCCGCGATGAAGAAAGATCTGCGGATATTTCACTTTTTACTGAACTGAAAGAAACAGAGGGCGTAAGTCTTATCAGTCTTCAAAAAGGAGTTGACGAAAAAATAATTCAAAAGGATTTGGAATTATTGCAGATTCCGCAAATTGGCAACAATTTTCTTGAAATAGCGCAGACAATAAAAAATTTAGATCTTGTAATTACAGTCGATACGGCAATTGCGCATCTGGCAGGGGCAATGTGCGCGCCGGTATGGACGCTTATTCCTGCTTATCCCGACTGGCGCTGGGGAATTTCGGGGGATAAAACAATATGGTATCCCACAATGAAATTATTCCGGCAAAATAAAAGGGGTTGCTGGCAGGAAGTATTTAAAAAAATAAACGAGGAGTTGTTAATAATTAAAAATCAGAGGGGAGTAATATGAAAGAAACAAAATTTTACGATTCGGCGGTCGACAAATTCAAGCACAGGGATTTTAATTCAGCTTTGCAATTGTTTTTAAGGTCGATTGAAGAAGATCCGGAAAATTTTAAGGCATACAACTATGCCGGAATAATTTTCGGGATGGCGGATTCTACAGAACGGGCAAGTAAATATTTTGACAAAGCTATTGAGCTTAAGCCCGAATTTTCGGACGCTTACAGCAACAAGGGTATTGTTTTAAGCGGACAAGGAAGATATGAAGAAGCTCTGTCCTTTTTTCAGAAGGCAAAAAGCATTGCTCCGGCAAATGAAATGAATTATTACAATCACGCTGTTGCACTGCAGGAAATCGGGAAGATTGACGAAGCAATCTGCGAATTCCGGAAAACGATTATGATAAATAAAAACAATGCTCAGGCGCATTTCCATCTTGCTTTGCTTTTGCTGATGACCGGAGATTTTAAAGAAGGCTGGGCAGAATACGAATGGGGTTATAAGTCGGGCGACATTTTAGACAGGAAAATATACAAGCCGAGATGGGATGGATCAAATTTTGCCGGCAAAAAATTATATATTTATTCCGATCAGGGATTCGGTGATACTTTTCAGTTTATCCGCTTCTTGCCCGAAGTTAAAAAACGCGGCGGAGAAATAATCCTGGAAGTTGAACCGCAAGTTAAAGAAATTGCTGAACGCTTCGGATATTTCGATAAACTTGTTGTCGGAAATAAAGAAAGAAGACCAGCTGCCGATTTCGATATTTACATTCCGCTTTTAAGCATTCCTGGAACAGTGGGAACAAATATCAGCGGCGAGCCTTATCTTTCGGCATCCCCCGAAAAAATTGAAGAGTGGAAGGAAATTATAAATTCATCCGGAAAACTGAAAGCCGGATTTGTGTGGACAGGGAATATTTATCCCCCCCGGAATAAAAAAAGGCATATGAATTTATCCGATTTTGCATCTTTGTTTGATATTAAAGGCGTTGAGTGGTACAGTCTGCAAAAAGATGCCGGAACAGATTTTACAGGTTATCCGGTAACAGATCTGGGAATAAAATTAAATGATTTTAACGATACCGCCGCAGCTGTAAGCAATCTTGATCTTGTTATTTCAATCGATACATCGGTAGCGCATATTGCCGGTGCGATGGGTAAAAAATGCTGGCTTCTTCTTGCGAATGTACCCGATTGGCGATGGGGCATTTCGGGCGAAAACAGCGCCTGGTACAATTCGGTAAAATGTTTCCGCCAGACCGAAAGAGGAAATTGGAAAGATTTGATAAAAAATGTTAAATCGGAATTACTTAAACTTGCAGAGGATTTTAATGAGTGATGAGAATATTTTAGAATGGGAACTGCCTGATTATATTTCGGAAAAAAACGCAAAGCGCTTTTTCGATTTCATAAAAAAAGTGGAAAGCGAAACTTATCCGGAAACTCCAATTCCTTATCATAATGACATAACCGAAAAAAGCATCCCCGATTTTCTTTCGAAATTCAAGGATAAAAATATAAGGATTCTTGATATCGGCTGCGGGCAGGGTCCGGCATTAAAGATTTTTAAGGAAAACAGAATAGATGCTGTAGGTATAACATTAAATGACGAAGATGTAAGCATCTGCCGGTCGAAAGGTTTTGAAGTTTATAAAATGGATCAGTCTTTTCTGGAATTTAAAGAAGAAGAATTCGACGGAATTTGGGCGCGGCACGTTTTGGAACATAGTTTTATGCCATATTTTACGCTTAATGAATACAGAAGAATCCTGAAACAGGACGGAATTTTATATATCGAAGTGCCGGCAGTTGACACAATTTTTAAGCACGAAACAAATCCAAATCATTATAGCATTTTAACGGAAAATATGTGGTTTAACCTGTTACATAAATCAGGCTTTGAAATATTGGAAACAAAGCAATGGAAACTGGATTTTAATGAGAAATCCGATTTTTATAATGTTTTTTTTGCAAAAAAAACCGATAAGCCTAAAAAAACGGCAAAACCGCAAAAATTATATCTTGCTTTATCGAAAGGAGAAAATTTCGGCTGGGGCGTTTGCAGCAAATATTTGAATTCGGAAGTTCCTAAAATATTTGGAAATACATTATGCTGGGATTTTTCGAAAGATACCGAAGATAATCTTAAAGTTGACGGTAAGGTTTTCCACGCTTTAACCGGGATAGAGTTCGAAAGTATTTCAAAAATACGCGGAAATGAAAATTACGGCTACACTTTTTTTGAAAATGAACTCACCGAAGCATCTGTAAAAAATTCAAAAAATTACGATCTTGTAATCGGCGGATCTTCCTGGAATAAAGAAAAGCTGATTGAAAAAGGAATTACAAATGCATCATTTTTAATACAAGGGATTGACCCGGAATTGTTTTATCCGGAAAGTCCTAAAAACGATAGCGAACTGTTTGTTATTTTTTCGGGCGGAAAATTTGAACTGCGGAAGGGGCAGGATATTGTTTTGAAAGCTGTAAAAATTCTTCAGCAAAAATATCCAAATATTGTTCTTATTAATGCCTGGTACAATATGTGGCCGCAAACAATGGAAATGATGGAATACAGCAAGCATATAAAGTTTGAACTGAAAGGAAATTCGTTTACCGAAAAGATGCATCATCTTTACAAATTAAACGGAATTGATTCAGCCGGAATTATTACAAATGAAATTATACCGAATACAAGTCTGCGGCAAATTTACCGCACAACCGATATCGGTTTATTCCCCAACCGGTGCGAAGGCGGAACAAACCTTGTAATGATGGAATATATGGCTTGCGGAAAACCTGTTGTTGCTTCTTTTAATACGGGTCATAAGGATATTCTCAACGAAAGCAACAGTCTGCCTTTGAAGGAAATGCAACCTTTGAGATTATATAGCAAGCAAAATGAACTTTGGGCTGACTGGTTTGAGCCTTCTGTTGATGAGGTAATTGAAAAAATTGAATGGGCTTACAATAACAAGCAGGAACTGCTTGAAAAAGGGAAAAAAGCCGGCGAAGATTTGAAAAACTTTACCTGGCAAAACAGCGCGAAAAAACTTTTAGAAATTATTGGAATACAATGAAATCAGTTCTATCGGAATATCTTTTACGGACAGTATCAAAAATTATATCCAATATCGGCAGTGTTAAGTTTGAACAGACTGATGAAAATATAAAAAATGATCTGCAGATTCTAAATGATTTTCCAGCAAAGCATTATGTACTTTTTGCCGGCTTTGTTAAAACACTCGACCCGGCAGTGGTAACTGTTTTTACCGACAGATTAGATGAATTGACTTTAGTTTCGTTAAAAAAATATTTTCGCAAAGACGGAAAAATAATTGTTTTTTTGGAAAACGGCGGAATTGTATGCAGCAATTATCCGGGACTTATCGATCAGCGGATTAAAATAATAAATACAGATTTGTCTTCGGAAACTATAAGTAAAAATTATTCGGAGATTATCGGTTTGACGGATATGGTTTTTTGCGATATTGAAAATCCGGAGTTGAACGGAAAAGTATTATCCGCCTTAAACAATCTGAATTATTCAAGAAATCCGTTACTGATTACAAACAACACAAAAGCAGCTGAAGCCGAACAAAACGTTTTAAATCTTGGCAAGCCGTATATGTCGCTTGCCTCCTTCAGTACCGAAAAAGGAACCGCGATTACTGAAATTAAAAAGCAGCCTTCAGCCCCGTCCGAGCTTCCGCCGGAAAAATTAAGCTCAAAACTTCATATCGGCTGCGGATACCAAAAACTTAGCGGATTTATTAATATTGATGTGCGTCCCACCGATGCAACCGATCTTGTTCACAGCTGCATCGAGTTCGATGATTTTCCTGCAGGAAAATTCGATTTGATTTACAGTCACGCATTCTTCGAGCATCTTAATGCAAATGACGAACTTCGGTGTCTTAAAAACATTAAAAATTTATTATCCGGAAACGGGAAAGTTATGTTTTTGGGAATTCCCGATTTCGAAATCATCGCAAAGGCATACAGCGAAAAATTAAAAGGTCCGTTATCCGAAACTTTTAACCTTATGCAGGTTTACCGTTACACTCACGGCGCGCCCGAACAGGGCGGCGAGGATTGGTGGTTCGAGCAGCTTCATAAATCGGTGTTCGATGTTGACCGGCTTTTAACGCTTCTTACTTATGCAGGATACTCTCATTTTGTAATTTTCCGCTACTATTTCCGGGATGAAACACTGCCGCTCAGTTTAGGTTTTTTAGCTGCGGATAAACTGCGTTTTGATAACTGCA
>CAYTFZ010000095.1:0-9932 GCA_964437215.1 uncultured Melioribacteraceae bacterium | reverse complement strand
AAAAGAATCGGGACAGGATGTCAAGGGGATAAAAAAATTTTGCCAAAGCTTGAATGAGGGTTGGTTTTTTTAAGCTGGTTGCTTGTTCTATGTTCTTTATTTAATTAACAGTTTTTGTAAAAATTGAGATGTAGCATATGTTCGGCAATCACGTTCTGCTGACGGTTAGCAGCAATGTTGTTGAGCGGTTAAGTGCAGAAAAATTGAGAAACAAGAAATTGCAATGTGGAGAAGAAAATAAATGAAATGCTTTGAAAAGAAGTTTTACAGGATTCTTAGTTTATTCTGCCTTATACTATTATTGGCGGGTTATACTGGGATAGAAAATAGGAAAAACATTGAAATTGAAAAGAAGTTCCTGGGATTAGCAGATCGGAATATTGAATGGGTAAAAGCGGTTAATAGTGGCGCCTCTCTGAAAGAGTATTATCATCCTTTAGCTATGCTGTTATTTGAAAATAAGTGGTATCTTACTCAAGAAGAGATACAGAGTCAGTTGCGCAATTTAAATATTAAGGAAAGAGTTGTACTTGAGGTGTATGAGAATAGCAGCAACGAGATATTCGAAGTAGGTGAATATATTATTGCGGATGGCACAGTGTTGATGTATCTCACTGCATTCACCAATGAAGATATGTGGTTTCGTCAGTTAGAAATTATTTATGAGAAGTCTGATAGCGTGGCAGACTCCCAGGCAATCGAAGAAATAATTGTAGGGCAAGATAAGAAGTGGAAAGAGATGATTTCATTGAAAAATGTAGAACAATTGGTGGAGACATTATTTTGGGAAGATGCACGATATTTCAATCTGGCCAAAACCGAGTACACAACAACCTATAAAGAATTATTGAAAGAATATGCATGGCTTGAGTCACCAAATGATTTTTCAGTGAAGACGGTGGACTATCATAGTGTTAGCAATGAGGTTATCTATCTGATTGGGCAGTATCAGATATCTGGCGGACAAGGTTTGTATACACTTATTCTGACCAAAAACGAGGATAATGTTTGGAAATACACATTGGATGCAAATTACTAGCGAGGGAAGAAACCGGAGCGGCTTCAGAGAAAGGCCAGCCCAGTAAACCCAGATCAGTCAATGAAAATACTAATATTAAAAGAAAACAAAATATATTTGACCGAAATGTGTAATCCTCACTTATCCCGAATTTTCGGGATGTTTTTCAAGAATGTATAGATTTTGTTAGTCGATTTATCCGGCTTGCCAGGCTTTTACTGGTTTTTGACGGATTTGCCATTATATTCTTTTTTAATGGCGGATTTGGGATAATACAATTTAAGCCAACTCCGCTTTGGCATGGTACAAGCAGGCAATGGGCAAGTATATCCTATTTATTTATATCATTGGATTGTATGCAAAGCTGAGCCAGTTTGTATAAAATCCGTGCTCCAACATTTGCATCCCATTCGCTGTTTTTTCCGGGAGCAACTTCACATAAATCGAACCCAACAATTTTTCTGCCCGATTTTACAATTGAGGCAATAAGATAAATTACCTGATGATACGAAAGTCCTCCGGGAACAGGCGTTCCAGTATTTGGGCAAAGCTCCGGACTCAATCCGTCGATGTCAAAACTAATATAAACATCGGAAGGGAGCGTTTCAATAATTTTTTTGCACTCGTCTTTCCACTTTTTCCCTTCAAACTCGTCGGCTTTTAAACGGTAATCATCAAATAAAACAATCCGTTCCGATTCTGCCGCAAGATTATATTCTTCTTCGCAGATATCGCGAATACCCACCTGAACAAGTCTTACAACATTTTCGATTTTCAATGCGTTATACATAATCGAAGCGTGCGAAAATTCAAATCCTTCGTAGGAATTTCGTAAGTCGGCATGAGCATCAATCTGCAAAATTCCAAATTTGCTATGAGTTTCACTTAAAGCTTTTAGAAAACCCAGCGGAACGCTGTGCTCGCCGCCAATTACTCCTACAGTTTTCCCTTGCGAAATCAATTTTTTTGTTTCTTCGTAAACAAATTTATTAATTTCTTCCGAAGCTGAATTTACCTCATCGGTTAATTTTTTAATGTTATCTGTTTCCGGTGCAGCACCTTGCGATAAAAGATTGATAACCTCTTTAGCTTTCTTACGGGTTCTACTGTTCAATTCGGCAATAAAAGAACTTTGTTGGACGGTTCCTATTTTATTTTCCCAGGCTTTTTCAACGTGATAATCAAATAAATCCACTTGAGCGGATGCATCCAAAATTGCCTGCGGTCCTAAAGATGTTCCGTCGTTGTAAGATGTTGTAGCATCCCATGGCACCGGTAACAAAACAAGTGCCGATTCTTCCGCTGAATACGGAAGTGCAAAATAATTTCCGTTTACAATTCCTATTGCATTATGATCAAATTTATTTTCCATAAAACCCTCATTTTCTTAAAACAATGTTTAAAGTTAACATATTTTTTTTATTTTTTTCCAGAAAAGCTTATAAAATTTGATTTGAATCCGTGATTTACATATTTTTTTTTACTACATTCGTAATTAAATACTTTGAACATGATTGGTGTTTATGAAAAGGAAAAAAAATCAACAATTAGTACTTCTTTTTATAATTTTACTTGCTGTTTTTCCTACTTTAATTTTTGCGCAAAAAAAATCTCCTTTTAGTAAAAAATCAATTCTCGTAATTCATTCGTATCATCAGGGTTATAAATGGACAGATGATATTTCTCAGGCAATTGAAGAAAGATTTAAAGAACATCGCGAAGATTATGTAATTAACTATGAATATATGGATACAAAACGGTTTTACAGTCAGGAATATTTCGACCTTTTGTATTCGCAGCTCGATTACAAATATAAAGACAGAAAACCCGATATTATAATCACTTCCGACGACAATGCTTTAGAACTCGTTCTTTCGCATAGGGATGAATTGTTTAAAGGTATTCCTTTGGTTTTTTGCGGAAAAAATTTTTTAGAACCTGATTTTTTAAAAGATAAAACCAACATTACCGGTGTTAATGAAGCTGTTTCGATAAAAGAAAATATTAATCTTATTTTAAAACTTCATCCCGAAACCAAAAACCTGTTTGTTATTGTTGAAAATACCGAAACCGGTATTACTGTGAGAAATAAAATCGAAAAAATAATTCCTGATTATAAGAATAAACTGAATTTCACAGTTTATTCTAAAATAGGGATTAATGAGCTTTTAAAAAACATTAAAGCTGTTCCGCAAAATTCTGCAATTTTATATACAATATTTATTCGCGACAGCAATAATGTCGCTTTTTCGTACCTCGAAATTATGAAACGCATTTCGCAAAGTTCAAAAGTTCCGGTTTACGGCACTTGGGATTTTAATCTGGGATTAGGAATAGTTGGCGGAAAACTAACCAGCGGTTATATTCAAGGTGAAAAAGCTGCCGAAATGGCTTACAAAATTTTAAGCGGAATTCCTGCTTCAAAAATTCCCGTGGAAATGGAAAGTCCGAATAAATTTATGTTCGATTTTAATATGCTGCAGAAATACAGCATAAATCTTTCTTCCTTACCGGAAAACAGCGAAATTATCAACAGACCTTATTCATTTTTCCGCGATAACAGTTCGCTGGCTATTCAGGTTACAACCATAATTGCGCTATTAATGACAATCATAATTTTGCTATTAAAAACTATTCACCGCAGAAAATTATCGGAACAGTCAATCCGCAAAAGCGAAGAAAAATACCGCAGTGTTTACGAAAATTCAATGATAGGAATATTCAAAGCAGATACAGTATTAAATTTAAAAATCGCAAATCCCGCATTTATTTCGATGCTTGGATACAAAGATATTGATGAATTGAATTCCACCAGCAAAGAAGAAAGGGACAGACTTTGGCAGTCTTCAAAAGAACAAATATTAAAGGATATTCAAAAAACAAAAGAGCTTAACGGTTACGAAATTAAAACTCAAAGAAAAGACAAGAGCGAAATTTTCCTTAAATTATATCTTAAAAAAGTAACCGACGAAAATGAACAGCCGATTTTTGAAGGTTTTGCCGAAGATATAACAGAACAGAAAAAAGCATTATTGAAAATTAAAAGCAGCATCGAAAAACCCGGTGTACTTAAACCGGAGTTTCTATCGCAAATGTCGCATCAGATACGCACCCCAATTAACACAATTTTAAGCTTTACGAATTTATTACGCGATTCAATCGATTTAGATACTGACTTCGATCTTAACGATTCGTTTAAAATAATTGACCGAGCAGGAAAAAGAATTCTGCGCACCATAAATCTATTTCTGGATATGACTCAAATTCAAACCGGATCTTTTCAGCCGGATTTTAACGAGTTTAATCTTTATTCACACATTATAGAACCCTTGTATATTGAATATTTCAAATATGCTAAAGAAAAAAAACTAAGCATAACAGTGCATAATGAAAGTGAAAATTGCAACGTTTATGCCGATGGTTATTCGGTTTTCCAGATATTCAGCCACATTTTGGATAATGCATTGAAATACACAGAAGAAGGCGAAATAGCAGTCAGGATTTATAACACAGAAAAAAACAAGAAAGTCTGTGTTGAAATAAAAGATACCGGAATAGGAATTTCGAAAGAATTTTTACCTGAGCTTTTCGAACCGTTTGCCCAAGAAGAGCAAGTTTACGAAAGGAAATACGAAGGAAACGGACTTGGACTTACACTTGTAAAAAATTATTGCGATCTCAATAAAGCCCAGATTACAGCACAAAGTGAAAAAGGATCGGGTTCATTGTTTACTGTTACATTTAATGTTGCAAAATAATTTAACAGTTCGGACAGAAATGTGCTTATTAATTATATAGACGGGTTATAAAGGCTGTTTTTTTTACCTTAAAAATTGTTTTATGATAAAAACGTATTTCTTTGTATGTTTACATATCGTTAGAGATTTTTTTTGTTTGTTTTCTTGTATTTGGAAGTTTTTATTTAAATGCCTGGTTTACTTTCCTCAACTGAACACATTTCATCGTTTCTCTTTTGAATTAAATGAATTATAAATCACTCTTTTGAAAATATCAAAAGGGTAAAAAAATGGATATAAAATGAAAAATTTTGAAGAATTGGGAATTGATAACAATATTTTAAAAGCTGTTCAGGAGCTCGGTTTCAAAAATCCGATGCCGGTGCAGGAAGAGGTAATTCCCTTGCTTTTAAGCAACGATAAAACTGATATTGTAGCTTTGGCGCAGACAGGAACAGGAAAAACAGCAGCATTTGGAATACCTATTTTGCAAAAAACAGAGTGCAACTCTAAAGATGTACAATATTTAATACTTAGTCCTACCCGCGAATTATGTTTACAGATTGCCGATGATCTTATTGATTTATCAAAATACAAACAAGTTAAAATTGCTGCTGTGTTCGGCGGCGCCAGCATAGAACATCAAATAAGAATTATTAAACAGGGTGTGCATATAATTTCGGCAACGCCAGGCAGGCTTTTAGACCTTATTAACAGAAAGGTTGTAAACATTTCGAAAATAAAAGCTGTTGTTCTGGATGAAGCCGATGAAATGCTTAATATGGGATTCCGCGATGAACTTGATGCAATTTTAAGCACAACTCCAAAAGAGAAAAACACATATTTATTTTCGGCAACAATGCCAAAAGAAGTAGTTGCAATAGCCGAAAAATTCCAAAAAAATCCCGTTGAAATAACTATAGGCCGAAAAAACGCAGGCGCTGATAATGTTAATCACCTTGCATATTTTGTTCAAGCCCGCGACCGTTATCTGGCTTTAAAAAGAATTGTGGATTTTAATCCGGATATTTACGGAATTGTTTTTTGCCGTACCCGTAAAGAAACCCAGGAAGTTGCCGATCTTTTGATGAAAGACGGTTATAATGCAGATGCGCTTCACGGCGATCTTTCGCAGGCACAACGCGATAATGTGATGAATAAATTTCGTATCCGCCATTTAAAACTGCTTGTTGCTACTGACGTTGCAGCCCGCGGATTGGATGTTGATCATTTAACTCATGTTATAAATTATAATCTGCCCGACGAAAACGAAATTTACACTCACCGCAGCGGAAGAACCGGCAGAGCCGGAAAATCGGGTACTTCAATTGTTATTGCAAATCTTAAAGAAAAAAGAAAAATCCAGGATATAGAAAAACAGATTGGTAAAAAGTTCAGCATTACTTCAATACCCGTTGGCGAAGAAGTCTGCGAAAAGCAGCTTTTCCATCTTATCGACAGAATGGAAAAAGTGGAAGTTGATGATACGCAGATTGAATCATACTTACCGACAATATATAAAAAGCTCGAATGGCTTGATCGTGAAGAGTTAATAAAAAAATTCGTGTCGCTTGAATTTAACAGATTTTTGGAATACTATAAAAATACTGGAGATATAAATATTCAGGGCGATAAGAAAAAAGATAAACGTGAACGCACCGGAAATTCCGATTATACCCGCTTTTTTATAAATGTAGGAAAAATGGACGATATTAAACCGGTTAATATAATCGGTATGATAAACGATTTTACAGGTCTGCGTGATATTGAAGTTGGCGAAATTGAAATTTTAAAAACTTTTTCGTTTTTCGAAGTAGACAAATCTTTTACACAGAATATTTTAGATGCTTTCGAAAACAAGACGAGAAAAGACAGAAAAATATCTGTGGAAATTGCTGAAAGCAAATCCAGAGGTTCGGGCAGATCCGATTCCAGAAACAGAAGATCGCGCGATGAAAGACCTGAACGCAGGGGTGGAGATGACAGACGCGAAGGCAGATCGGGCGGCGGAAGGTCGGAAAAACGTTATAGCGATAGATCGGAAAGAGGTTCAGGCGAAAGATCGGAGAGGCGCTCAGAAGACCGCCGTGACAGACGTTCAGGCGGAAGACCGGAAAGAGAATCGGATAACAGAAGAAGCCGCAGATCGGATGATCGTCCGGAAAGAAAAACCGATAAACGACGCGAAAACTGGTATGAAGACAGAAAACCTGCAAAATATGAAAATGAAGGCAGGAAATCGGACAGGAAAGATAAAAAAGACCGTAAATCGCGGAAAAGCAATTCCGATAATTCTTTTTATTCAAAGAAAAGCAGAAAGTAAAAGATTAAAAATCCAGTTTAATTGATTTTTAAAGGCTGTTCAAAAAAAACAGCCTTTAATTATTTTATCTTAAATCTTCTAAAATATTCTTTAACTTAGCCAGTGATGACTCAAAGTCGGCTTTTTTGATTTTCTCTTTTTCAACCACGTCGGCAGGGGCATTGCTTACAAATTTCTCGTTCGAAAGTTTTGCGTCAATTCCCCGTAATCCGCCTTCAAGCCGGTTTATTTCTTTTTCAATTCTTTGTCTTTCAACATTCAAATCAATCAATCCTTCAAGCGGAATAAAAATTTCAGCGCCTTTTACAACAGCCGAAGCGCTTGCTTTTGGTTTGGTAATTTCTGCTCCATATTCAAGGGTTTCAACCCTTCCTAAAGATTTAATATACTGCTTTTGAACGTCGCTAAGTTTATCTGTTTTGATTATCACATTTATCTGTTTTGATGGAGCAATATTCATTTCGCCGCGGATATTTCGTATTGCAGTAATAACATTCTGCACAAACTCGATTTCATTTTCTGCTTCAATGTTTATCAACGATTCATCAACTTTCGGAAACTCAGTAACAGAAATACTTTCGCCGGTTTTTCTTTCATCAAAAAGCTGCCAGATTTCTTCGGTAATAAACGGCATAAACGGATGAACAATTTTCAGCATATCTTCAAAAAGAGCGAGCGAGCGCGAAAGCACCGCAGATTTCACCTCGATATTATCCGAGTACATTCTGTTTTTCGAAAGCTCGATATACCAGTCGCAGAAGTCATTCCATACAAATCCGTATATAATTTTTGTAGCGCCTGTTACATCAAATTTATCGTAAGCTGTATCGAGCTCCTTTACTGTATTCTGGAATCTGGAGATTATCCATTTATCCGTAAAATCAATGTGTTTGTCTTTTAAATCTTCGCTTAATTCCAGACCCTGCGCGTTCATCAAAAGAAATCTCGCTGCGTTCCAAATCTTATTCGCAAAATTTCTGCCGAGTTCACATTTATCAGTGCTGAAAAGAACATCCTGCCCGAGCGGTGCAATATTAATAATTGTAAACCTCATAGCATCTGCGCCGTAATCTTTAATTACATCCAGCGGATCAGGCGAATTGCCGAGTGATTTACTCATTTTTCTTCCCTGCATATCGCGGATAACGCTTGTAAAATAAACATCACGGAAAGGAACATCTTTCATAAATTCCATTCCTGCAATTATCATTCGCGCAACCCAGAAGAAAATTATATCCGGTGCTGTTACCAGTAAATTTGTAGGATAATAATATGCCTGTTCTTCCTTGGTAGTGAATACATCCTGCGCCCAAAGCCAGCTCGATGTCCAGGTATCGAGAACATCGTTTTCCTGCCGCCAGTTTTCTATATCTTTTGGCGGATTAACTTCGCAATAAATTTCACCGGAATCTTTGTGGTACCAGACAGGAATTCTGTGTCCCCACCAAAGCTGGCGCGAAATGCACCAATCTTTAATGTTTGTCATCCAGTGTTCATAAGTTTTTACCCAGTGAGCAGGATGAAAATTAACTTTCCCGTCTTTAACTACTTGCAGTGCAGGTTTAACCAAGTCATCCATTTTCATAAACCATTGTTCCGAAACATAAGGCTCAATCGGTACACCGCCTCTTTCGGAATATCCTACTTTATTGCTGTAATCTTCAGTTTTAAGCAGCAAACCAAGTTCCTCGAATTTAGCAACAACTTTTTTGCGGACAACATAACGGTCAAGATTTTGGAATTCTTCAGGTACATTTTTATTTGTTGTGGCATCTTCGTTAAAAATGTTTATCATCTTCAAATCATGCCGTTTTGCCATTTCATAATCGTTTATATCGTGGGCGGGAGTAACTTTTACCGCGCCGGTTCCAAATTCCATATCAACATATTCATCTCCGAAAATGGGGATTTCGCGGTTGACAATTGGAAGAATTACTGATTTACCGATTAAATGTTTAAATCTTTCATCATTAGGATTAACCGCAATTCCTGTATCGCCGAGCATTGTTTCGGGACGCGTTGTTGCCACTACAAGAAATTCAGAGCTGTCATTTACAGGATATTTTAAATACCATAGACTTCCGTTAACATTTTTATAAATAACTTCTTCATCCGAAATTGCAGATTTTGAAGCGGGACACCAGTTTACCATTCTGTATCCCCGGTAAATCAATCCTTTTTTGTAAAGATCAACAAATGCTTCAATCACTTTTTTATAATAGTGATCGTCCATCGTAAACCGTTCGCGTTCCCAATCGCAGCTTACGCCAAGTTTGCGCAATTGCTTATAAATAATCCCGCCGTATTTATCCTGCCACTCGCGGCAATGTTTTAAGAATTCCTCGCGCCCAAGTTCCCACTTGTCAATTCCTTTTTCTTTTAACATTCCAATAACTTTTGCTTCAGTGGCAATTGAAGCGTGGTCGGTTCCCGGAACCCAGCAGGAATTAAATCCTTTCATCCTTTTGTAGCGGATGTAAACATCCTGAATTGTATTGTTTAAAATATGTCCGAGATGAAGTATGCCGGTAATATTCGGCGGCGGAATTACAATTGTATAAGGCTCCTTTGACTTATCAACCTCGGAATGGAAAAACCGGTTATCTTCCCAATACTTGTACCACTTATCTTCAACATCAGCAGGGTTATAGGCTTTTGGGATTTCATCTAAATTTTTAACACGCATTTTTGACCTTTAATTCAAAAAAATAATGCGAAATATAATGAAAAAGAGAGTAAGAGTAAGAGGAAAGAGTAAGAGAAAAAGAATTAAGCGGAATTAAAAACGATTAAATTTTAAAAAGCAGCAACAAGCTGAGTTAAATAAACATATCAATAAGTTTTCCTGTATCCA
>CAYTFZ010000094.1:0-10005 GCA_964437215.1 uncultured Melioribacteraceae bacterium | reverse complement strand
TCTCGATTTCCGCTTTTGGATTAACGAAAAACCGGCTAATTATTTAACACTCGAATTTCCATCGGCATATCCAGTTGATAAAAGTAATTTTGAAGAGTTTGTAAAAACAAAAAATGAAATTTGTTCTCGTTTCGATAAAATTGATGTTTATCCTGATTTCAGAGGATTACCGATTGCTTTCAGTGTCGAGAAAAAATCCGGTAAGTGAATAAAACCGTTTATAATGTACAGTTCGCTTATAATTATACAAGAATATATTTTAATAAAATACTCCTATACAAAATAGATTATTTTTAGTAAATTTGATATTCCGAATTTAATTGTTTTTATCTTTGCAGTTTATTAAATTTGCATCAATTTTCAAAAAATAAAGGAGAAAAAAATGGCAGAATGTCCTGTATGCGGTGCTGAAATTACAATGGCGCCTGGAACAGTTGTAGGTGAATTAATTGAATGTCCAGAATGCGGTGTTGAACTTGAAGTTGCAAGTGTAAATCCTTTCAAAGTTAACGAAGCTCCTCAGGAAGAAGAAGATTGGGGTGAATAATTTGGTCTGGGTTCTAGATTCTACATTACGCGAAGGCGAACAAACACCCGGAGTATATTTTGACAGGCATATCAAATTAGCAATTGCAAAAATGCTTGACGAAATCGGGATAAATATTATTGAAACTGGTCATCCTGCAGTTACAGAAGAAATTTATGATGCAGTTAATACAATTGCTCATCAGGGATTGAAGACACACGTTGGGGCTCATGCCCGCTCGAATAAACGAGATGTTGAAATGGCAATTGAATGCGGAGTTGATTTCGTTGGAATATTTTACTGTGTTTCCGATGATAGATTAAGCAGTGTTTTCAAGAAAGAATTGGATGATGCCATTGAACAAATTACCCAGGTTATTAAATATACAAAACAAATGAAACCTGATGTTCTTATCCGTTATACTCCCGAAGATACTGTCAGGTCTGAGTTTTCAAATGTTATTAAAGCTGCTTCTGCTGCTTGCGCTGCCGGTGCTGATATTATCAGTGTAGCAGATACAACAGGTTTTATGGTACCCGGTACAGATAGAAGCATGTACGATTATATAAAAAGATTAAAAACAGAATTAAATAATATGGGGCATTTCCCTAAAATTGCAGTTCACTGCCATAACGATAGAGGACTTGCTCTTGCCAATGCTTTAGATGCTTACAGAGCAGGGGCTGAAATAATTGATGCATCTGTTCTTGGTTTAGGAGAACGTGCTGGAATAGTTGACCTTGCACAGATTCTTACTGCTTTAACATTAGATTATGGTGTTAATCAATGGGATTTGAAAAAATTACCTGAATTATACAAATTTGTAAGTGATCATTCAGGGGTTCCTATTCCTGCAAATTCACCAATTGTCGGAGATCATGCCTTTACACATTGCGCAGGAGTACATACTCATGCAGCTGCA
This sequence comes from uncultured Melioribacteraceae bacterium, assembly GCA_964437215.1. Taxonomy (GTDB): domain Bacteria; phylum Bacteroidota; class Ignavibacteria; order Ignavibacteriales; family Melioribacteraceae; genus JAAYAN01. The sequence goes on along the minus strand of CAYTFZ010000094.1, from coordinate 8,557 downwards.
GTAAACCCTATGCATTATGAATCATTAAATCCTGAAGTTGTTGGCAGAACGAGGACTTTTGCTTTAGATCATATGTCAGGAATAGCTTCGCTAAAATATGCACTTCAAATTCTTGAGCTTACCGACATTCCGGAAGATGTTCAGATGGAAATTCTTAAAGTAGTAAAATCCGTTGGACAAAAAGGTAAGACCGTTGAACTATCCGAACTTAAACATATCGTTGATTTTTATAAGAATAAGCGTAGTTATAAGGCTTAATTACAACTATTCTTTTAATCCCAAAATTTAAATAAATATTAAAAGTATAGTTAGGAGAAAACTAAATATGAAAATTGGATTTTTACATTCGCTGATTAGAAAAGATGAGAAATTACTGATTGATGAATTTAATTCGCGAAAAGACGTTGAATTAGTTATGATTGACGACAGAAATATTTCCTTTAATCTTGGGAAAGATAAATTCAATCTGGATGTAATTATAGAAAGATGCATTAATCATAGCAGAGCATTACACGCGATGAAATTATATGAAAGTGCAGGCGTAAAATGTGTAAACTCATTTCACGTGGCAAGTATTTGCGGCGATAAACTTTTAACATCAAGCGCATTAGCAGACAATAAAGTGCCTCAGCCTGAAGTAAGGGTGGCATTTACAGAAGAATCCGCAATTAAAACCATTGAAGAAATGGGTTATCCTGTTGTATTGAAACCGGCAGTTGGAAGCTGGGGAAGATTACTTTCAAAAATTAACGACCGCGATGCCGCTGAATCGATTCTTGAACATAAAACAGTTCTTGGCTCATATCATCATTCAATTTTCTATATTCAAAAATACGTTGAAAAGAAAGGTCGCGACATTAGAAGTTTTGTTGTAGGAGGTAATTGTATTGCTGCTATTTACAGAACATCGCCTCACTGGATTACAAACACTGCCCGCGGCGGTGTTGCTACAAAATGCGAAGTTACTGAGGAAATTGCCAGATTGTCTGTTGCGGCTGCTAAAGCTGTTGGAGGCGGAATAGTTGCAATTGACCTTTTTGAAACTGTCGACGGATTACAGGTAAACGAAGTTAACTATACAATGGAATTTAAAAATAGTATTACAACAACAGGTGTGGATATTCCTAAACACGTTGTTGATTATGTAATAAAAGCCGGAAGAGGAGAAGTATAAATGAGTAAAATAAGAGTATCTGTTGCAGGCGGCTCTGGTTATGCCGGCGGTGAACTATTACGATTGCTTTTATTTCATCCTAATGTTGAAATTAAACAGGTTACTTCCGAAAGGTTTTACGGAAAATTTCTGCATAAAGCTCACCCTAATCTGCGTAAAGTTACTAACATTAAGTTTACAGGATTAGCAGAACTTGAAGAATGTGATCTTTTATTTTTGTGTTTGCCGCACGGAAAATCGATGGGTAATATTGAAACATATAAAAAAATTGCTCCAAAGATAATTGATTTAAGTGGCGATTTCCGTTTATCGAATCCTTTAGATTATGATAAATGGTATGGTCATCCTCACAGCAATCCGGCAATGTTAAAAGAGTTTGTTTACGGAATTCCGGAACTGCATCGCGAGGAAATGAAAAAAGCTAATTATATTTCAAGCGCGGGATGTAACGCTACAACTGTAATCCTTGGACTTTATCCTTTATTTAAAGAAGGATTGGTAATGGAAGACAGGACTTGCATTGAAGTGAAAGTTGGTTCTTCGGAAGGCGGAAATGCTGCAAGCGAATCTTCTCATCATCCCGAAAGAGCCGGAGCAGTTAGGTCTTATAAACCGACACAGCACAGGCACGTTGCCGAAATGCTTCAGGAAATGAGCTTTGGGAAGAAACTTGATATACATTTTTCAGCCACTTCAATTGATATGGTTCGCGGCATTTTAGCTACAAGTCACGTTTTTCTTAAAGAAAATCTTGATGAAAAAGAAATTTGGAAAGTATACAGAAATGCTTACAAAGATGAACCTTTTATTCGAATAGTAAAAGAAAGTTCAGGAAATTACAGATTCCCCGAGCCGAAATTACTTATCGGAACAAACTATGTTGATATCGGATTTGAAAAAGATCCGTTTTCAAACAGACTTGTTGTAATCAGCTCAATTGATAATTTAATGAAAGGCGCGGCTGGTCAGGCGCTTCAGGCATTCAATTTAATGTACGGATTTCCTGAAACTCTTGGACTGGAATTCCCTGGTCTTCACCCGATTTAACGGACTAAAAAATGTGCAGATTATTATACGTTCGTTCTTCGGAAGAGTTTGAAATTAGCGGGTATCTTGAAAAATTTGCTGAAATATCTAAAAATAGCAAAGAATATCAAGGTCACGGTTGGGGTTTTTCATTCCTTAAAAATGGCAAGTGGGAAAACTATAAAAATATCAAACCAATTTGGGAAGATAATTTATCCGAGTTCGGAAAATCTAAAATTGTAATTGCCCACGCAAGAAGTGCATTTCAAGACAAAGATATTTTTGTTGAAAACAATATGCCGTTTTATGATGAAAAGACCATTTTTGTTTTTAACGGAGAATTGCGCGGAGTTAAAATAAATGCCGAAGGAAGAATAGGCGCTGAAAAAATATACAATTTTATTAAACGTTTTGATAAAGGTGATTTTTCTGAAGCGCTAAAAAAAGGCATCGAAATAATCGATAAGCGGACAGAATACATTCGTGCGATAAATATAATCGTTGCTGAAAAGGAGAAAGCTCACGTCTGCTGTTTTTATAACGAGGATCCCGGATATTTCAACTTGAAGTTTAAACAAACTGATGAAACTTTGGTAATTTGCTCAGATTCTTTTACAAACGAAACCGACTGGAAATTAATAGGAAATAAAACAACAGGAGTATTTTAATGATAATAGTAAAAATTGGAGGCGGCGCTGGATTAAATATTCAAGCCATAATCAAAGATCTTTCTGAAATAAATGAAAAATTTATTATAGTTCACGGAGCCAATGCGGTTCGCGATAAACTTGCAGAGGATTTAAAATCTCCAAAGACAGTTGTTACTTCCGTTTCAGGTTATTCATCGGTACTTACTGATGAAAAAGCGCTTGATGTAATGATGATGGCTTATTCCGGATTAAAAAACAAACGGATTGTTGAAATGTGTCAGCAGGCAGGAATTAATGCTGTCGGCTTAACTGGACTTGATGGAAAACTTGTACAGGGAAAACGCAATGCTGGAATCCGAGTCAAGGAAGAAGGGAAATTAAAACTTTTACGCGATTTTTCGGGAAAACCTCAAAGCATAAACTTAAATCTGCTTAATCTGCTTTTAGATAACGGATACGTTCCTGTAATTGCTGTTCCTATCATTGATGAAAATAATTGTGCAATAAACACGGAAAATGATGATGTGATTGCAGTTCTACAGAGTCAAATTTTAGCGGATAAAATCATTCAATTCATCGAAGCTCCCGGATTTCTGGAAGATTCCAAAAATCCTGATTCGCTTGTGAAAAAGATATCTAAGCTTGAACTAGAACAGCGCGAAGCGCAGGTTGAAGGAAGAATGAAAAGAAAAATATTAGCATTACGGAAATTATTTGAAAAAGGCGATACAACAGTAATTATAGCCGACGGAAGAATTGAAAATCCTGTAAAAAATGCTCTTAACGGAGGAGGAACTTTAATACAATGACAAGTAAAGAATTAATAGATCAATACGAATTTAGCGTTTATGCAAAAAGAAATGTAGTAATTGTAAGAGGCAGCGGTGCAAAAGTTTGGGATGAAAATGGGAAAGAATATGTTGACTGTGTTGCCGGAATTGGAGTTGCAAGCGTCGGACACGCAAACCCTGCAGTTGTAAAAGCTATATCTGAACAAGCAGCAAAACTTATCACTTGCCCGGTTACAATGTATAACGATACCAGAGCAAAATTTCTTGAAAAATTGATGTCGGTTGCTCCAAAAAATCTTAAAAGAGCTTTTTTAACTAATTCCGGAACTGAAGCAATTGAAGGAGCAATAAAATTTGCCCGTTTTACAACTAAGAAAACAGATTTTATTTCGGCAATGAAAAGTTTTCACGGTCGTACTTTAGGAGCATTAAGTGCTACTTTTAAAAAGGAATACCGCGAAGATTTTATGCCTCTTGTTCCAGGTTTTGAATTTGTTCCGTATAATAATTTTGAAAAACTTGTTGAAAAAGTTACCGATAAAACAGCAGGAATTATCCTTGAAGTTATTCAAGGTGAAGGCGGTGTGAATATTGGCGATAAGGAATATTTCCTGAAAGTAAGAGAATTATGCAACGAAAAAAATATAATTTTAATAATTGATGAAATACAAACAGGCTTTTGCCGAACCGGTAAGTTTTTTGCAAGTAACCATTTTAATTTGGAAGCTGACATTATGTGCGTTGCAAAAGCAATAGCTGGTGGAATTCCGATGGGCGCGATTTTATGTTCGGAAAAAATAGAACCGCCAATGGGAAAACACGGAACTACTTTCGGAGGTAATCCATTAGCTTGTGCTGCAGGAATTGCAGCAATCGATTTTATGATTGATAATAAACTTGATCAACAGGCTGAAGAAAAAGGAAAGTATTTCCAAGAAAAATTCGAGAAAATGGAGCTTTCCAAAGTTCGCGAATTCCGCAGAAAAGGATTGATGATTGGAATAGAACTTAAAGAAAAACCGCAGCCTTATGTTCAAGCATTAATGGAAAGGGGCGTTATTCCTGCAACTGCCGGAGTAACAGTATTGCGTTTGTTGCCACCTTTAGTAATTAGTTATGAAGAAATAGATTTTGTTTTAGAACAGCTGGAAGCGGTTCTTAAATAATAATATTATTATTATTAAAAAATAAACCCGATTTCATTAAGAATCGGGTTTTTTTTGTGATATTGATATTTATTCTTAAAAAAAAGAAAAAATATACTAAACATTATTAAATACCTTCCGATAATTAAGCAGGAGGAATAGTATATTCTATAAAAAAACATGGAAGTTTTAAATAATCCTGTTCCTGCGATAACAGGAACAAGCTTTACGCAAAAAGAGACTGCGAAAAGCTTAATGGATATCGGAAGGGAAGCCGAACAGATCCATAGGAAAGGCGAAGATAACGGGAAAATATCTTCCGATAACCCAAATAAGCCGGCAGATAAAACTGAGCAGGAAGTTAAGGAGCTCAAGAAACAGGATGCTGAAGTAAAAAAACACGAGCAGGCACACAAGGCTGCTGCAGGAGCATATTATGTCAGCGGACCTCATTTTGAATATAAAGTAGGTCCCGACGGAAAACGTTATGCTGCTGGCGGTAATGTAAAAATCGATACTTCCGAGGTGCCAAACGATCCTGAAGCAACCATCAAAAAAGCGAGACAAATTAAAAGAGCTGCATTAGCTCCGGCAGATCCATCATCTCAAGACAGGCAGGTAGCCTCAGATGCATCGCGAATGGAGCAGCAGGCTATGCAGGAAATAGCAAAACAACGAGCTGAAGATATGAAAGCTGAAATGGATAACATTTCTAAGAATTCATCGGAAATGGTAAATGCTCTTGAAGATTATTCTCCAACCGTTATTGATTTTAATGTGGATTCGCTGAAAATTGAGGAATTAAAAAACGGTAATTATGATCACGATGGTAAAATTGCTTCATTAAATAGTAAATTTGGCAAGATAGATGTTGTGATCTAAATATTTTATTTACGCTCGGGTATATGGACTAAAAAATGTTCCTTTGCTGTGTTCCCGATTTTCTGTGCTTGTTTAATAGTCATATGCATTTCACTCCTTTCATCATCTAAAGCTCCTGCCTCAACTATGGCTAAATCCGAATTAACTACATTCTGAACTAAAGTTTCGCAATATGCAGTATCTCCTCCGTAACAAATAGATTTTCCGCTATAAATGAATTTAAAACCCAATGAAGGAACAGGAACAGGCTTACCGGCTTTTTTTTCGTGTTCCATATGATTAACCTTAAACGGCAGCACGGAAATAATTCCGATATCGATGATCTCAGATTTGTCAATCGGATTAAGTTGTATCTTGTAACTAATTTCTCTTTTATAAACCTGGACAAAAGCTTTATAAATGCTTTCTATTTCCCGGCTTCCTTTGGGATAAAAAATATTAACATCTGCTTTTTTCTTCATAACATTAAAATATGTTAATAAAGACCATAATCCGCCGATATGATCGTGATGACCATGACTAATAAAAATATACGAGATATTAAGTATCTGTTCAAGTTTTAATTCTTTGTTAATATCTCTAAGCAACCCGTCTCCCGGATCGACAATAAAATATTTATCTTTTGCAGAAAGTAAAATACCTGTAGCTATATTTGGGATTGAGCAGAAAATTTTGATAGAGAAATCATCTTTCTGCCACATTAAAGGATATTTAATTTTCAGGTCAGACATCTAATTCTCGTTATTATCAGATTTTTTATTACCGGGACATTCCTCTTTGGAACACTTTCCAAAAATATTAAAAGAATATCCTGAATATTCGTAACCCATTTTACTGCAAATTTCATTAACCAAGGTTTTAATTCTTTGATCGGAAAATTCTTTAATTTTTCCGCAGGAAATACAGATTAGATGATCGTGATTTTTTTTTCCTATTTCATTTTCGTAACGGGTAATATTTTCGCCGAAATTGCGTTTAATAAGAAGATGACATTTAGCAAGCAGTTCAAGCGTATTGTAAACAGTTGCTCTGGATACATTATAATTTTCATTTTTCATTTTGATGTAAAGATCATCGGCTCCAAAATGACCTTCATAATCGAGAGCGGCATCAAGTACTTGAAATCTTTCGGGGGTAATTCTGTTATTACCTTTTTTAAGATATTCAGTTAAAATTCCGTGCGCTTTTTTATGATCCATTTTTTATCTGAATTATTTATTTTCAAAATAAGTAAATATTTACTAAATGCAAAAATACAACATATTCTCTTTTTTGCAGAAAAATTGTTAAGTTTGGAACAATTAAGATATACAATCTGGTTTACTAAAATATAAATTGTTGAACTTTTAAAAAAATAAAGGAGTTATTATGTCTAAAACATTTGAAATTATTGAAAGAGTTGGTATTTCTACAGAAAGTACAAACGACGCAATTCGCAATGTAATTGAAGAAGCTCATAAAGAAAAACCGGTAGCTTGGTTTGAAGTAACTGAGCCGAGAGGCAGAGTTACTCAGGATGGAAAAATCGAATTTCAAGTTACGGTAAAAATAGGAAGAAAATTATCATAACTAAAAGGAGGGGCTATGGCTCTTAAAATAGGTGATAAAGCACCGCAATTCACTTTAAAAAGCAATTCGCTTGAAGATGTAAGTTTACATGATTTTGAAGGAAAGAATAATGTTGTTTTATTATTTTTCCCGCTTGTAAATACTTCTGTCTGCGAAAAAGAACTTTGTTCAACACGTGATGGATTATCTCATTACAGTGATTTAAATGCTCAGGTTATAGCAATAAGTGTCGACAGTCCTTTTGCTCAAAAATTGTGGACAGAAAAGCATAAGTTTAACTTTCCGCTGTTAAGCGATTTCAACAAAGAAGTGAGTAAAGCCTATGGCGCCTTTTACGACAATTTTTTACCCGGTAAATTTGATTTTTTAGGCGTTGCCAAAAGATCTGCATTTGTAATTGATAAAGCCGGCGTAATTAAATATGCCGAAGTTTTAGAAAATGCCGGCGATGAACCTGATTACGATGCAATCAAAAAAGCTCTTGAATCATTAAAATAGATAATAATATTTAAGGAAGAAAATCCAACCAGGTTTTCTTCTTTTTTTTATTGTAAGGAAAGGCAAGTAATATGTTAAAAGAAAACAATAAAGCTCCGGATTTTATTCTAACTGATATGGATGGGAATCAAATTTCACTAAATCAGTTTTCCGGGAAAAAAGTAGTCCTGTATTTTTATCCAAAAGATATGACAAGCGGATGTACGCAAGAAGCTTGTGATTTCCGCGACTCGCATCCTGAATTTAATAAGCTTAAAGCAGTAGTTTTAGGTGTTAGTCCGGATGATGCAAAATCACATAAAAAGTTTAGTGATAAATATAATTTACCTTTTACTTTGCTGAGTGATAATGAAAAAAAAGTTGTTGAAGCCTACGGTGTTTGGAAAGAAAAAAGTATGTACGGAAAAAAGTATATGGGTGTTGAACGGACAACTTTTTTAATTGACGAAAACGGAATTATTAAAAAGATTTTCCCAAAAGTTAAGGTCGCGGGGCACATTGAAGAAATTATTGAGGCTTTGAAAAGCTAAATGGTTTATATTACCCGGAGAGAATCTTTTAGCGCATCTCACAGATTGTTTAACCCTGAACTTTCTGATTACAGGAATGATGAACTTTTTGATAAGTGCAATAACATTCACGGACATAACTATATTCTTGAAGTTATTGTTGTTGGGAACATAATCCTCGAAACAGGATATGTTGTTGATTTGAAAATTTTGAAAAATATAATTTCTAATACAATCCTCGAAAAAGTCGATCATAAACATTTGAATACAGATGTGGATTTTCTGCAGGGAATTATTCCCACAGTTGAAAATT
>CAYTFZ010000093.1:0-10088 GCA_964437215.1 uncultured Melioribacteraceae bacterium | reverse complement strand
AAAGAACACAAAAATAATTATTTACAGTTAATTAATCAAACAAAATTTTAAACAAAGTACTTTCATAATAAATTCTGCAAAAAAATATTTAAAGAAAAAAAGATGAATTGCTTTAAGATGGATAACTATTTATGTTTAAAATAAATTAAAGGGAGGTTATTGTGGATGAATTTATGGCCGCAGCAATTGATGAAGCAAAAATAAGTTTAAAAGAAGGCGGCATTCCAATTGGTTCTGTTCTTATTCATGATAATAAGATTATTGGAAGAGGACATAACAGAAGAGTGCAGTCAGGGAGTGTAATTTTACATGGTGAAATGGATGCTTTGGAAAACGCCGGAAGACTTTCTGCAAAAATTTACAGAGAATCTGTTTTATATACTACATTATCTCCTTGTTCTATGTGCAGTGGAGCTGTTTTACTTTATAGAATACCAAAAATTGTTATCGGCGAAAATATCACTTTCAAAGGAGAAGAAGATTTGCTAATTGAACGAGGGGTAGAATTAGAAATACTACAAAACCCCGAATGTATTATTCTGATGGAAGAATTTATTAGTAACAAACCATATTTGTGGAATGAAGATATTGGCGAATGAAAACATTGGACTGCATTTGGTGCAGTCCGATTAGTTTAAACTTTTTCAAACTCCAGTTTTCCTGCTCCCGGATAAACTATTCTTATTGTATCTCCGGTATTAATTTTATTTATAAGCAATTCCGTTGAAAGCGGATTTATCAGATATTTTTGTATTGTCCGTTTAAGCGGACGAGCTCCGTAATTTATGTTGTAACCTATGCTTAATAAAAATTCCTTTACATCATTTTCTATTTCAAGTTTTATGTTTTTTTCTGATAATGTCTGCGAAAGTATTTGCAGCTGTAAATCAATAATATCCGATAATTCTTTTTTAAGCAAAGGACGGAACAGTACTACTTCATCAATTCGATTTAAAAATTCCGGACGTATTGTCTGGCGAAGCATTTCGCTTAACTTAATTCTTAAATCACCTAAAATTTCTTCCAGATTATTTTCATTAAAATCCGACATCCGCTCCTGAATTAAATGCGAACCAAGATTTGAAGTCATAATGATTATTGTGTTTTTAAAATCTACAGTGCGTCCTTTATTATCAGTCAATCTGCCGTCATCTAATAATTGCAATAAAATATTAAACACATCCGGATGCGCTTTTTCAATTTCGTCAAGTAAAATTACTGAATAGGGTTTTCGCCTTACGGCTTCGGTCAATTGTCCGCCTTCTTCATAACCAACGTATCCCGGAGGTGCGCCCACAAGCCGCGACACACTGTGTTTTTCCATGTATTCCGACATATCAATCCGAATCATTGCATGCTCATCATTAAATAAAAATTCTGCAAGCGCTCGGGCTAATTCTGTTTTTCCCACTCCGGTTGTACCTATAAATATAAACGACCCGATAGGTCTTTTTTCATCCTGCAACCCTGCCCGCGATCTTCTTATCGCATTTGCCACTGCGCTTACGGCTTCATCTTGCCCGATAATTCTTTTATGAAGTTCTGCTTCCATATTTACCAGTTTCATCCGCTCACTTTCAAGCATTCTGCTTACCGGAATTCCTGTCCATTTTGCCACTATTTCGGCAATATCTTCAGCCTCTACTTCTTCTTTTAAAATCTGGTTTGATTTATTTTCGAGTTCTGCAGTTTGTGTTTTAAGTTCTTTTTCAAGCTGAGCAATTCTTCCGTAACGCAACTCGGCTACTTTTGCCAAATTACCATCCCGTTCATATTTTTCTGCCATTTGTTTGGAATTTTCTATTTCGCTTTTCAAATCTCTTATTTTCTGAATTCTATCTTTTTCCATATGCCATTGCAATTTTACACTGTTTCGCTTTTCAATTGTATCCGATAATTCGAAGTTCAAATCTTTTAATCTTTCTGCGCTTGCTTCGTCTTTTTCTCTTTTTAACGCTTCCTTTTCAATTTCAAGCTGCTTTACTTTTCTTTCAAGAACATCAAGATCTTCCGGAAGAGAGTTAATTTCGAGTCTCATTTTTGAAGCTGCTTCATCAATCAAATCGATAGCTTTATCCGGTAAAAACCTGTCGGAAATGTATCTGTTTGATAATTGAACAGCTGCCACAATTGCACCATCAGTAATGCGCACGCCATGGTGTACTTCGTATCTTTCTTTTAATCCCCGCAAAATCGAAATAGCGTCTTCTTCATTTGGCTCTGTTATCAATACAGGCTGAAATCTCCTTGCAAGTGCGGCATCTTTTTCGATGTATTTTCGGTATTCATCCAAAGTTGTGGCACCTATTGTATGAAGTTCACCCCTCGATAGTGCCGGTTTAAGTATATTTGCTGCATCCATAGCTCCTTCTGTTTTGCCTGCCCCCACCAGCTGATGAAGTTCATCAATAAAAAGAATTATCTCCCCGTCACTTTCAATAACTTCTTTTAACACTGCTTTTATTCTTTCTTCAAATTGTCCCCGATACTGCGTTCCGGCTACCAAAGCACCAAGATCCAAAGCTATTATTGTTTTGGTTTTAAGATTTTCAGGTGCGTCGCCCGATATAATTCTATGTGCAATTCCTTCGGCAATTGCGGTTTTCCCTACTCCCGGTTCACCGATTAAAACTGGATTATTTTTCGTTCTGCGTGATAAAACCTGCAGAACTCTTCTAATTTCTTCGTCTCTGCCAATTACCGGATCCAATTTCCCGCTTTTTGCTAATTCATTAAGGTTTTTGCCGTATTTTTGAAGAGATTGATAGGTATCTTCGGCATTCTGACTTGTAACGCGCTGATTTCCGCGAATATCTTTTAAAGCGTTCAAAATCATCTCTTTTGTTAATCCCGCTTCTTTCAATAACTTTGCACTTTGATCGTCAATTCCAAAAACCGCAAGCAATATATGCTCATTTGAGACAAAATCATCTTTTAATTTTTTTGCTTCTTCCGAAGCAGCATCCAGCATTCTGGCTGTATTATTCGAAAGCTGCTGATTCCCGATTCCAGACCCGGTTACTTTAGGCATTTTTTCAAGCGATTCGGCAACTCTTATTTTTATTTGATTTGAGTTTCCTATTGTTTTATTAATTATAGAAATAAGAATATTCGAATCATCCTGTACCATTGCCGCTAAAATGTGAACAGGTTCTATTATTTGGTTGTTGTAATTTTGCGCTATTTCAACGGCATTATTTATTGTTTCCTGCGCTTTTATTGTGAGTTTGTTAAAATTAAATGGCATTTTTTACTCCTTTTTATTCAAGAAGTTTAAACTTTTTATTTCGTAATATAGTTTCATAAAAATATTTACTAAATTAATATAATTCATGCTGCATATCTTTTTTTAGACACGAACATTAAAATAGAATTATTCATTATTAAATTCAAATTAAAGAAGATATGAAATCCTTTTTTTGAATTTGATTTCTTTTATTATTATTTTTAAAATCTATTTTTTGGGATTAAATATTTTATGAATTATCCTCTGGAAGATACAATTATTGCACTTGCTACTCCTGCTGGCGCCGGTTCAATTTCAGTCATCCGAATCAGCGGTGAAAACTGTTTTGAAGTTACAGATACTGTTTTCAAAGGTAAGGCAGTATTAATAAAAAATTGTCCTTCACATACAATTCATTATGGTAATATTTTAACTAAAAATGATGAAGTAATTGATGATGTTCTTGTTTCCATTTTTAAAAAACCAAATTCTTACACAGGTGAAGATGTTATTGAAATAAGCTCTCACGGAAATCAGTACATTGTTAATCGCGTAATACAACGATTTTTAGAAGAAAACATCAGACTTGCAGAACCCGGTGAATTTACAAAACGAGCTTTTTTAAACGGAAAGTTGGATCTTGCTCAAGCTGAAGCAGTTGCCGATATTATCGCTGCACGAACTGAAGCATCTTTAAAAGGTGCGCGAAATCAGTTTGACGGAATTTTATCATCAAAAATTGAAATCCTTCGTAATCAATTGTTGGAAATTTCTTCTTTATTGGAACTGGAGCTGGATTTTGCCGAAGAGGAAATTGAGCTATTGCCTTTACAAAACGTAAAAATAAAAATTGAAGACGCGATTAGTGAAATTGATTCGCTACTTAAAACATATTCTTTTGGGAAAATTATTCGTGACGGAGTAAATGTAGCTTTGGTAGGCAGACCGAATGTTGGTAAATCTTCACTGTTGAACTATTTTCTTAAAGAAGCAAGGGCAATTGTAAGCGATATTCCTGGGACAACACGCGATATTATTCGGGAAGAATTGGTTATTGATGGAATTCTTTTCAGAATATCGGACACAGCAGGACTTCGTTCAACCGATGATGCTGTTGAAAAAGAGGGAGTTTTGCGAAGCAAAGATGAAATAAGGAATGCCGATATTGTAATATTAATGTCGGACATTAATAATGCTGATGATAAAAGTATTGTAAACGAGTTGCTTGAACTTACTGATAAAAATCGGATAATTCATATAATCAACAAAATTGATCTTATACCAAACTCTCTTTTTGATAAAGATATTGCAGTCTCAGTAAAAAAGGGAATTGGCATCGATAAATTATTACAAAGTTTAAAAGAAAAGGTTTTAGTTGCAAATACTTTTACCGAAAAAAGTGCTGTTGTTTCAAATTTACGGCATTACAATTCTCTGATAAGAACAAATGAAGGTTTGACAGCGGCTTTGGAATCTGTTAAAAATAATATGAGTGAGGAATATATCGCTGCTGACTTACGAAACGCAGTTTCTTCGCTTGGCGAAATTATAGGAAAAGTTACTTCTGAGGATATATTGAATAATATTTTCTCAAAATTTTGTATTGGAAAGTAGTGTTTCACGTGAAACATTATTTTGATTTTTATATTTTATGTTTCACGTGAAACATTAAGGATTATAATGAAAGTTTATGATGTAATTGTTATCGGGGGTGGTCATGCAGGAATTGAAGCAGCATTAGCTCCAGCTAAAATGGGTTGCAGTGTAGCAATTGTAACTATGGATAAAAATGCATTTGGCAGAATGTCTTGCAATCCTGCTATCGGAGGAAGCGCAAAAGGTCATCTTGTTCACGAAATTGATTCTTTAGGCGGCGTTATGGGACAGATTTCCGATAACACAGGTATTCAATTTCGTATTTTAAATAAATCAAAAGGACCAGCTGTTTGGGCTGGAAGATGTCAATCCGATCGTGATTTATATTCTATTGAAGCAGGTAATTTCATATTAAATACACCTGTAATTGATGTAATAGAAGATTCCGTAACAGATATTGTTTGCGAAGGGAAGACTGTTTCGGGCGTTATTACAAAATCTGGGCAAGAATTTGGCTGCAAAGCTGCAATTGTATGTTCCGGTACCTTTTTAAATGGATTGATGCATACCGGTATGAAATCTTTTGTTGGCGGAAGATACGGCGAGGAAGCATCTTACGGACTAACAGAATCTTTAGAAAAACTTGGTTTCGTTTCAGGCAGATTAAAAACTGGTACTCCTCCCAGACTTCACAAAGATACAATAGATTATTCTGTACTTCGCGAACAGCCCGGAGATGAAAATCCGCAGCCTTTTTCTTTTAGAACAAATATGTCAACTTTCCCGGTTTTACCTCAGGTCCCCTGTCATATGACTTTCACAGATGAACGTGTGCATAAAGTTCTTGAGAAAGGGTTTGACAGATCACCACTTTTCCTTGGCAAAATAAAGGGTGTTGGTCCAAGATACTGCCCTTCCATTGAAGATAAAATTGTAAGATTTTCTGATAAAACCCAGCATCATTTGTTTCTTGAACCTGAAGGATTATATTCTGATTTAGTATATATTAATGGTTTTTCCTCATCCCTTCCTGAAGAAATTCAGGAAGAAGCTCTCCGGTTAATTAAAGGTCTTGCCGATGTTCAAATTGTTCGTTTTGCTTATGCAGTTGAATATGACTTTTTTCCTCCTTATCAGGTTGATCTTACTCTTGAAACAAAACTTATTAAAGGATTATACTTTGCCGGACAAGTAAACGGAACTTCCGGATATGAAGAAGCTGCTGCGCAAGGATTAGTTGCAGGAATTAATGCATCTCTTAAAATTCAGGGGAGAAATGATTTTACCCTTAAAAGAAGCGAAGCTTATATTGGAGTATTAATTGATGATCTTGTCGGCAAATCTACAACAGAACCTTACAGGATGTTTACAAGCTGCGCCGAACATCGTTTGCTTCTTCGCCAAGACAATGCCGACAGAAGGTTGATGAAATATGGCTATGAATTCGGACTAATTGATAAAGAAGATTTTGATCGTGTTTCTGAAAGAGAAGCACTTATTTTAGAAAGTATTTCTTCCTTAAAATCTGTTAAAATCAAACCGGATATAATAAATCCTTATTTAGAAAAGAAGGATTCAAGTATGTTAAAGGAATCGGAGTCTGTTGATAAGCTTTGTAAAAGGCCCGATATTTCATTAAAAGAACTTCTTTCTTTTTCCAACAATCACAATCCTTTCATTAAAAAACTTATTAATGATGCAAAAGCTCTTGAACAAGTTGAAATAGAGTTGAAATACGAAGGATATATTCAAAGACAGATTGAAGCTGTTGAGCGATTTGATAAATATGAAAATATTAAAATTCCAGAATTTTTTGATTATAATTCTATTAAAGCAATATCGAAGGAAGGAAGGGAAAAACTTGCAAAGGTAAAGCCGCGTACTGTCGGTCAGGCATCTAGAATTTTGGGAGTGACTCCTTCTGATATTTCTGTTCTTGTAGTGTATTTAAATAATTAAGCGAGGTTTTTTTGGAGAATTACGAACTTTATATTCAACAGCTCAAAGAAATTTTCTGGGAAAATAATATTAATCCGGATATATCACATATTGAGCGGCTTTCTTCTTACGCATCTCTACTTTATGAAAAAAATCAGATATTAAATCTCGTTTCCCGAAAAGATATCGACAACATAGTTGAAAATCATATTTTTATCTGCTCGTTTATAAATCAATACATTCCTAA
The DNA here is from genome assembly GCA_964437215.1 of uncultured Melioribacteraceae bacterium. Classification (GTDB taxonomy): domain Bacteria; phylum Bacteroidota; class Ignavibacteria; order Ignavibacteriales; family Melioribacteraceae; genus JAAYAN01. The sequence continues at coordinate 3,081 of CAYTFZ010000093.1, read as the reverse complement.
AACTTGCCGTTCTTTTTTAGATATTGGTACCGGAGGCGGACTTCCCGGAATTCCTTTGGCAATTTCTAATCCTTTCTTAAAAGGTATTCTTGCAGACTCAATATCAAAAAAAATTGCTGCAGTTCAGGAATTTATTCACAAGTTGAAACTAAGCAACATTAAAGCTGAAAATATTCGTGTTGAAGATCCAGAATTTATATCCAGACACCAGAATTCTTTTGATTTAATTGTAAGCAGAGCAACAGTACCTTTAATAATGCTTATCCGATATTCTTTGCCTCTTATCAAAGATAAAGCTTTTCTTTTATCGCTTAAAGGCGGAGATCTTTCTGACGAAATAAAAGTTGCCGAAATCAAATATAAAGTTAACATAAAAAAATACACAGTGTTTGAGCTTTCTTATAAACCCAGTAACATACGAAACGAAAAAGAAAAAAAACTAATACTTTTGGAACTGATAAAATGAGCTCCGCAAAAAATCTGTTTTCAGAAATAAGTAAACTCTCAACTGAACAAATTAATCCTCGTTCAAAAAACATTGATTCTCTTTCTGCTTTTGATATTCTAAAAATAATTAATGATGAAGATAAATCAGTTGCATTTGCAGTTGAAAAAGAGATTTCTCATATCGCTAAAGCCGTTGAGACTGTAGTTAATTCCTTTAATAATAACGGCCGGCTTTTATATTTTGGCGCAGGAACAAGCGGAAGGCTTGGAGTTGTAGATGCTTCTGAATGTCCGCCCACTTTTGGAACAGTCCCCGAGATGGTTCAAGGTTTTATTGCTGGAGGAAAAGAAGCAATGTTCCGTGCGCAGGAAGGCGCAGAAGACTCTGAAGAAAACGGTGCTAACGACGTATTGCGCACCAATGTTACAAATAATGATGTTGTTTTTGGCATCGCAGCAAGCAACCGGACACCTTATGTTTTGGGTGCCATTAAAAAAGCAAAAATACTCGGCGCAGCAACTGTTTTTTTAACAAGCTCTCCGCGTTCAAGTTTTTCTTTAAAAGAAGCAGATATACTTATTTGTCCCGAAGTAGGACCCGAAGTAATAATGGGTTCAACCAGGATGAAAAGCGGAACAGCACAAAAAATGGTGCTTAATATGATTACTACAACATCTATGGTACTTTTAGGCAAGACCTACGAAAATATGATGATTGATCTTCAACTTACAAACAAAAAACTTGTTGAACGCGCAAAAAGAATTATTATGCTTATTACCGGCTGTGATCAAACAAAAGCATCTAAGTATCTTGAACTTTCCGGCGGACATGTAAAAACTGCTATTGTTATGATTTCTGCAAACACCGATAAAGATACTGCACAACTTTTGATTAAAAATGCAGGCGGATTTGTAAGAAAAGCATTATCTTAATTCTATATAATAATTTTATTTAGAATGAATTCATCTGAAATATATCTTCGTTATCCGCCGGAGCGTGATATTGTTTTTGTGATGGGAGCAGGCACATCTCATCCGGATGGTGTTCCTTTACAAGAGGATATTCTTCCTGCAATTATATCAAAAGGGATTAAGGAAATTGAAGAATCTCCGATAGGCAGAACAGTAATTGAATTTATAAAAGATAATTTTTACATAAACCACGAAAAAAACCTTTATCCGCAGCTCGAATCGGTTTTTGCATTTATAGACCATTTTCTTTTCGAGCGCGAAAGCCTGAGCAGCAAATATTCAAACTCTTTTATTTATTATACTAAAGAGAATCTGATCAAACTTATTCATTATATAATTGAATTACAGGCAGACAAAAAAAGCTTTTACTATCATAAATTTTGGGAAGCGGTTGTAAATCACAATAAAAACATTTCAATAATAACACTAAATTATGATACACTGCTTGAACAGGCTTTTGATTTTCTTTTTCCCGAGAAAGGTTTGATTGATTATTGTTTTCATCTTATGAATTACAATTCCGATCAAGCGCTTAAACCTTTCGGCTTTTGGATTAATCCCCGCGAACCTGTTAAAATTATAAATAACACACATCCCGTTGCTTATAAAATTTTAAAAGTTCACGGAAGCTTAAACTGGAAATACTGCAATTGCTGCAACCAGACTTTATTAACACCCTGGGACAGAAAAATAGATCTTTATCACGGAAAATTTCTTGGTTACACTCCCGAAAAAAAAGAATACAGTATTTCGTGTCCTTTGGACGGTACTGATTTTCAAACTTTAATAATTCCGCCTTCTTATCATAAATTTATTAAAAGTTCGGTGATATCGCAGCTGTTAAACGAATCGGCACGCGAAATTCATTGCGCTAAAAAAATAGTTTTTATAGGATATTCACTTTCGGGAACCGATGCGCACATTAAAGCGCTTTTTAAAAAGAATCTTAAAAACGATACAAAGGTTTTTGTAATAAATAATGAGAACTCCGATAATCTGAAAGCTAAATATCTTTCTCTTACTTCAAACATCGAATTTATCGACAGTTCTTTCGAAAATCTTTTATCGGATAACAATTTGCTTGCAAGAATTTTTAACCTGTAATTTTTTGAGTCAATTAATTTTAACACTTCAAAATTATTTCTTTGTTTTTACCCCATAATCGCAATTATTTTTTTAGCACAAATTTTGCTTATTGTTTGTCAACACAACATTTACAAAACAAATGATTACAAAATTAGGCATATTGGTTTTAGGAATTTTATCAGACGGACGATCTTCTTTTTCCGAAATATCTCTTTTACTTGAAGAATTGAAAGTTCAAAGATGGTTTCCTGTAAACAATTCAACTTTGGAAATTGCCTGTAATAATCTTTTGCGTGAAGATTTAATAAAAACTGCTGTTGTTAAAGAAACTGAAGTCTTCGAAATATCCTCCTCAGGTAAAAAAAGATTAGATGATACTATAATAAGTTTTCTTGATGACGATAATCTTGACCCGATTGCCTTTGATATTGCAATTTTGTTAATGAAAAAACTCGGCAAAACCGACTGGGTTAACACCACAAAAAAGAAACTTGAATATCTCGAATCGGAACAATTTGAATTAAAAAATAAGATTTTACTCTCGGAATTGAAACGGGATATTTCGTTTACAAGTCT
>CAYTFZ010000092.1:0-10150 GCA_964437215.1 uncultured Melioribacteraceae bacterium | reverse complement strand
ATCGGGACTGCTGAAGTAATTAAGAAGTAATAATTAAAAATTAAGAATTATTGTTGCACCGATTGCATCGGGACTTATTTATTTTAAAACTTGGTTTTATCAGCTAAATAGCTGGCGGCGGAGCCAGGCTTTTCTTTTCCGCAATTCTTCAATGGTTTCCTGCTCAATCGATTTCCCTCCGATTTTAATCCACTCTTTATGAGCATAATGCCAATCCACTTTTCCGTTCGATTTGCCTTTTTTTGCAGCCAGCAGTTTGGAGAGGTCGTTAATATCATTTTTCAATCTTAATGCAATTTCAAAAGCGGGCAGTTCTTCTTCATCAATTTTTTCTTCTTCCTGGAAAAGATCAATCTTTACTTCGCGTTTAATGATTTTATCCTCCTCCGGAAGAGCGAACTCTGCGCCGAAATCAAGTTCGAGCTGAACTTTATTAGTCGCAAAAGAATAGATGGCTTCAAATTTATCTTCATCCGGCAGCCTTTCGTTTTTTCTTTCGGGCAGGTCTTCTTCAATCAGTTTATCATTTAAACTGAGATAATGATCGCGTTCTGCTTCAATCTGGCGGGCGTGTTCAACCAGAACGTAATCTTTCGGGATATAAAGAAATGCATTCTGTTTGCGTTTATTTTGTTGTACTCTAACAAATCTGCCTACAGCCTGGCGGAAAAACAATTCGCTTTTTACGTTTGTAGCATAAACTCCAACACGGAGGCGCGGAATATCAACACCTTCCGATACCATTTTAACGGCAACAAGCCATTTATCGGAACTTTCGCCGAATTTTTTTATTTTCGATGATGCATCGGGGTCGTCCGATACAACAACAGCAGGCATAGTTCCGGTAATTTCGGCAAGAAGTTTTGCGGTCTTTTTTGCGTGCATCTGATCGATGGCAATAAGAAGTCCGCCTGCATCTGCCTGCTCTTTTTTGCGAATTTCCGAAAGTTTTTTATCGGCATCGGAAACAACATATTTCAGCCATTTCCCTGCAGGATCGAGGGCAGTTTTCAAACGTGCAGCTGCCTGTTCTTCGTTAAGAATATCAGCAAAAGTCGAACGGAAAACTTTATCTTTTATTCTCCATTCCATTTCGCCTTCGAATGCAGGAAAGTAAACCGGACGGCATACGTTATCGAAAAGAGCATTCTGGTATCCGTAAGTATAATCGGCAATGCTTTGCCCTTTTACATATTTCACATAAGGAATAGGATTGCTGTCTCTGCGGAATGGCGTTCCCGAAATTCCAAGCCTGTAAGCTGCTTTTTCGAATGAAACTCTTACAGCATCGCCCCAGGTAAGGTTATCGCCGGAATGATGTATTTCATCAAAGATAACAAAAGTCTTGCGGTTATCGCAGTTTCGTTTATGAACAAGCGGAGCGCGCCCCACTTGAGCGTATGTAAGCACAGCGCCCGAATAATCGGATGTTTCGCAAATACCGGCATTATCAAATGCAGGGTCAAGATCAATTCCGCATTTATAAGCAGCCTCCGCCCATTGATTTTTAAGATGTTCGGTGGGACAAAGAATTATCACCCGGTTTACAAGATTTTCCGATAAAAGCTGGTGGGCAAGTTTCAAACCGAAAATTGTTTTGCCGGCTCCCGGCGTTGCAACGCATAAAAATTCTTTTTTGCCCGAACCGTAAAAATCGTATGCTTTTGAAAAAGCTTCCGACTGCCATTTACGGAGCGTAAATTTCCAAGGTTTTAATTTGCTCATTTATTTTTACGGTTTTATTACAAACAGCCCGAGAGGCTATAAGATGTTAGCAACTTAATTAACAACGGCAAATATACAAAATACCAAAACAAATTACTTTACTGTTTGACGGAGCAAAACTTTTATTTTTCAGCGTAATTTAATGTTTGCTTATATTTGTCCCGGAGAATCGAAATAATTTTTAATAAACGGAGTTGAAATGATTAAATACTTGCTACAAATGTTTACAAAAATTACAGGAATAGTAATAATAATTACGGCAAATGTATTTGCTCAGACTGGTTTATTCGGTAATGCAGAACTTGTTTCGAACGGATATAAATTTACCGAGGGACCGGTTTGGAAAAATGGATATCTACTTTTCAGCGATATTGACGGAAATAAAATTTACAAATGGTCACCCGATTCCGGAGATAGCATTTTTATAAGTCCATCGGGAGGAGCAAACGGGCTGGCATACGATAAAGACGGCAAACTGATAATTGCCGGACACCAAAGCCGCAACATAACCCGCCGCGAAGATGACAGAACTTTGACTGTCCTTGCTGATAATTATAAAGGGAAAAAACTGAACAGCCCGAATGATTTAACGATAAAATCGAACGGAGCAATATTTTTTACCGACCCGCCATGGGGCATACAGACCTTTCAGAAGGAATTAAACTTCGATGGTATATTCTGTCTTGCTCCATCCGGAAATCTTATTTTGTTAGACAGCACCGTAGCCTATCCTAACGGAATTGCTTTTTCGCCTGACGAATCGCTCCTTTATGTAAACGAATCGAATACCCGTAAAATATATGTATGGGATGTAGTAAATGACTCTGCAATTTCCAATAAAAGATTGTTCGCATCAGTTAATAAATTTTACGGATGCTTTGACGGTATGAAAGTGGACTCGCAGGGAAGACTTTTCAATTCCGGTCCGGACGGAGTAACTATTTTCACGCCTGAGGGTACTCCGATAGATACAATAAAAGTTCCCGAAACAGTTACAAACTGCAACTTCGGCGAGGACGAAACCATTCTTTTTATAACTGCCGGAAAATCAGTTTACCGGGCAGATTTATTAGTAACCGGGATAGACGAAAGTAACAATAGGGAAATAAACGAAAAATCGTTCGGTCTCGTAAAACTTTATCCCAATCCGTTTAACCCCGAAACGAATATTTCATTTTTCAACAACGCATACAGAAAGATAAAAATAAGCGTTTATGATGTGCTTGGAAAAGAAATAAGCGTTATAGCTGACAAAGAATTCCCTGCCGGTAAATATATGCTTAAATGGAATCCCGAAGGAGTTGCCACCGGAATTTATTATGTATCTATGTCATCTTCGGGCAAAAATGAAATTAAAAAAGCTGTGTTTGTAAAATAATGAAGAATTAATAATTAAAAATTAAGAATTCTTGTTGCCCCGATTTCATCGGGTTTTTTTTTAAACTCTCAACTCTACATCCAGATTACAAAAATTATAACTTATTAACTTTCAATTACAAAACCGGATTGATTTGTTCTTGAAATTATGAAATTAGTGAATTGAATAATATTCCAAAAAAAATGTTATGACAGAGATAAAATTAACAAATGTTAATAAAAAGTTTATTATTTATTACTATTTTCAAAAATATAAAACAGAGGGATTTGTTCAAATTAGTATTTCCAAGTATAATTAATGGAAAAACTTAAAAAATTAGTCAATTAACTTGACGAGACTTATCCTGCATTGTAATAAAAATTTATAAGTTATATAAAATGGAAAAAATATGAAAACAGCTAATGCATTCAATTACCTAGTGCTTTTACTTTTTACAGCATTAATTTATCCTCAAATTGAAAGACCTGAAAACTTTTTTAAAAACCGCGACGGAAAAATTATTCCGGCTGGAAAGGAAAATATTGGTTCAAGAAATTTATTTGACAATGCAGTTAAGGAAGAAAAATTAAACTACTATTATTCAGAAATGAGTAAAAAGTCAAATAATGATATGACTTTTATTGACAGTGTAATTGTAACAGATAATAGCGGAGCAAAAATAAAACATACTTATTTTTACGATACAAACGGAAATAAAACTTCACAGTTGTATGAAACTAAATCAGGCGGTCAATTCGTAAATGTAAATCGATATACTTTCACTTATGATGCAAATGGGAATATAACTTCAGAAATTGGAGAAATCTGGACGGAAGACCAATGGGAAAATAACTGGCGATATACTTATACCTACAGTGAAAACGGGAATATAACTTCGAGATTAAATGAAGTTTGGAGTGACGGTCAATGGATAAGCAGCAATCGGAGTACATGTACTTTCGATATAAACGGGAATATAACTTCTGAATTAAAAGAAATGTATTCAAGCGAACAATGGGTAAATGATACAAGAGAAACATACACTTATGATGCAAATGGAAATATGACTTCGGAGTTAATTGAGTTGTGGGATTGGCAGTCTGGCGGTCATTGGGCAGAAAACCAATTCTTCTCCTACACTTACGATGCAAACGGAAATCTGACAGTGAAACTGTTTGAGTTATGGTCGCTTGGCCAACGGTTGAATGGTTCTCGTGATAGTTACAGCTACGATGCAAACGGAAATGAGATTATGCATCTCAGGGAAGATTGGCAGGAAAGTAAATGGGAAAATTGGTATAGAGAAACCAGCGCTTACGATACAGATGGAAATATGATTTTATGGCTATGTGAAGATTGGATTGACAGTAATTGGGTTAACAGTTGGCGTTTTTTATATACCTACAACTCGAATGGGAAAATGACATCGGAAATTGATGAAGAATGGGTTGATGATCAATGGGTAAATGCAAATAGTTACACATATAACTACAATGCCGAAGGAAATATTGTTAGCGGAATAAATGAAATTTGGGAGGCTGGCAGTTGGATTCCGCTTAATACTTTATTTGTTATTGAGGGAACTTATTATGGTTTTGGAAGCGAAATAGATTTTTATTACAATGTAAATACGGTAGATGTTGCTTCAAATTCCGAAATGGTAAATGATTTTTCACTTTCGCAGAATTATCCGAACCCTTTCAACCCCTCTACAATAATCAGGTTTTCCTTGCCTGCCGGCAGGCAGGAATTACCAATGAACAGCTTCGTTACTTTAAAAGTATATAATTTGTTAGGTCAGGAAGTTGCAACATTGGTAAACGAGCAAAAACCGGCAGGAAACTACGAAGTTAAATTCGATGCTTCGAGCCTTGCCTCCGGCGTGTATGTTTACAGATTAAACGCTGGTGATTTTACCGCTTCACAAAAAATGTTACTGCTAAAATAACTTGTTGTTTTTTCAGTAATCCCGATGTCGTTTATCGGGGCTGCTGAAATAATTCAAAATCATTATTGCCCCGATTTAATCGGGGTTTTTTTTAATCCCATACATATTTCCAGGAATTATCGGGCTGTCTTTTCCAGATTGTATGATATATCCCTTTGTATTCGTATATTTTTCCGTCAGAGTTTTTAATTCTCCAAACATATTTCCCATACGAATAAGCAAGGTTCCCGCAATCCGAAACATCAATAAAATCCGGGTTCCAGCTTACTTCCGCATTAGTATTGTTACTCTCTTGATAGAACTTCAGAATATTATTTTTCCCTGTAATCAGAGAATCATTTCCGCGTAAAATAACAGCATTTTTATCTGCAAAAAAATGAAATGCTTCGGCAACACCTTTATCTTTTGTCATTTTTTCAAAAGCTTTTTCAGTATTTAAAATTTCTTCTTTTATTAATTCCTTGTCAGGCATTTTTGAACATCCTGCAAAAACAGCGAATATTAATAAAGCCACAGTTAAAGGAAAAAATCTAATCATTTTTTCAATCTCCATAAATTTCAAACTTATTTAAGAAGCATAATTTTTGAAGAAGCAATTATTTTCTTGTTTGCAAAGAATGCAACATTATAAACTCCCGATGCTGTCAGATTGCCGTTATTATCCTTGCCGTCCCATTCTATAACACCCGATTTTGCAGGATTCAAATATGTTTTAACTGTTTTTCCTGAAATATCGAAAATTTCAATTTTTTCAAAATCCTTTGAAGGGATTGAATACTCTATTTTCAGACTGTTATTAAAAGGATTAGGGTAGCTGTTTACTTCAATTTCAAAATTTTCTGGTTTAGATAGTTCAACATCAAAAGGAACATCATTCTCAAAAATAAAATGGCAGATTGATAAAGCCGGTAATTGATAGCTGAAGGAATTATCTGTAATATTTACTGCATCCGGCAACTGTCTTATCGAACTTTGAGTTCCATCAAGACACCAAACTTTCCCATCGAATATTTGAGAACTTTGGTTTATGTTAAAATTTGCTGTGGCAGTTTCTGAACTTTTATTAATGGCTATAATATGAAATTTATTATCAAGCGAAGAAATTGAGGAATATACTGAACTATTAACTGAATCGCTTGTTACTGACGGGACATAAAGATTACCAAAAACTGATTTGTTTCCGTCGTAATTCCTGAATATTTTGTATCCCTCATATATATAACTTGAATTTTCATTTCCTGCCCAGAAAGATGCAGCATAGACATCATATTTTCCGAAGATACCAAGTACATCGGCAGTAGTAATTGCCCCGGAAATATTATCTTCTCCGCCGTAAGTGAACTCGGTTATTGCTATTTTTGTGCCCGGGTAATATTTATCAATTGACTGCTTAACTTTTGGCAGTAAAGGGAGGTAATCCGAAAACCACTGACCGATCCAGCTGTTCTCAGTATAATTATTATCCCATAACGAACGCGGCGCTTGTAACCGGGCAGCAACATCATTTTCGGAATTTGATGTGTTATCAGAAATTCTGTTGTCTCCTTTTGCTTCCGGATACCAGTGCAAATCAAGAACATCGAGGAGCCGTTTGCCTTGGGCTGTTTCTGCTTTTTTAAATTCATCAAGATAATAATCAATAAACCAGTCATACCCCTTTTTATTCGATACTGTCGGCCAGTCAGGTGCATCCTGTAAATTGTAATATGCGCTGAATCCATAAAAAACCGGACCGAATATTTTTGCCCCGGCATCTACATTTTTTACCGCCATAGACAGTTCGATTCCGTTATTTACAACTTCGTTGCAAGTTGCCTGTGCCGGATGCAGACGCGGATGCGTGCTTGGCCAAAGAGCGGGTTCATTATCCAAACAGTAGGCAAAAATTCCTGTTTCACTGCCGGCATAACCAAATTCGTTTACCAGTTTGTTTACCAATTCATCCATATAAACATAATTGTCGGTTAAATCCGGATTCAAAGAAAAATCGCTTCCTTTAGCAGAAACAGCTTGATTCCATCTTGAAGAAGGAGCTGTCTGTCCCTCTGTAACTGTACCGTCTTTATCCTTTGCAACATAACCTGCCATCTGAAGCGTAACCAGAGAATTTGCTCCTTGTGAAAGTGAATTTTCGTGATGACTAATCATTACTGAAGCCGGAACGTTGCTTTCACTTTCAATCCCCATAACCCATGGTAAATAATTATCACTCGAGTTGTAATAGTCTGTTCCGGCGTGAGACGCATTATTTTCCCAGTTATAACCGGTCAGCCTGTTCCCCCCGATTCGGAAAAACGTGTTGTTAACATCTTCGCCCGACTGGTTTGTCCCGTAAATATAGGGACTTATTTCCCGGAGCGAATCGGTTACTGAAATATTAAAATTATATGTCTGTCCGTAAATGCTTACAGACGTTATCAGCAAAAAGGCAAGAAATATTTTTTTCATTTGAAAACCTCACTTGGAAGTTGAAATTTTATATTTAATAAATTCTTGTAATTAGAAAATAATAATATTTTTATAAATTTGTTTAATAAATATTTGGAGTACAGAAATATGAATAAAGATGATTTCAATAAACGGCTGGCGTTGCTTAATCAAGCACACGAAAAGCTGATTTCGCACAAAAATGAGAAAGAAGAACTCGGCAACGGAATTTTCGACCGTTACAAATATCCAGCGCTTACGGCAGAGCATACACCGCTTTTTTGGAGGTACGATTTCAATCCGGAAACAAATCCTTTTTTGATGGAAAGGCAGGGTATTAATGCTGTTTTTAACGCAGGCGCAATGCTTTTTAACGGAAAATATATTGTAATGGCGCGGGTTGAAGGATCCGACCGTAAATCTTTTTTTGCAGTTGCCGAAAGCGATAATGGAATTGATAATTTCAGGTTTTGGGATTATCCTGTAACTTTGCCTGAAACAAACGAACCCGACACAAACGTTTACGATATGCGTTTAGTTCAGCACGAGGACGGATGGATTTACGGTTTATTCTGCACGGAAAGAAAAGACACAAAAGCTCCTGCCGGCGATACTTCTTCGGCTGTTGCCGCCTGCGGAATTGCCCGTACAAAAGATTTAATTAATTGGGAAAGGCTGAATGACCTTATTTCATATTCCGGTCAGCAGCGCAATGTTGTACTTCATCCCGAATTTGTAAACGGAAAATACGCGCTTTACACGCGTCCGCAGGACGGATTTATCGATACAGGTTCGGGCGGAGGAATCGGCTGGGGATTAAGCGAGAATATGGAGCGTGCCGAAGTGAAACAGGAAATTATAATGGATAATAAAACTTATCATACTGTTTACGAAGTTAAAAACGGTCTTGGTCCCGCGCCGATAAAAACAGCAAAAGGCTGGCTGCATCTGGCTCACGGAGTGCGAAACACCGCCGCAGGGTTACGATATGTGATGTATATGTTTCTTGCAGATTTAAATGAACCCGAAAAAGTAATAGCCAAGCCAGGCGGATATTTTATTGCACCTATGGGAGAGGAAAGAGCAGGCGATGTTTCGAACGTAACTTTCAGCAACGGCTGGATTGAAAAACCGAACGGCGAAGTTTTTATTTATTATGCTTCTTCGGATACGCGGCTTCACGTGGCTACCTCGTCAGTAGACAAACTTTTGGATTATGTTTTAAATACTCCGCCCGACGGTTTACGAAGCGCCGCGAGCGTGCAAACCAGAAATGAACTGATAAGAAAAAATCTTGATTATATGAGAAAGAGGTAAGAAGTAAGAGGTAAGAGTAAGGAGAAAAGATTAAAGAATTTTTGTTGAATAATTTTTTTTGGTTTGGCGTTTCTCAGCTTTTTTGTTACTTTCATATTGAGTCTCCTTTCTTTTGGGAAGTTCTTCTTTCTATCAATTTATTGGTAATAACTCAAAAAAGAAATCGAGACCTTTATAAATCTAATGGGTTTAATAGTTTCATTGTATAAAAAATAAACTTTAATCATAAATTACAGACAAATGAATGAAAGATAAAATATTAGTTATAGGCGGATATGGTCAAGTTGGACAAAACGTCTGCCTTGAGCTGATAAAAATATTTCCGCAGAGGGTATTTGCAGGCGGTAGAAATATGCAAAAAGCACTTTTCTTTTCGAATAGAACAGACGGGAAAGTAAAGCCTTTTAAGATTGACATTTACGATACTGAAAGTTTTAATGAAAAATTAATAGATTTCGGAATAGTAATAATGTGCTTAAGCCCGGATAAAAATAATTTAGCTTTATATTGCATCGAAAATAAAATTAACTATATTGATATTTCTCCATCGAATAAAATACCTTCAGAAATTGAGTTATTTAAAAATAGAGCCGTTGAAACTGAAACAGTTTGTATTTTAGGTGTTGGGTTAGCTCCAGGTTTATCAAATTTAATGGTTAAAAAAGTCAAACCTTATTTTGATAAAATAACAACAGTCGATTTATTTTTATTGCTGGGTCTAGGTGAAAGGCATGGCTTTGATGGCATTAAGTGGTTATTAGATAATATTAATAAAGAATTCTCACTTGAACGTGAAAATACGATAGAATCTATTAAAACATTTAAGAATAAAAAGAAAACTAAATTCCCGAAAAAATTAAAAATCAGGACTGCATATTCTTTTGATTTAGCTGATCAGCATTCAATTCCTAAAACCCTTAACTTAAAAAATGTTTCTTCATATTTATGTTATGATTCTGTTTTTATTACTAAAAAGTTAGTAGTATTAAAACTCTTGGGATTTTATAAAATGTTAAAATATGATTTTGCTTATAATCTATATTTACGAATATTAAATGTCCTTTTAATTACAATCAATAAGTTGAAGCTAAGTTCCGATATATACTCAGTAAAGGTAGATATTGAAGGAATAAAAGAAAATAAGAGAGTAAAACATCAGTCATCAATAATTGGCTATAATAATTCTTTGATAACTGGTAAAGTTGCTGCTATTACGGCTAATCATATTTTCAAAGGGAATGTACCACATGGAGTCTTTTATTTGGAAGAAGTATTAGATTTTGATATGTTTTATGAACAACTAAGTAATGATTTTAATTATGAATACGAAATAAAAGCAATAGAATAAGAACTATAATTGCAGTGAAAATACCTCG
>CAYTFZ010000091.1:0-10289 GCA_964437215.1 uncultured Melioribacteraceae bacterium | reverse complement strand
AAAGATGAATAAGAACAAATAGGGAAATGTATTCATTTCCCTTACAATTTTTATTCCATTGCCGGCATTCCGAAATTTGACCATTCTTCTTTTGCCGGACCGTAAATTCCAGGCACTTTCATATTAAGTGCGCGCATTAATGCAATCATTTCGCCGCGGTGGTGAATTTCGTGAACAATTATTACGTATAAAGTCTGCCCGTTTTTCCACATTTCTCCGTAAAGATTAATTTCCTTTTGAAGATCCTCATCTGTCCATCGGCTTTTAACAGCTTCTGCCAGCATTTTTCCGTATTTCTTGTATTCGGAAATCAGCTCTTTCATTGTTGCCGGTATCGGTTTGTTTTCGAGGTAATCTTCATCCACTAAGCCGACTTTATGAGGCATTTCGGTTACCGATTGGGTGATATGCCAAGCCATTCTTTCCAACGTTCTCAGATTATCGTTTAACTTTACGGCTTTTTTCGATTCGTCAATCATTTCTAGTACTTTAATTGTTGCCATGTGTTCGTTTTTTAAAGCCATTAAAAAATCTTCTTTTTTACTGAACATAAATCCTCCGTTTTAAATGTAAATCATTTTTTTTGTCATACCGCCGTCAATAATAAAATTTTGTCCGGTTATGAAATCTGCTTTATCCGAACTGAGGTAATCAATCATTTCAACAATATCCTTCGGAATGCCTACTCTTCCAGCGGAATGCTGAAGATGATCTTCCTTTGAAATATCTATTTTGGTATTAATTGAGTGCTTAAATCCTTCGGTGTTAATCCAACCGGGACTAATAGAATTAACAAGAATATTGGGACCCAGACTTGCAGCAAGCGAATGAGTTAAAGAAAACACACCGCCTTTTGATGCAGAATAAGCTTCAGTGTCAGCTTCCGATTGAAAAGCCCGCGTTGAACAAATATTTATAATTTTTCCGCATCCGTTCCGGAAAATGGGCAGTAAGTATTTAACCGTAAGAAATATTCCGGTTAAATTAGTGCCGATTACTTTATCCCACTCGTTTTTAGAGAGTTCTGTGATTTTTTTTACAATATTTATAGCTGCATTGTTTACAAGAACATCAACCGAAGAAAATTTTTCGGTAATTTTTAATACTGCATCATTAACCTGAGACTCATCAGAAACATCGCATTCAAGAAGTAAAAAATTTTCGCTGGAGGGCATTTTTTCCGAAAGAAACTTTAATGCCTGCCTATCAGAATCCAAAACAGCAACATTATTACCGCTGCCTAAAAAGTGATAAAATGCGGCCAGACCGATTCCCTGGGCAGCTCCTGTTATTACAAAAACTTTTTTCTCCATTTCAATCAAATAAAATAAAGTGAATAAATATAAATCAGACTGAAAATTACTAAAAAAGAAAATCCGAACCAGCTTAATTTCCGCATGAATCCTGAAGGTCTGAATTTTTCTTCTATGTTACCGGAAGTAACTGTTTTATAATTTATAAAAGCAAAAACGGGGGCAGCAAGAAACGAAAGAACCGTTGCAAAATCAATAAGCTGGCGCATTGATTTAGTAAAGACACCGATTATCACTAAAGCAGCAAGAACATTAGCCACAACCCATATCCAATATAATTTTTCACCCGATGATTTAGCAGAAGGAAAAATCTCTTTCATCGAAACTTCTAAAGTGCGCGGGTATGCATCTACTACAGTTAAAACGGTACTCAGCATAGTCATAAAAGCAGTAACAGAAATCAACCAGAAACTCCAGTTTCCTAAAGTTTTTGTATATAATGAAACAAGCTGTCCAGAAAAAGCCACTCCGTCCGAAGAAAACTTTTCACCGCTGCCGAACATAATATATGCACCAAGCATTACAAAAAAAACTGCTAAAATTGCGGTGCCTATGTAACCGATTTTAAAATCAATAAGCGCTTCTTTTAAATTAGGAATATATTTTGTCTGGTCTCGTCTTTTGAGAGCCCATAATGATGGCCAAACTGAAGATTCAATAGGTGCAGGCATCCAACCCATTAATGCAATTAAAAAAGCAATTCCTCCGCCGGTCCAAAGTTCAGCAGCCGCAGCGCTGTTTTCTGTAGTAGAAGAGTTGCTCATTGCCAAAATCATAGCAATGGTTGTTGAAATAGCAAGTAAAGTTATCATTATTTTAACAGATTTATCGAGCAGTGGATATTTCCCTATAAAAAGAAGGGTGATAGCAAAAATGCTTAAAATTATGCTTATTTGAAATGCGCTTAATTTTAATCCGAATAAATGACCTGTTAAACCGGCTGTAACAATTGTAACTGCTGCAACATTTACGGTTGCTGTTAAAAGATTAAAAATAAAAAATGTTACAACCGCCCATTTACCAAGCTCTTTATATCCTTCGATAAGTGTTTTGCCTGTTGCGGTTGTATATCTTATTCCGTATTCGAAAAAAGGATATTTAATGAAATTGATAATTAAAACCAGCCAGATAAGCTGAAAACCATAATCGGCTCCTGCGCGGGTAGATTGAATTAAATGCGAGCCGCCGATTGCTGCTCCGGCAAAAAGAATTCCCGGACCGATTGTTTTAAGAAGTGTGCTTTTGTTCATTTTTCCCTTTATCTAAATATCTGTTTTTTCGATGAACTGTGCGCGTAAAAACTGATTATTAAGTTCCGAACTTTTAAAACTCAGTTTTCCGCGGAAATCTTCGATAGATGAAAAATTATTTTTTTTCATCCATTCAGTTATTCCGTCTAACATTTGCCGAATGTGAGAAAAACCATTGTTATATATTGCAGAAACAACCTGAAAAGATTTCCCGCCGGCAAGTAAAACTTTAATTGCATCTTCGGAATCAAAAATTCCGGTTGAAGCACATAAATCAATATTTCTTTCGCCCGACAAGATTCCAATCCACCTTAAAGTAACGAGGAAATCTTCCGGCTTGCTGAAATTAAAAACAGAACGTAATTCCATTTTGCTGATATCGATATCCGGTTCAACAAATTTATTAAACATTACAAGTCCGTTGATTCCTCTTTTTTCCAAAAGGAATGCAAGATTTGGAAATGCTGTTATATATTTGCTGATTTTAATGGCAACAGGAATATATACGCTTTTTCTTACAGATTCTGCAATCCTTAAATAATTGTATTCCACTTCCGAGGCAGATACAGCTTCGTCATAAACCGTAGTGTAAATATTCAGCTCAATTGCATCTGCTCCGGCTTCTTCCACTTGTTTCGCATAATTTTTCCACCATTTTTCCGAAATGCAGTTTAAGCTTGCAATTACAGGTATATTCAGTTTCCTCTTAGCTTCGCGGATGATTTCGCAATATTGCTCCGAGCCGTACATTTTTTCGATGTTTGCATATTTGTAATCGTAAGCTTCGGGATGATCTTCGAGCGCTTCCGATAATTTTATCTGTTCCAAAGCCAAAGCTTCTTCAAAAAGACTTTTAACAACTACGGCTCCGGCTCCGGCTTTCTGGCATTCGTACATCTTTTCGGCATTTTTTGTCAAACCGCAGCTTCCAACAATCAAAGGATTATGTAATTCTAATCCTAAATAGTTTGTTTTTAGATCTATCATATCTTAACCGCTTTCTTTTGTTAAAAAATGTAACAAAAATTACAAAAAGACTTCGATATTTTTTACATATTCCATAAAAATAATTCCATCAATAAGTTAATTGTTATTAAAATTATATATTTCTGTAAGCAATTTATAAATGTTTCGCACGGCAGCTAAAATGAATGATAGTTCGATAAGTAATAATAATGAAAATAAAGGCAATAATCTTTCCGGATTAGTTTCATTCTGCAGTTTTCCGGCGGCGGTTATTTTTGAACGAAAAATAATTTATTTTAACAAAAAATTCAGGGAATTTGCTTTCGAAAAGAGCGGAATAAAAGATATTACCGATCCATTGGATCTTGTTCATAATAAAAGCATTCATCCGTTTGCAGGGATTATTAAAGAGCTTGAAAGCGGAAGACAGCAAAACCGGATTATAAACTTTGTGCCTGCTCAAAGTTCAGACGGGAATGAATACTCAGCATTCTTTTCCGTATTGGAGAATATTAAAAATCATATTTTGCTCCAAATATTTACAGAATTTCCTGATGAAAAAGATAATAACAATAAAAATTTAATTAAAAGAATAGAAAAACTTTCCGGTTCATTTTCATGGTGTTTAAACAGAAGGGACGGAAAGTTTAAAACAGAATTTGTTACGCCTGGCGTTGAAGATTTAACAGGTTATACAGCCGGCGATTTTTTGAGCAACAATCTGTTATGGATTAGACTGATTTTACCCGACGACAGAAAAAAAATAACGGATTTTTTCAGCAGGATTTATAACGATCCCGTTATTAAAGAAGATAAAATTGAATGCAGAATTTATGATTATTTCAGAAATATTATCTGGGTTTCCAACACGATTTCGGTAGAAAGAAATAATGACGGATCGGTAAGCCGGATTTACATTCTGGCAAGAAATATAACATTCGAAAAACTTAAAGAACAAGAACTTGAAAACGAAATAAACAGACTTACAGAAACGAACAAAAAAAAGGATAGATTTATTTCGATAATTTCGCACGATTTGCGCTCGCCTTTTTCGTCAATAATAGGGTACAGCAATTACCTGCTTGAAAATGAAAATATTAGCGATAATAAAAAACGTGAATATCTTAACTATATAAGCGAATCTGCCGGAACCACTTTAAATCTTGTAAATTCACTGCTTGAATGGACAAGGCTTCAAACCGGAAGAATCAAATTCGAACCTGCAAAAATCAACATTTCCGAAATTTTCAGTAAAGCTTCCGAAATGCTTAATGGAGCGGCATTCGAAAAAAACATAAGCATTGCTCCCGGATACGAAAACGAAATATATGTTAAAGCCGATAAAGAACTAATTCTCCAGGTAATTATAAATCTTATCTCGAACGCTATAAAATTTACAAATTCCGGCGGAAAAATTACAATTACCGCAAAACCTCAGCCCGAAGAGAATAAGTATCTTTTCGGAGTTTCAGATAACGGTGTTGGAATTTCGAAAGAGAATTTAGAAAAATTATTTAAGATTGACGAAAAATTTACTTCGCGCGGTACTAAGGGAGAAAAAGGCACGGGTCTCGGTCTTTCTCTTTGCAAGGATATCATACATAAACATAACGGCAAAATCTGGGTGGAAAGCGAACCCGGTAAAGGCTCGGTTTTCTATTTTACTCTTCCCGTTGTTTCAAACCAGATTTTGCTTGTAAACGGACAAAAAACCGAAAGAATTCTGTACAAGAAATTAATTCAGAGTTTAGTTTCGGGATACGAAATTATTGAGGCTTCCGATGGTTACGAAGCTTTGCAAATAATTAAAAAACATCAGCCGGTATTGCTGCTTACCGAACATTTTCTGGAAGGTATGAGCGGATTTCAGCTTGTTAAGCACATTGCATTGGGAAATTTTGAGGTAAAACCGGGAATTATAATCTTATCGGAAAATATTAATAAAACACTGAAAGAAGAATACTATAAAATGGGAATAAAGAGCGTTTTTAACAAACCTGTAGAAATTAATGAATTAAAAACATCTTTAAATAAGCTGCTTTTAAAATCCTAAAAACAAAAATTAAAGAGACGCTAATAATGGCAAAGTTAAAAAAGAATTTCGAATTTGAAGGGAAAGGAAATATCTGGCGGATTATACCCGACAATAACGGATATCTTTTGGTTGAAACCCGCGATACAGAAAAAAAACAGGTTTATTTCAGCTATCTAAATCTCGAAAACGGCAGTACTGTAAGAAAAAATTTCCAGCTCGAAGAAAAATTCTGGATTGGGATTGAAAAGATATATAACGGCGTAATAATATTTCACAAATTTGCAAAACCGGATTTGCCCGGGCATGTCGGATTATTTGCTTATGATGTTAAAAATGAAAAGTTTTTATGGAAACACGAAGACCTTGCCTATTCTTTTTTTTTCGAAGAAAAAATATATTGCTTTAAACGAGGCTTCGAAACAAACAAAAACTTTGCTGCAGATTTTTTTACGGGAGAAATAATCTCGGAAATTTCTGATGAAACAGAATTTAAAATGCTTCACGAAAAAGCAGCGGAGGTAGAAGATTTTTCCGATTATATTTTCCCTGAACGTTTTTTCCAGGGACAAAAAGCAGATGGAAATACCGGTCGGGTATTAAATGATATTTATCAGCAGAATAAGATTGAAGGGATTGTTGAATACGCCTGTTACAAAGATATTTTGCTTTATAATTTTCATTTGCAGAATAAAAATAAAAGTTACAACAATATTTTCCGGGTTGCAGATTTGAACACGGATAAAACTGTTTTGGAAGAAATAATAAATAAAAATTGCAGCAAACTTATGCCCGATTGTTTTTTTATTAAAGGGAACCAACTTTTCTTGTTGCAAGAAACAAAAAAAATTATAGTTTATAACTACAATAAATAATTGATAATGTTATGGAAATTACAAAAGAAGAAAAGCAATTAATGCTTAAAATTGTAAGAAATTCCATCGCCGAAATATTTGAGCCGGCAGAAGAGTTTAAAATCGATAAGGAAAAATATCCCGCGCTGAAAAAAAAATGCGGTGCTTTTGTAACTTTAACAATCAATAAAATGCTCAGGGGATGCGTGGGCTATATTGTTTCGGACAGACCATTGATTGAGCTGCTCCCCATAGTTGCAAAAAAATCGGCGCAGGAAGATACCAGATTTACCCCGCTTGAAAAGAACGAATTTAATGAAATCTCCATCGAAATCTCGATCCTTTCCGAACCTTTTAAAATGAATTCCTATGACGATATTGTAGTTGGGAAGCACGGACTGATTTTAAGCGAGGGATATAACCGCGGACTTTTACTGCCTCAGGTTCCTAAAGAGCATGGAATGGATAAAGAAGGATTTCTGACCGCTTTGTGCCAAAAAGCAGGTCTGCCGCCATACGAGTGGAAGAAAAAAACTTTAGATATTGAAATGTTTACAGCCACAGTATTTTCCGAAAGGGAAGAAGATGAGCACAATACGTGAGCCCGCCGTTGCCGGAATGTTTTATGAAAGCGATGCAAAGACGCTGAAATCCGATATCCTCAGTTTGATGAAAAATCTTCCCGAAGAAAAATACAAAGATATTTTCGGCATTGTCGTTCCTCACGCAGGTTATATTTATTCCGGCAGAACTGCAGCATTTGCATATAATGTTATTAAGCAGAAAAAAATAAAAACGGCAATAATTATCTCGCCAAGTCATCGCGAATATTTTCCGGGAATTTGCATTTTTAACGGCGATGCATATAAAACTCCCTTAGGACTGGCGGAAATTGATACGGCAAAAAGCGCTTCTCTAATTTCAAAAAACAATTTGATATTTGAAGGAACTAACGGACACAAAGCCGAACATGCCGTTGAAGTGCATCTGCCTTTTTTGCAAATGATTAATGAAAAAATTAAAATTGTTCCTGCTGTTATGGGCGATCAGCGGAAGGAATTTGTAGATGCGCTTGCAGAAGCTGTTGCTGCAGTTTGGGATGAAGAAACTGTTGTAATTGCCAGCTCCGATCTTTCCCATTTTTATTCTTCATCTGTAGCTGATAAACTTGATGCTGTTGCCGAAAAGAAGATTACGGATTTCGATTATGAAGGTTTTCAGAAAGCGCTTGACGAAAATCAATGCGAAGCTTGCGGCGGCGGCGGAATAGCTGCTTTACTGAAAGCTGCCGATACTCTTGGTTTCAAAAAATCAAAAATTCTTTCACGGACTCATTCAGGAATGGTATCGGGTAAAAACCACGAAGTTGTCGGCTATTTATCGGCGGTAATTTACGGCAGAAATGATGAGTAAAATTTCCTTTATCGGCGCAGGCAAAGTTGCGCACTCACTTTCAAAAGCTTTAGCCGGATCGGAATATAAAATAGACTGCATTGTAAGCCGTTCAATACATTCAGCAAGAGCTCTTGCAAACCAATTTGAAAACTGCAGGTTTTCAACAGAATACTTCGAAGCATTATCTTCTGAAATAATTTTCATTTCTGTAAATGACGAACAGATTGAAAGTACAGCACAAGCAGTTTATAATTTAAATATTGATTTAACCGGAAAAATTTTCATCCACCTTTCGGGCGCGCAAAATTCGGATTCAATAAAAATCCTTAAAGAAAGAAATGCATCTGTTGCATCATTTCATATTATGCAGACATTTCCTTCAAAAAAAACTGTAGAAATAAAAAATATGCTTGCTGCTGCCGAAGCTGATGATAAAACATTTCCGCTTATTTTCAATCTTGCCAAAAGCATTGGTCTGAAACCGTTCCGGATTTCTTCCGAAGGGAAAATTTATTATCACCTTGCGGGAGTGTTCGCTTCGAATATGCTTGTTTCGGAATATTCGAATGCCGAAAATATGTTTGCTCAATCGTGGGAAGGCGATATTTCTCCGGCGCAGCTTCTTAAACCGATTATGGAATGCACATTAAACAATCTTGCAGAAAAAGGAACAGCAGCATCGCTT
Organism: uncultured Melioribacteraceae bacterium; assembly: GCA_964437215.1. Taxonomy (GTDB): domain Bacteria; phylum Bacteroidota; class Ignavibacteria; order Ignavibacteriales; family Melioribacteraceae; genus JAAYAN01. The sequence goes on along the minus strand of CAYTFZ010000091.1, from coordinate 1,794 downwards.
TCGGGACCGGTTGAGCGGGGTGATTTTAAAACGATTGAAAATCACATTATTGCCTTAAAAGATAATAAACTTATTAAATTAAATTACATTTCCGGCAGTTTGAATCTTTTGGAAATTTCATTTAAGAAAGGTTCGGTTGACAGAGAAAAATATTCATCAATACAAAATTATCTTAAAACCGAACTTAAAAAGTGTATCAGCGAATTCCAAACTTGATTATATTTGCACAGTAAAAAAATAAATTTGAGGTTTACCATCGCACAGCAAAATAAAAAACAAAATGACGTACTTGAAAAAATAGTATCGCTTGCAAAAAGAAAGGGCTTTGTTTTTCAGTCCAGTGAAATATACGGCGGCTTGAACGGCTGCTGGGATTACGGTCCGCTTGGTGTTGAATTGTTAAAGAATATCAAGGAAGAATGGTGGAAATTTATGACTTACCGCGAAGATGTTGAAGGATTGGATGCCTCAATATTAATGCATCCGCGTGTTTGGGAAGCCAGCGGTCACGTAGAAAATTTTACCGATCCGATGATTGACTGCAAAAATTGCAAAGCTCGTTACCGTCTTGATACACTTGAAGAAGGGATATCCGAAAAGAAGAAAGAGCACGCACTTAAAGATTTTGAAGAAGCTCTTAAAATCGGCGATCAATCGAAATTAGAAAAATATGAAAGTATTAAAAATGAATTTGGTGATCTTGCCGAAAGATTTACAAAAATTCTTGAGAACAAAGAAATTGCATTCGATCTTTTAGCCCACACAGGATGTCCGAATTGCGGCGTTAAAGGCAGCTTTACCGAACCGCGCCAGTTTAATCTTATGTTCCGCACTTTTATCGGTCCCGTAGAAAAAGAAGGAAATGCAGTTTATCTGCGTCCCGAAACCGCTCAGGGAATTTTTGTAAATTTCCTTAACGTGCAGAACGCAAGCAGGCAGAAACTTCCTTTTGGAATTGCCCAGATAGGAAAAGCTTTCCGTAATGAAATAAACACGAAAAATTTCTTGTTCCGCACGCGAGAATTTGAACAGATGGAAATGCAGTATTTTGTAAAACCCGGCGACGACAAAAAGTATTACGATCAGTGGAAAGCAGCGCGTCTTGAATGGTTCAAATCTTTAGGAATGACTCCTGATAAACTTAGATACCACGATCATCCTAAAGATAAACTTGCACATTATGCCAAAGAAGCTACCGATATTGAATATTTATTTCCGTTCGGCTGGGGCGAAATTGAAGGAATTCATAACAGAACAAACTTCGATTTAAGCAGGCACGAAGAATATTCGGGTAAATCGATGAAATATTTTGATGAGGAAGCTAAAGAAAAATATACACCTTTCATAATAGAAACATCTGCCGGAGCAAGCCGCTCGTTTATGGCATTTTTAATTGATTCCTATGCAGAGGAAGAAGTAAACGGAGAACTTCGCGTTGTGATGAGATTTCATCCAAAACTTGCCCCTATAAAAGCTGCAATATTTCCTCTTGTGAACAAGGACGGAATGCCGGAAATATCACGCGAAATTGAAGCAGACCTTCGTCCGTTTATGCGCGTTTTCTACGATGATAAAGGCGCAATAGGCAGAAGATACCGCCGGCAGGACGAAGCAGGAACTCCTTTCTGTATCACGGTTGATACACAGACTCTTGAAGACCAGACTGTAACTGTGCGCGAGCGCGATTCGATGGAGCAGACGAGAGTAAATAAAAAAGAACTTCTTGGTTATATTCTGGAAAAAATGAGATAGGGAAAGCAGTTAATAGTTAAGAATTAAGAATGAATAATTATT
>CAYTFZ010000090.1:0-10440 GCA_964437215.1 uncultured Melioribacteraceae bacterium | reverse complement strand
AAACCTTTAAGAAAGAAACAAGTATTATTAAAGGTTTCTTTAAAAAAAAGGTTTTTCAAAAAAAATATCACTTCTTGAATTGCATCAATAAAATTTATCAGTTGAAAAAGAAAGCAAACTTATTTAAGTTTGCATCAATAATTATTAACTATTAATTCTTAATTATTTATTATTTCTGGGGTTATAGCTCAGCTGGGAGAGCGCTTGAATGGCATTCAAGAGGTCAGGGGTTCGATCCCCCTTAGCTCCACAAAAAACGGCAGATGAAAATCTGCTGTTTTTATTTATACATACGTTTTAAAAATTGTCGGGTTTTTTTTATTAAAATTGTAGTATGTATTATTACTGATAATTAAACCTTATTTCACTATTTTAGGTCATAATAAAATATTAAATCGGAAGACAAAATGGCATTAAGCGTAAAAACCAGAAAAATACTTATATGGACTGTAACACTAATCATCTTGGCAATTCTTTTGGTGCCAAAAATCATACAGTCGGTTAAATCAGCAAGCAGCGAACCGGGAATGCGTATGAAAATGAATGTCCCAGCTGTTGATGTAAAAATTATGTCGGGCAGCAGATTGGAAAATAATGTATTTTCTAATGGAACATTATTAAGCAATGAAGAAGTTGAACTTAAAAGTGAAATATCCGGAAAGATTATTGAGATCAACTTTGAAGAAGGTTCGCTTGTAAAAAAAGGTCAGCTTCTTGTAAAGATTAATGATGCTGAACTTCAGGCTACATTGAAAAAGAATAAAGCACGATTAACCCTTGCCGCCGATAAAGAATTTAGATATAAGCAATTGATAGAAAAAAATCTTACAAGCCAATCGGAATATGATATTGCAAATGAGGAATTAAAATCGGTAAAAGCAGATGTTGAGTATACAGAAGCTTTAATAGCAAAGACAGAAATTCGCGCACCTTTTGACGGCATTGTCGGACTTCGTTCTGTAAGTCCCGGAAGTCTTATTTCTCCCGATAAAATTATAACAAAACTGCAAAGTATTAATCCGATAAAGGTAGATTTTTCTCTGCCGCAGAAGTATTACGAAATTATGAAAGCAGGGAAGAAGATATCGGTAAAACTTTCATCAACAGGAAAAGAATATATAGGAAAAGTATATGCTGTTGAACCTAAAATAGAACAAGAAACCCGAACAATTAAAGCCAGAGCATATGTTCCTAACGAAAGACGCGAGCTTGCACCGGGAGCTTATGCAGAAGTTAATATTTTGCTGGAAGAATATCAAAAAACTTTAATGGTTCCTTCGGATGTCGTATTTCCGGATATTTCAGGTGAAATGCTTTATGTTTACAAGAACGGAACAGCTGTACAGCAAAAAGTTCATACAGGAATTCGCACTGAAAAAGATATTCAGATACTGTCTGGAATAAATGAAGGAGATACAATTATAGTTTCAGGTATCATTCAGCTCCGGCCGGGTACACCAGTAAAAATTAAAGAAATAATAAAGTAAAAAAACAATAAAAGAATTTAATTATGAGTTTATCGTCAATAAGCATACGCCGTCCTGTTTTATCTATAGTAATGTCGATAGTAATTGTACTTTTTGGAATTATCGGATATACATACCTTGGTATCCGGGAATATCCAAGTATTGATCCGGCAATAATAAATGTAAGAGCCAACTACCCCGGAGCGAATGCAGATATTATTGAATCGCAGGTAACAGAACCTCTCGAAGAACAAATAAACGGAATAGCCGGAATACGTTCTCTTACATCTGTCAGCCGCGATGGAAGCAGTTCTATAACAGTAGAATTTAATATTAATATAGATTTGGAAGATGCTGCCAATGATGTTCGCGACAGAGTTTCGCGAGCACAAAGATTTCTTCCGCAAGATGTCGATCCGCCCATCGTATCAAAAGCTGATGCAGATGCAGTTCCTATTGTATTTCTTAATGTAAAAAGTAATTCTCGCGATTTAATGCAGCTTTCGGATGCTGCTCTTAATATTTTTAAGGAGAGGTTGCAAACAATTCCGGGTGTTAGCAGCGTTTCTATTTGGGGCGAGCGCAAATATTCGATGAGATTATGGATGGATCCCGCTAAGCTTGTTGCATTTGGAATTACTCCTTTAGATATTAGAAATGCGTTGAGCCGCGAGAACATTGAACTGCCGTCTGGAAGTCTGGAAGGACGGAATACTGAGCTGACTGTTCGTACTCTCAGCCGATTAACAACAACAAATGATTTTAATAATTTAATTATAAAAGAAAGTAATGGAATTGTTGTAAGGTTCAAAGATATTGGTAATGCAGAACTATATCCCGAGAATGACAGAGCTATGCTGCGCAGAGACGGTGTCCCGATGGTTGGAGTTGTGCTGATCCCACAACCCGGGGCAAATTATATTAAAATAGCAGATGAGTTTTATAAAAGAATAGAACAGATAAAAAAGGACTTACCTGAAGATATAGAAACAGGGATTGGTTTTGATGTTACAAAATATATACGTAATTCAATATCAGAAGTTCAGGAAACAATTTTTATAGCACTAGGTTTGGTTATTATTATAATTTTCCTTTTCCTTCGTGATTGGCGCACAACTCTTATACCTATTCTTGCCATACCTGTATCGTTAGTCGGTTCTTTTTTTATAATGTTTATTGCTGGTTTTTCAATAAATATTTTAACATTATTAGGAATTGTTCTTGCCATAGGCATTGTTGTTGACGATGCAATTGTTGTTCTTGAAAATATTTATCGTAAAATTGAAGATGGAATGCAGCCGGTTGATGCGGCAACAAATGGAGCCTCCGAAATCTTTTTTGCCGTAATTTCCACAACAATTACACTTGCGGCAGTTTTCCTTCCTATAATGTTTTTAGAAGGAATTACAGGAAGATTATTTGTAGAATTCGGTGTTGTGATAGCGGGTTCTGTAATAATATCTTCTTTTGTGGCATTAACCTTAACTCCTATGTTAAGTTCTAAACTTCTTAAAAGCAAAGAGAAGCATAACTGGTTTTATAATAAAACCGAACCATATTTTGTCTGGTTTGAAAATAAGTACAGGGAATCGTTAGATTCTTTTATCGCAAAAAGATGGCTTGCATTTGTTGTTATGGGAATCTCATTTGTATTGATGTTTGTTGTTGGCTCTGTTTTACAATCCGAATTAGCGCCAATTGAAGACAGAGGAGAGCTTCAGGTAAGGGCTACACTTCCCGAAGGTACTTCATACGAGGCTTCCGATAGATATATAAACAACTTAACAGAAGTATTAAGGGATTCAATAAAAGAAACTGAATCTATGATATCCATGACGAGCGGGAGCGGAGGAGGATTTGTACGAATAATGCTGGTTGATCCGGATAAACGGATACGCTCTCAGCAGGAGGTTGCTAATAAAATAACATCTCTAGTTTCTGAATTAAATGATGCCCGTTCTTTTGTAATTCAAAGCCAGTCTATTTCAACCCGCAGAGGAGGTTTACCGGTACAGTATGTAGTTCAGGCAACAAATATAGAAAAGTTAAGGAAAATTATTCCTGACTTTTTACAAAAAGCCCAAAGTAATCCGGTTTTTGCAAATGTTGATGTAGACCTTAAATTTAATAAACCTGAGGTTGTTGTTGAAATTAATAGAACAAAAGCCCGTCAGTTAGGTGTTTCGGCTATGGATATTGCACAAACTTTGCAGTTGGCTTTCAGCGGTTCCCGGTTCGGTTTTTATGTTATGAATGGAAAGCAGTATCAGGTTATTGGACAAGTAAACAAATCAAATAGAAATAAACCTTTAGATGTAGCATCCTTATATGTAAGGAGCAATAAAAATGAATTAATTCAACTCGATAATCTTATTTCCATGCACGAAAGAAGTACACCTCCTCAATATTACAGATTTAATAGATATGTAAGTGCAACATTCTCTGCAAGTCTTGCTCCTGGTAAAACTATTGGTGACGGTATCGATGAAATGGATAAAATTGCAAAGGAAGTTCTTGATGATACATATTCTACAACATTGGAAGGAGCTTCGAAAGATTTTGTGGAAAGTTCGTCAAGCTTGTTATTTACTTTTATGCTCGCTCTGGTTTTAATATACCTCACTCTTGCCGCGCAGTTCGAAAGTTTTCGCGACCCTTTTATAATTATGTTTACAGTGCCTTTAGCTATTGCTGGCGCTTTGTTTTCGCTTTGGTATTTCGGCCAGACTTTAAATATTTTCAGCGAGATTGGACAGATAATGTTAATCGGTTTAGTAACAAAGAACGGAATTCTAATTGTTGAATTTGCTAATCAGCAGAAAGAAACCGGATTAAACGCGATCGAAGCCGTTAAGGAAGCAGCGCGTCTACGTTTACGTCCAATTCTTATGACAAGTTTATCCACAATTCTTGGTACATTGCCAATTGCACTTGCTCTTGGCGCCGGTTCGGAATCGAGAGTTTCGATGGGTATTGTAGTAATTGGCGGATTAATTTTCTCAACAATACTTACTCTTTTTGTAATTCCGGCTATTTACACTTATTTTTCAAAAGATAAATAAAAAAAAACCCGCTTTTAGCGGGTTCATTTTTTTTATTTTACAAAAATCAGTTGTTCCTAATTTCTTCCCAAATTTTATTCAATTCTGTAATTCCTTCGCCAACATTTTTAAGAATGGAACACTTCTTTAAATAATTATCCGAAGGGTATTTAATTGTATCGTTTTTGGTTTCTTCATCAAGAAGTGCAAATGCAGCATCGTTTGGAACGGCATACTGAACATAATCAGCATTTTCTTTCGCATTTTCTGCATCGAGCATAAAATCAATAAATTTGTATGCCAGATCTTTATTTTCGGCATTTTTAAGAATAACAAAAGAATCAATCCATAATTCGGCACCTTCAACAGGCAGTACAAAACCCACATCTTCATTCTGGCTTATTACCTGTAATGCATCTCCGTTATATGCCTGAGCAAGCCAGGTTGTGCCATCTTGTATTTCATTTTTATAGGAATCCGAATCGTATTGAGATACATTCTTATCCCATTCGAGTAATGCTGTTTTTGCTTTTGCTAATGCTTCAGGGGACATATCATTTAAAGAGTAACCAGAATATATTAATGCAGCTCCAACAACCGATCGTGCATCATCGAGCATCGTAACAACGTTTTTATTATTGAGCGATTTGTCGGCAAGAATATTCCACGATACATTTTGCATTTTTTCTTCGGGGATATATCTTTTGTTGTATATTAAACCGGTTGTTCCCCAAAAATACGGAATAGAGTATTGCGCTCCGGAATCGTACTCAGATACTTTGTTCATAATAGATTTGCTTAGATTTTTATAATTAGGAATTTTAGATTTATTGAGTTTTTCGATAAGTTTTTTTTGAATCATAAAAACAACATGGTCCCCGCTGGGAAATACGATATCGTACGAAGCCTGCGTATGCATTACCTTTGTTAGCATATTTTCGTTTGAATCGTAAGTATCGTATACTATTGTGCAGTTGTTTTCATCTTCAAATTTTCTGATAAGACCAGGAGAAATGTAATCTGTCCAATTATAGATATACAATTTTTGTTTTTCTTGCGTGCCGCAGGAAAACATAACAAGTGAAACAAAAATAAAGAAAAAAGTTTTTAGGTAAGCCATAGCATCTCCATAAATTATACAAATAAAGCTTTATTTACAAAGTTTATTTGAGATGAATATTAAAAAATATTAAAACAAATTATACCGCTTATTTTTTGATTAAAATATATTTTTCAAGTAAATTATGCGATCCTGCTCCAAGACTGATGATTGTTTTCATTGCTAAATCAATTGGATAATCGATTTCGTGAACATTTTCTTTTTTAAGGTGATATACAAAACCGGCAGTAGGTGCAGGAGCAGAGGGAATAAATACTGTATAACTTCCGTCAGTATGTCTGTCTGTTATAAATGCAGTAAGTAAAGTCGAATTTCCATAAAGATTTACAAGTGCAACCCCGCTGAATAAATTTTTTTGTGAACCAAATAGCTGTGTTACGGTTTCTTTTACAATTCTGTATCCAGGTATTCTTATAAGAATGTTTTCTTCAAATAAATTATAAATAAATATTCCTGCTTTTGTACGGATAACTAACCCAAGTAAAAAGCAAATTCCTAAAATAATCCCAATAGTCATTGCAGAGGCAAGCAACTTATCGGTTTTAGCTGTTTCAGTGAAAATTTGAGTTATTGGTTCAATATTTTCGAGAATAAATAAGAATAGTGAACGGAAAACTAAGAAAAGAATTACGAGAGGGAGAACTATAACAAATCCTCCAAGAAAAGTTGTATTTAAAAATTGCTTAATTCTGTTCATAAAAATTTATTAGTTTTTGTAAAAATAAGAATAAAAAATGTTTGTTTGAACTTGTAGTATCATATTTTTTTTTGAATGAATATAGATACAAAAAAAAGCCCCTAATAAAATTCAAAACGACTTTGAAAATTAAAAAAAAATATAGATGTTTACCCGATAGAAAATTAAAATTGCTGTAATTTATTCTTTTATAGGTGCGGCTTGCTCAACAAACTAATTAATCCTGAAATACAAGACCTTCTTATAAAAAAGAACTTTGCTGTTTTAAAAGAAATTGTTGATGAATTAGAATTAGCTGATGTAGCAGAAATAGTAACTGACCTGCCCGAAAATTTAAGAGCAATTTTTTTTAGAATTCTTCATACTAATCTTGCTGCAGATGTTTTTGAATATATAGAACCTGAAACCCAGCTCGAAATTATTAAAAGCTTAAGTAATGCAGAAGCTGCAAAAATTCTTAATGAGATGTCGCCTGACGATAGAACTTCATTCCTTGAAGAACTCCCGTCAACAGTTTCAAAAAAATTAATAGGACTATTAAATACCGAGGAGCGGGAAATTGCACTTTCGCTTCTTGCATATCCTGAATACAGCGTAGGAAGACTTTTAACGACCGATTTTATAGCCGTTACACAAGATATGACAATTGCCGAAGCATTTGATTATATTCGCAAATTCGGAAATGATAGCGAAACGGTTAATGTTATTTATGTTGTAAACGAACAGGATATTTTAATAGATGATATTAAAATCCGGACACTTATTTTTGCCGATCCTAATCAGAAAATTGAAGAAATACTTGATAAAAATTACATAAACTTAAATGTTTACGATGACCAGGAAAAAGCTATTGAGTATTTTAAAAAATACGACAGAGTAGCTTTGCCTGTAACCGATTCAGCCGGTGCTCTTTTGGGTATGGTAACCATCGACGACGTATTTGATATTGCAGAAGAAGAGGCAACCGAAGATATTCACAGATTCGGAGGTACCGAAGCAATAGAAGAACCGTATCTTAATATTTCATTAAAACGAATGATTCAGAAAAGAGCTATATGGTTAAGCGTTCTTTTTTTGGGAGAGTTGCTTACTGCATCCGTAATGGCGTATTTTGAAGAAGAAATTAGTAAAGCGGTTATACTTGCGCTATTTGTTCCGCTGATAATTTCAAGCGGAGGTAATTCAGGTTCGCAGGCGGCAACTCTTGTAATACGTGCAATAGCTCTTCACGAAATTACGATAAAAAATTGGTTTTTTGTTTTGAAAAGAGAGATTATGTCTGGAATAATACTTGGCTCTATTTTAGGAATACTTGGATTTACGCGGGTATTTATATGGGGTAAATATTTCGGTGTGTATGGTGAATATTGGATACTTATAGGATTTACAGTTTCTTTTGCTTTAATAGGGGTTGTTACATGGGGAACATTGATGGGGGGAATGCTGCCGATTCTGTTAAAAAAAATAGGGCTCGATCCTGCAACTTCTTCCGCGCCCTTTGTTGCAACTCTTGTGGATGTTGTAGGAATAATAATATATTTTTCATTTGCATTTTTAATTCTTAAAGGGACATTGCTGTAAATTTTTTAAAATATTATTACAATAATCATAAAAAAATAATTATTTTATAAATCAAATAAAAAAATCCTTTTTCAGAAAAAAAAAGAAAATCGTACAGTTATGAGTGATACGGAAAAAATTAAAAAATTAGAATCTGAAATTAATCAATTAAAAGAAAAAATTAACCAGCTTGAAGAAGAAAATGATTCACTTCAGCATAAAAGTTTCTTGCTTCAGGCACTGATGGACAATTTTACCGATACAATATATTTTAAAGATATTAAATCCAGATTTACCCTCATAAGCAAACAGCAGGCTAAGTTGTTAGGTCTTAAAAGTGTTGAAGAAGCGGTTGGTAAAACCGATTTTGACTTTTTTACAAAGGAACATGCGCAGGAAGCTTTTAAAGACGAGCAGGAAGTAATAAAAACCGGTAAACCGATGAGCAACAAATTGGAACGGATAAGGAATGCTGAAGGACATTTCAGGTGGGTTTCAGCATCAAAAGTTCCTTTTACAAATGATAAAGGTAAAATAATCGGACTTGTGGGGATGTCCAAAGATCTTACAGATACAGTTGAAGCTCAGGAAAAAGTAAAAGCATATGCCGAGGAATTAAGGTTATTAAATATTACAAAAGATAAATTCTTTTCAATAATTGCTCACGATTTAAAGAATCCTTTTAACACAATATTAGGATTTTCCAGTATTCTTATGGCAGAATTCGACGAAATGAATAACCTCGAAAAGAGAGAATTCTTAAGTCAGATTGATAAAGTATCACATTATGCATATCAATTGCTCGAAAATCTTTTACAGTGGGCTCGTTCGCAAACCGGACGAATTGCTTTCAATCCTGTTAAATGCGATTTGTCTAAACTTATTAAAGAAAATGTAGATGCTCTTTCGATTATTGCAAATAAGAAACAAATAACAATAAAAAGTGAAGTAAAACATAAAAGTATTGCAGATGTTGACGTAAATATGATTAATACATCTCTGCGGAATATAATATCCAACGCAATAAAGTTTTCGCGTCCTGGAGGAAGTGTAATAGTAACCGCTTCAAAAAATGGTGACTTCTGGGAGATAATAGTAAAAGACAGTGGAATTGGAATACCAAAAACAAATTTAAGTAAATTGTTTAAAGTTGATGAGCATATTTCTACAACCGGTACTAACGACGAAAAGGGTACAGGCTTAGGTCTTATTCTTTGTAATGAATTCGTTAAAGCTCATAACGGCAGTATAACGGTAACAAGCAAGGAAAATGAAGGGACTTCAGTTAAGGTTAGTATTCCGGTTAAACAAAATATTCCTGAGCCAGTTATAAAGAACTAATTGTTTTTTATGCTTTGTTTTTAGAATTATTAAACTTTTTTCTATCGTAGATTAAAATATAATGGAATATAGAAATTTAGGGAAATCGGGTTTAAGGGTATCAGCCTTATCATTCGGTTCGTGGGTTACATTTCACGAACAAATTGGTGAAAGCATCGCTTACGATTGTATGAAAACAGCATTCGATTCCGGAGTAAATTTTTTTGATAATGCAGAAGTCTATGCTGCCGGCGAAGCTGAAAAGATTATGGGAAGTGTTATAAAAAGAGCAGGCTGGAAAAGGAGCGATCTGATAATTTCCACAAAAATATTCTGGGGAGGAAAAGGACAAAACGATACCGGACTTTCGAGAAAGCATATTGTTGAAGGAACTGATGCTTCTTTGAAAAGGTTGGGAATGGAGTATGTTGATCTTATATATTGCCATCGCCCCGACCTTTTTACCCCAATTGAAGAAACTGTATGGGCAATGAATCATATTCTCCAGCAGGGGAAAGCTCTTTATTGGGGAACAAGTGAATGGAGCGCAATACAGATTCAGGAAGCATATAATATTGCACGCCGCGAGCATCTCATTCCACCGGTAATGGAACAGCCTGAATACAATATGTTTAAAAGACAAAGAGTTGAAGAAGAGTACAAATCCCTTTACTCAAAAATCGGATTGGGTACCACAACATTCAGTCCTTTAGCCAGCGGCTTTTTAACCGGAAAATACAATAACGGAATACCGGAAAACTCTCGTCTTAACCTCGAAAATTACGGTTGGCTTAGGAATATTTTAAATTCCGAAGAAGGAAAAAATCGTATTGATAAAGTAAAAAAGCTTACCGGAGTTGCTAATTCCCTGGGAATTACAATGGCTCAGCTTGCGATTGCCTGGTGCTTGCTGAATAAAAATGTAAGTTCTGTTATTACTGGAGCATCCAAACCGGAACAGGTTGAAAGTAATCTTAAATCGATTGATTTTGTAAATTTACTTACTCCCGAAATTGTTGAGCAAATAGAAGTAATTCTTGATAATAAACCTGCAGCTGAACACAACTGGAGGAAGATTCAGTAAATTAATAGTTTGCTGAACTGTTTTAGATGGGAACGTTTTTTTTAAGTCTTCAACTTGTTTCTCCAGTTTTCCTTTTAATTTTTATTGGCGCATTTCTTAAAAAAATTAAAATTATTGATGATAACTTTGTGAAATTATCATCGAAGCTTGTT
>CAYTFZ010000089.1:0-10772 GCA_964437215.1 uncultured Melioribacteraceae bacterium | reverse complement strand
TTTCCACGAAGTATCGATAGGATTGTACTCGAACTTTTTCTCGTTTAATCTTTAAACAGATTAGGAGTAAGGTTCAAGATTAGGAGTAAGTTTACCCGCCGGAGGAGGGAGTAAGGGAAAGTTTAATATGTTTCCGTTCTGCAGTTTGTTTACCACCTTCTGTTTTGCCTGTCTGCCGAAAGGCACGGCGCTATGCCCTTTGCGCTTTGCAAAAATTAGATTAAGATTAGGAACTGAGATTAAGAAAAACTCTAAATAATTTTATCTGTCATTCAAAATTCAAAATTCAGAATTCAAAATTGTACTTTAATATTAACAACATTCTGCGGGAGAACTGCTTCAGCTGGTTTGCTTTTCCAGCCGGAGCTTCTTTCTACAAGATGCCTGCCGATAAAATAACCGAGAAATGCCCCGAAAAAAACATCGCTCAGCCAATGCTGATTCTGGCATATGCGCGACATTCCCGCTGCCAGCGCAGGTATATAAACTATTACTTTTAAGAATTTACTGTCGATGCGCGAAGCAAGAACCGTGGAAAGCGCGAATGATGTTGAGGTGTGTCCCGATGGGAAAGACATATAATCGTTGTTTCTAAATGAAAAAGGATGGTAAGTGAAAGCATCGCCTCCGGTTAAAGGTCTTTCTCTGCCGAATGACAATTTTAAGACTCCCGTAACAGCTCCAGTATAAAGGTACGATTGGGCAATTAAAAAGCCGAGTTCTTTGTTTTCGTTATTTTCCGCAAGCGCTCCCTGTATCAAAAAAAAGGCGCTTAATGCTGCATTAAAAGAAGGCTCGCCCCAGTATTTTAATGTTGCAGCAACGGGCGATTCGATGCAGCTTTTGCAATCGGAAAGAATAAAACCGCGCACAGGTTCATCGGCATACATCAAAGCATAAGTGCTTCCGGAAATAAGCGCAAGATTTATAAAATCGTTTTTATCCCATTTACCGGGTGCTTCGGCAAGCGAAATCCCGTCTTCGAAAAATCTATTAAATGAATAATGGTACTGGGCAAAAATATCCGAAACCGGAAAAAAGAAAAGTATCAAAAATAAAACGTGCAGGAATTTCTTTTTCATTTATCAGCAGTATCTTATTATTTCAGCTTTTTCAACAGTAACAAGTCCGTTGCTGCCCGATTTATCGAAAACTTCGTTTACAAGAGGAATAAAGGCTGTAATTTTTTCTTCGGTATCAACAATTTCAACTACAAGCGGCAGGTCTTCCGAAATTGTAAGCAGTTTTGCGGAGTGAATGCGGCTGTTTCTGCCGAATCCCATAACTCCTTTATAAACCGTTGCACCTGCAAGATTATTTTCTTTAGCGAGAAAAACAATTTTTTCGTAAACGGGAATGCTTCCTATTTTGTCTGTTTCCCCGACGAAAATCCTTAATAATTTTGCTTCGCCCTGAATAATCATATTATACCTGTTTTGTTAATAGATAGCCTAAAAACACGCCGGCAATAGTAAAAATTAAATTAGCCGCAACATTTGCCCCGGCAAGCAGAAATTCGGAATCTTTAATAAGACTGAATGTTTCGAATGAAAAAGTTGAGAAAGTTGTAAATCCTCCGCAAAATCCTACACCAAGCAGAAGTTTCATTTCGGGGCTTACCAGATTTTTAGAATCGAACCCGAAAATAAGAACACCCAGAAATATGCTTCCCAATATATTTACCGCTAAGGTGCCAAAAGGAAAAACAGCCGGAAGATATTTGTATATCATCTGCGAAATGTAAAATCTTAAAGCTCCGCCGGCTCCGGAACCTGCTGCTACAATCAATAATTTTTGGATCATGCAAAAACACTTAATTTTATTCTACAACAATAATAAAACTTTTTCAGTTATCGAAAGTCTTAAAGCTTGTGTTTCAAAAATTTTTATAAAATTAGTTATTTGGAGGATGATATGAAAAAAAATTATACCGGATTATTTACCGTATTGATGTTTGTAATGTTTGCAGGATTTACTTTTGCCGGAGAGCCTGTTAAAATTAAAGAAGCAAAATTTCCGGCAAAAAGCGGCGAAATGCTCAGCGTAAACATTTCAGGCGGCGATATAAATGTTACTTCGTGGGATAAAGATGAAGTTGAAATTATAATAAAGGGCAACGAAACCGCGGCAAAAAAAATATCATTCGAAATTGAAAAAACAAGTGAAGGAATAAAAGTAGAAAGCAGCAGAACAGGCGGCGGTTTTTGGAATATTTTCAACTCGTTAAATTTCAGGGTGATAATTAAAACTCCAGAAAAATATAATATGAAGCTTAAAACAAGCGGCGGTGATGTAGAGGTAAAGAAAATTGAAGGCGATACTGAAGTTTATACATCAGGCGGAGATGTTGTTGTGTACGGCGGAAAAGGGAACGGAACTTTCAAGACGAGCGGAGGCGATGTTTCGGTTAACGATTTTTACGGACCTGCAATTATTTCAACTTCGGGCGGCGATATAGTTTTTAACGGAAAAAACGGCGATGTTAATGCTTCTACATCGGGCGGGGATATTGCAATAACAGGAGCCGACAGCAAAATAAAAGCCGAAACTTCGGGCGGCGATATTCATTTAGTTTACAAAGGCGAAAATAAAGGTATTCATCTTTCTACTACAGGCGGCGATATTTTTGCAGATTTCGATGATGATTTAAGCGGTTACATCGATGCTTCAACAACCGGGGGTGATGTAGAAAATAATAATTCGAAATTCCGCGCCGATAAAATAACTTCTTCCTCGATAAAAGGTACTTTAAATAATGGAGGCGAAAATATCCGGCTGAGAACTTCGGGCGGGGATATAACCATTCAATAAATTTACAGCCCGGACATTCAGTCCGGGTTCTTTCTTTCCTTAGTTAAAAAACTGTCATTAAATTCTTTGCAATTGAAAATCCTGTGGTTTTTCTCTATTTTACCTCACTTAATCTTTCAGAATATGATAATCATAAAACCGGATTTCAATTGAAATCAATAATTTTTTTCTTTTTGCAGATTTTGTTCATTTCGGCGCAGCCTGTAATTAAAAGTTTGAATATATATTCGGGTTCTCCTTCCGACCTTCCCGTAGGGCAGGATTTTACAATAGAATTTGATGTAAAAAGCGAGTTTTCGCCGGAATTAAAACTTAAATTCCTTTTTTGCGATTCGCAGTGGAATCCTTACGAGCGGTACGAACTTGAAAACAGGGGACACAATTTTGATGAAGCATTAGAATACGAAAGGCTTCCGAATACTGTTCAGGGTGCCGACTTCCATTTTAAAAGGAAATATCCTTCGCAGAGAGTTACGTTTCCGTTTTCGGGAAAATGGATTATGCAGATAACGGATATGTTTGAAAACGATGTTTATGCTGAGGGTTATTTTATTGTAGTTTACGACAGTATAAACACTAATGTGAAAATTACAAAAGACCAGTCCGGCAGCTTTTCTTATCTTAACAACCTGAACAAAACCATCAGGCTTTCGGCAAGTTTTATGCTTACAGAAAATATGGACCCATTCAGATTAAGCCATATCGAAATAATTGAGAACCACAAACTGTTTTACCCCATAATTATAGAAAGAGGACAGAATGACCGCGAAAGATATTTTGAATGGGATGCAAGCAGGAAGATGATGTTTGTTGCGCGCGATATTTATCCCGGCAATGAATACCGGAAATTGGATTTAAGAAATAAAAGCAAATATGTTTTTCCCGATTCTAAAGCTCAGTTCGAAGGGATAGAAACATCACGTTTTTTTGATAAAGGGAATACGGATTTTAACGGCGGAAAACATATTATGAATTACAAAGATGAAAATTCTGAATATATGAACATAACTTTCCAATTCCGTCCTCACGAAAAACCTTCGGGCAGCAGTATTTTTGTTGTGGGCGCATTCAGCAATTGGATTGTATATCCCGAAAATAAAATGAAGGAAGATAACGGACTATACAGTCTTACTGCCGAAATTAAAAGAGGGCAGTACGATTACCAGTATGTAACGGGTCAGTTAACTGACGGTTACGTAGAAAATATTGACTGGAATATTTACGAAGGGAATTTTTTTGAAACTTCAAACATTTATACTGTGCTTGTTTATTATAAATCAAACGAAAACGGGGAATACGAACAAATAATTTCACATAAAATTGTAAATTTTGGCGGATTATGAAAAAATTAAAAATCGGTGTAATCGGGACGGGTCATCTTGGCTCTTTGCACGTAAAACTGTTAAAAACTTTAGAAAACTGCGAACTTCTCGGAGTTTACGATCTTGATGTGGCAAAAGCAGAAAAAATTGCCGGCGAATATCAGATAAAACCATTCAAAGAATTAAATAATATTTTTGATGAATGCGATGCAGTATCGGTTGTAACAAGCACAAGCTCGCATTACGAAATTGCAAAAAAAGCTTTGGAAGCTGGTAAACACGTTTTTGTGGAAAAACCTATAACATCGCAGATTTTTGAAGCGGAAGAGCTTGTTAAGCAAGCGGATGAAAGAAATCTTAAACTTCAGGTCGGGCATATCGAGAGGTTCAACCCAGCTTTGCTTTCACTGGAAAAATACAATCTCAATCCTATGTTTATTCAAACCGACAGGCTTGCTCAGTTTAATCCGCGCGGGACTGATGTTGCGGTTGTTCTCGATTTAATGATTCACGATATCGATATTATTTTAAGCCTTGTTAAAAGCGAAGTTAAAGATATTAAAGCAAACGGAGTGTGTGTTGTTTCCGATAATATTGATATTGCCAACGCCCGCATCGAATTTGAAAACGGCGCTGTTGCAAATGTAACGGCAAGCCGCATTTCGCAGAAAAAGATGCGTAAAATGAGAATGTTTCAGCGCGATGCTTATTTTTCATTAGATTTTTCGGACGGTGTATCGGAAATTTACCGGCTTGTGCCTCCTTCGGAAATGGGAAGCGAGCATTTTATCTCTTTTGGCGAAATGGGCATCGGCGACAAAAAAAAGATGGTAGTTTACGAACAGCCGCAGGCATTGGAAATTAATGCGCTTCAGCACGAGCTAAATCTTTTTGCCCTTTCAGTCTTAGAAAATAAACGTCCTGTTGTTAGCGGCGAGGACGGATTAAAGGCTTTAAAAGTAGCTGCGCAAATTATAAATGAAATTGAAAAGGCAGGTATAAAATGAAAAAGAGACTGATTTTACTAATTCTTGTTGTAATATCATTAAATGGCTGTTCAGTAATAAAGCAAATTGCAAATTTATCGAAATTGAAGTTTAAATTAGGTTCTGTGGGAAATTTCCGTCTTGCTGGAATTGATATTAATAATAAAGCAAGCTACTCCGATTTTAATATTACCGAGCTGATGAAACTGACTTCATTATTTACCGAGAAGAAACTTCCTGCTGCATTCACATTAAATCTTGAAGCTCAAAATCCTAACGGAAATACAGAATATACACAGGCTCCGGTTATCACATTAAAATCGCTTCCCTGGACATTATACCTTGATGATAAGGAAACAATATCAGGAAATATCGGACAGCCGGTTCAAGTTCAAGGTAACAATTCGGTTGTTACAATTCCATTGGATATTCAATTTGATCTGCTTAAAGTATTTCAGGACGGATCGCTGCAGAGTATTGCAAAACTTGTGTTGAGCGTAGGGGGTGTTAAAAAAGATCTCACAAAAGTGAAACTGACTGCTCAGCCGGTAATTGATACACCTTTGGGAGAAATGACTTACCCTGAGCGGCTTACAATTGTAAACACTGAATTCAAATAATATCCGGTTTGCTGATTGATGTTTCGTTTTAAATACCTGAAAAAATACTTGCCGGCAGGAATCTTATTTTTTTTACTGGCGGCAGTAAATATAGCAGGGCAGACGGAAGACTCGTCCTATGTTAAGGATATTAATCCGGATTCTGTATCCGTAACAGATTCGCTGGGTATAAAAGATTCGGCGGCTGCAATGCGGGAAAGCGATATTGATGCAATTGTATATTCAACTTCCGAAGATTCGCTTCATTTTAATATCCTTAAAAAAGAAATGAGCGTGTATGGGAAGGGCGAATTAAAATATAAAAATACAAGTCTTAAAAGCGGCAGAATTAAACTGAATTTTATCACAAATTATTGCGAAGCCGAAGGCGTTCCCGATACAAGCGCGTCCGATCCCGAAATAAGAGTAGATACGCCTGTGCTTTCCGAAGATAACGAAGTTTACGAAGGTTACCGCCTGAATTATAATTTTAAAACGCAGCGGGGTTATATATCGCTGGCAAAAAACAAACAGGACGGTCAAAGGTACGAAGGAACAAAAGTTAAAAAAGTAAGCAAAGATACATACTTTATTGAAGACGGTATTTTTACAACCTGCGAAAGCGATACGCCTCACACCCATTTTACTGCTTCCGAAATGAAAGTTGTAAATAAAGAGCAAATTGTTGCACGGTGGATTTTTATGCACGTTGGCGGTGTGCCTGTTCCTATTCCGCTGCCTTTCGGAGTTTTCCCCAACAATTCCGGCAGGCGTTCGGGTATTATTCCTCCCGGCTACAGTGTAAGCTCCGGTGAATTTGCTAAGGGACAGTCTTTTACAAATTTCGGTTATTTCTGGGCGGCAAGCGATTATTTCGATTATGCAATTACAAGTGATTTTTACAGCAGAGGAAGTTTCGGACTGCATAACAGAATAAGATATGTAAAGCGGTATAGTTTCAGCGGTAATATTCAGGCAGATTATTCGGATATTAAAATCGGGAGAATTGGCGAATCGAATTATTCACGGTCAAAGGACTGG
The DNA here is from genome assembly GCA_964437215.1 of uncultured Melioribacteraceae bacterium. GTDB lineage: Bacteria > Bacteroidota > Ignavibacteria > Ignavibacteriales > Melioribacteraceae > JAAYAN01. Next base: position 4,013 of record CAYTFZ010000089.1, on the reverse strand, counting down.
AATTTAAGGCTTTCGCACAGCCAGATTTTTAATCCTACCACTCATCTTGATGCAAATCTGTCGTTTTCTTCTTCGAACTATACAAGTTTAAACAGCTACAATTACAATGAACTGTTAAACAGAGTAGCAAGTTCTTCTGCCACTTTAAGGAAATCCTGGGACGGTGCGAGCCTTAGTATCAGTTACGGAAGAACTCAATATCTGGATAACGGTAATATTAACGAAACACTTCCTAATATTAATTTTTCTAAATCGCACACATATCCTTTCCGTTCTTCAAAAAGCAGTACAACAAAACAAAGCTGGTACGATCTTATAGGATTTAACTACAACGGGCAGTTTCTTAACCAAAGAAATAAAAAAGACGGAGATTTATCGATACGCGGCGGTGTACGTCATACTGTAAGTATTAATGCTTCGCCTAAAATAGGCTATTTCAGTATTTCACCATCTTTTAATTACGAAGAAAAGTGGTACAATAAAAAAATTGAACGATATTATGAATATAATCCGATTATTGATTCAAATGGAGTTCAAACAGGAAAAGAAGCAGTTCTTGTAACAAAAGATATTAAAGAAATTAATTTTGTGCGGACATTTAATTTTAATATAAGCGCAAATACAAAAATTTACGGAATGATGAGCCCGAATATGCTGGGAATTGAAGCATTCCGCCATACAATTATCCCGACCGTTTCTTATAATTACCGCCCCGATTTCGGAGAAAAAAAGTGGGGCTATTTCAGTTCTTATACCGATTCTTCTGGAAGAGAAATTGAATATGACCAATATGGTAATGAGGTATTCGGGGGCGCTGGCAGAGGAGAAAGCCAAAGTATTAATTTTAATATAAGCAACATTTTTGAAATGAAGACTATGAAAAACCCTAACGATACGTCTTCTCAGTCTCAAAAAATACCTTTGCTTAATTTAAGCGCAGGGCTGGGATATAATTTTGCAGCAGACAGTCTTAAATTATCGAATTTACAGGTAAGTTACCGTACAAATATTGGCGAATGGCTGAACATTGATGCAAGATCAAGTTATACGTTTTATAAATATGTAAATGGAAATCCTGTTAATAAATTTCTTTGCAGTGAAGGCAAAGGACTGATGCGGATGACAAATTTCAATCTAAATCTTTCAAGCACTATATCCGGAGAAAAATTTTCACAAAAAAGCAGAAGTGAAAGTCAGGATTCGCTGGATGAAGAAGATGCACTGATCCGCGATTCCGATTATGCCGGAATGTACGGCGAAGACCCCGCCGATTTCAGCATCCCTTGGGACATATCGATGGGGTATAATTATAATCTTAATAAAGCTAATCCGCTGCGGGTACTTCGTTCTTCTAACATAAATGTAAATTTAAGTCTTAATTTTACGAAAAGCTGGAAATTGCGTTTCCAGACCAGCTACGATTTTGAAGATAAAAGAATTTCAGCGCCCCGCATCTCGATTTTTAAAGATCTGCATTGCTGGGAAATGAATTTCAGCTGGAATCCGTTAGGCAAATACAGCGGTTTCCGTTTTGAATTAAGGATGAAAGCACCGCAGCTTAAAGATATTAAAGTTACAAAATCGAGCGGACAGTTTACAAGCGGCGGATATTAAGTGAATTACTATTTTATTGACGGTAACAACCTTGCCGGAAAATTAAAGGGCATAAGTAATATAAAGACCGGACAAAATCAACTAATGAGGGAAAAACTCATCAGTTTGCTAAGCCGGTATTACAGTAAGGACAGAAATCAAATTGTTGTTTTCTTCGACGGATTTCCACGCGAAGCAATAAGAGCGGGCAAAATTAAAATTATATATTCCAACAGAAAAACCGCCGATGACGAAATAAAAGAAGCAATCGCAAATCATAAAAATCCCCGGCTAATTACACTAATTACTTCCGATAATAACCTGCGCGAATACGGTAAAGCTTGTTCGTGCCGGATAAAATCCTGCGAAGAACTTTCGTTGGATATTGAAACAGCAGATAAACAGGACGATGAGAAGGAAAGAATAGAAAAAATTAGCAACAGCGAAATAAAAAAACTCTTCGGAATCTGAAAATCACACCTCTTTATCTTAACACTTATAATTATACTGTATTAAGCAAAGAAATACACTATATAGTGTTTTGAAGCCAGCGTAAACCTTAATAATTAAGGCAAAAAAGCTAAATCACAAAATAAAGTAAAGATTTTTCTTGACAAACAAAATATATTGCCTTCATTTCGAATGAAAACTAAATAAATTAGTCAATAAGATTAAAACACATAAAATAATAAGTTAAAATAAGAGGTACTTATGAAAAAAGTTGATGCAATCATCAGACCGCACAAACTGGATGAGGTACACACTGCTCTTCAGGAAGCTGGTTTTTCAGGAATTACTGTAAGCGAAATTAGAGGCTACGGACGACAAAAAGGTCACAAAGAAATTTATCGAGGATCAGAGTACAATTTACAGTTTGTTCCAAAAGTTAAAATTGAGTTAGTATGCGTCGATTCGATGCTTGATACTGCAATTGAAATTATTGTAAAGCACTCAAAAACAGGTGAGATAGGCGACGGTAAAATATTCGTCTCAACAATTGAAGAGGCTATCCGGATTAGAACAGAAGAAGCTGGAGAAGCTGCAGTTTAAAAAAAGAATTTGAAAAATGGAGAAAATATGAAACGATTAAAATTATACTTATTTATGCTGTTAACAGTGTTAACAGTAACGTTGGCAGCTCAAGATGCAGCGCCAACAGTTGAAAGCAATGCTGAAGCAATAAAAACTGTTCAAACCAATGCGGATTATATCTGGATATTGATGGCTGCGTTTTTGGTGTTCTTTATGCAAGCCGGTTTTGCTTTGGTTGAAACAGGATTAACCAGAGCAAAAAACGCAATAAATATAGTAATGAAAAACACGATGGATTTTTGCTTTGGTTCAATTGCCTATTGGGCTGTTGGGTTTGGGTTAATGTTCGGAGTTTCAGCAACAGGTTGGTTTGGAACATCTGAATTTTTCTTCTCAGGTTTTAAAGGTGACAATTGGTTATATGCTTTCTGGATGTTTCAGGTAGTTTTTGCTGCTACTTCTGCAACTATAGTATCAGGAGCTATGGCTGAAAGAACTAAATTTGTATCATATATAATTTATAGTGTTATTATATCAGCATTTATTTACCCAATATTTGGTAGTTGGGCTTGGGGTGGTCTTTATAACGGCGGTGGTTGGCTTGAACAACTTGGTTTTATTGATTTTGCCGGCTCTACAGTTGTTCACTTTGTTGGCGGTACTTGTGCTTTAGCAGGGGCAATTGTACTTGGTCCTAGAATTGGTAAGTTTACAAAAGATGGTAAAGCTAATGCTATTCCTGGTCACAGTCTTGTTTTAGCTGCATTAGGTACGTTTATTCTTTGGTTCGGCTGGTTTGGATTTAACCCTGGAAGTACAGCTGCAGCTAATACAGATACTGCTTTCATAGCTGTAACAACAAATCTTGCAGCAGCAGCAGGCGGCATTGCCGCAATGATTACTGCTTGGATAGTTTTAGGTATTCCAGAAGGAAGTATGACTTTTAATGGTGTTCTTGCCGGTTTGGTTGCAATTACAGCAGGCTGTGCAAATGTATCTCCTTTAAGTGCGGTTATAATCGGAACAGCAGCAGGAATAATTGTTGTTTTAAGTGTATTGTTCATTGAAAAAGTTCTAAAAATTGATGATCCGGTTGGAGCTATTTCAGTACATATGGTTGGAGGAGCTTTTGGTACTATTATGGCCGGGGTTTTTGATATGGGTGGATTTGATTTAAATAAAGTTGGAGTTCAAGCTTTAGGTGTTGCTGCAGCTTTCTTATGGACATTCCCATTAGCATTTGGTCTTTTCAAATTACTTGATAAAACCATTGGTCTTAGAGTTTCAGCTAAAGAAGAACTTGAAGGTCTGGATTTAGGAGAACATGGTGGTGAAGCATATCCTGATTTTGAAAAAGTATCGAAATAATTTATTTTAACGACGACAAT
>CAYTFZ010000088.1:0-10858 GCA_964437215.1 uncultured Melioribacteraceae bacterium | reverse complement strand
GCATTCGGCTGGCGGATTGACTTATACAGCTTCGCTGAATTACAAAACAAATTACGGGATATTCAGTTTTAACTATCTTGACGGAGGTGAAATACTTGGCGGAGAATATTTAAGAACATTTTCCTTGCAATATGGGAAATCTTACGATTTTAAAATGAGAGGTTTGATTTTACCGTTACCGATTTTTTTAATCATAAAAAAAGATTTTAATTATTCGCTTATTGCCAGAGCGGGGGTTTCTTATAACTTATGGAATAAAAGAACCAATATAATTGAGCATAATTTCCTTTTTGATAAATATAATTACGAATTAAAAAAAGGAATAGGCTTTCCGTTGGAATTAGAATTAAAACAGGATTTTACAAGTTACCTTGGAATGGGAATTGCTTTTTATGCGAACCTAAGTTCAGTTAGAAGTTATACAGGCGCTTCATTAAATTTTTATGCAGGGAGTTTTTAAAATAAAAGTGAAAAAAGTTTTGTGTGAATGGCTCCCCGGCTGGCAGGATTGCATACTGACCGCAAGAAGCAATTTCAGGTTACAAATATAATCGCCGAGGAAAAACTATAAAAGAATTGAACCGCAGAATTTTAAATGTACAGAGACTATTAAAAATTTGGCGAGAGTTGCTATTTGAATTTCTGATTATAGTTGTTTCATTTTTAACTAATGTTTCTCAACACAAAATCGTAAAACTGTTTTCAATTTATCGGGCGTAACTTTTCTGGCATCGCTGAGATATATTTCCTTATGTATTTTTGAGATTCGTTTATAATTTTCTTTTTCTGCAAAGTCTTCCATAATCTTAAAACTTTTCGTTTCACTGTCATAACTGCCTGAATGCAGCATTTGGATGCAATAGCCCTCAACTATTTCCTCAAATTTTATTTTATTTAACAATTCGTGAGGTTTCTTCTTTTTTGTCTGTTCCAAAATTTGCACTGCAAAATTGTTATCAACAAAATCAGGCTGGCGTATCATCAGCTTGAAACACAATTCGTTTTTATCGATTTTTCCGTTAAAGTTTTTCTTTGATTCTTCCGAAATATCCCAAATTCCTTCAAGCGGATAAACAGTATAATCGAAATAGCCTTTTGGCTCAATCCCTTTTTTAGGACTCATTTTAACACCGTATGACAAAGAGTATAAAACCCCGATATACTCGGCAAAAAATGAGTCGTTCGGATTTCCTTTTCCTTCAATTGTAAAGTACTTAAAAATCGGAATATTGATTAATTCAGGTTTATCCTTTGGCAGATAAAACTTTTTTTCAGCTTTCTTCCATTCGTGCTTCATATACTTACCTTTTGATTGTTGTAATCCAAAAGTAAATCAATCAACTGACAACCCTATGTCAGTTGATTTTTATCTTTTATGAATTTTACTTAACCGATTTTAAGACTTCTTTGCCAAACTCCATGCATTCATTTCGTTTTAGATTATCATATTCTTCCATATTGGGGAAGGCTTTCATTTGTTTTTGCACATCTGGTTCCATAAGACCCCAGGTAATTCTTCCTAAAAAAACTTTAGAAGGAACTTTATCGGTTGTTGTAAGCTGGGCAAGATGATTATCAATGAGTCTTTTGTATTGCTCTTGTGTAACCGGTTGCCTCATATTCCCGCAAACGGCAAACAATCCTCTGGTTTTACTCTTTACAATTTCTTTATGCTTTGCTAAATATTCCTGAAATTCATTTGAAGTTACTCCGCTGCGAATTGCTCCGCCGATAATAATGTGTTTATATTTTGATAAATCCGGGTTTTCACGGACATCAAACACGTCAGCAATTCCATCCATCCCTTCAGAAATCCAAACGCTCGCATCGCGGGCTGTACCGCACCAAGTGCCATAAAGTATTGCCCATTCTACATTTTTTGTTGTTGGGAAAAAATCCATACCAAATATTTTATTTGGGATTGCTAACAGACCAATTGCGGATAAACTGGTTTTCAAAAAAGTTCTTTTGTTCATAATCGCCTCGTTTATAGTTGGATTAAGATATTATAATTGATTTGTAAAACTATAAAAGATATAAACCATAAGGATAATAATTAAATAAATGTTATGGTAAAAACATTTTATTTAATTCTGTACGCATATACATAACCATTTGCATCACCAAAATAAATAGTGTTGTTATCAATTACCGGGGTTGAGAGTATTGCTCCTAAATTAAGGATTTTTTCTTCTGAAGCTTTAATGTCGCTTCCGTATAATTCAAAATCAGATCGAAATTCATCTTTTTCGTTGTAAACTGAATTATAGTTACTTTTGCTACCATAGGTTTGAAAAATTTGTTCTATTGTTCTTTTAAACTTATTAATCCTGTACAATTTTCCATTAAAACAACCGAAATATATATGATTATCAAATGAAACTGCTTCGCCGTACACCCTCATATTCAGCGGGAAGGAACATTCTTCGTATCCCGTTTCGGCTGACAGCCCGCAAAATCTCTGTGAATCTGATGTGCCAAAATAGACAACATCATTTGCGACAAGCGGAGCGGCAATAACCCAGCTTCCTTTCTCTTTCATATTCCATAAGCCTCTTCCGGTTTCAATATTCAGCGAGTAAACATTAAAGTCCCTGCTTCCGAAGATTACAGAATTTTTGTAAACAGCGGCACCTTTTTGAATCTCTCCAATAGGAAAATAAGCATCGCCGACTGTCCTGAATTTCCAAATCAAATCACCGTTTTCAGCATTTAAGGCATAAAAATATCCGTCAAAACTGCCGACAAAAACCTTTCCGTTGTAAATTAAAGGAGTTGCGTGAACAATCCCATCAGTCCTGTGTTTCCAAATCAGGCTTCCGCTGTTTGGTTCAATTGCGTAAATGTTTCCGTCGCCGCTCCCGAATAACACATTATTCCCCGAATACACAGGCGATGAAAGATAATAATCCCAGATATCGAGCATTTTCTCGCCGTTTGTTTTGAATGCCCATTGTTCTTGTGCATTATTTTTCTTAACAGAATAAACAAATCCATCGGTACTGTTAAAAATAACCGAATTATTAAGCAGCAACGGCTTAGATTTAATTTCTCCACCTGTTCTGAATTTCCATTTCAGTTTACCGTTTTTCTTATCCAGGGCATATAAACAAGAATCGTTGCTCCCGATGTAAATAGAGCTGTCGTCAATTGCCGGCGAAGAATAAACTCTTCCTGCGGTTAAAAAATCCCAGACTAAAGAACCCTGCCCGAAAATTGCAGGAGATAAAAAAGTAAGTGTAAAAAGGATTACTGTGTGTTTCATATTTTGTGTTTTAAATTGTGAGATTGTAAAATCATTATCTTATTCAGTTACCATATGAGAATTAATCCTTTCTGAAAACTTCATTCATTACAGTCCATCCGGTTTTCGGAAAATTTTCTCCTGCGGGTAAGAAAAACCCTTTCATTTTTAAAAATAACTCTTTTACAATTTCCGATTCAGTATATTTTATCCAATCAGATTCGAAATCAGTTCCGTGATATTCAAAATAGTTAAATAAAATACCGTCAGTATGAAATACTGTATTGTTTCTGATATTTGAATTTTCAAGAGCTGATAAGAGTTCAGTATCGGGGTTTTTGTGAAGATAAACATATTTTTCAAGAAATTCAGGTTTAATCCTTATAGCCATTCCAATTCTTTTCATTATAATTTCCCTTATTCAACAGTCTTGTTTAGCTAAAATAGACACAGCGGGTTTGTAAACTGCCGCCGTGCGCGCGGATAATCTGGCGGTTATTATTCAGCAATCAATTCCTTTACTTTTTGTTCTAATACTTTTTTATCTGGCAAATACAATTGGTATTTTGAAACGAAAATATTATTTGAAATTCCTCCGATAGCATATTCAACAAGTATATCGTTTTTGTCTGCGCCAAGAACAATGCCTATCGGAGGATTGTCTCCTTCCGAATTTTCTTCCGATTTGAAATAGTTCAAATACATGTTCATTTGTCCAATATCATGATGTTTTACGTGCTTTGTCTTCAAGTCAATTAAAACAAAACATTTCAGAATTCTATGATAGAAAACCAAATCCACATAATAATGGTCATTATCTAAAGTTATTCTATACTGTCTTCCAACAAAGGAAAATCCTTTCCCTAATTCAAGTAAAAATGTTTGAAGATTATCGATAATTTTCTGTTCCAGCTTGTTTTCTGTCATACGATGTTGTTCAGGAATTTGAAGGAATTCTAAAATATAAGGGTCTTTTACAATATCTTTTGGATTATCGATAATTAACCCTTGCTCTGCTAATTTTAAAATACCTTGTTTATCTTGACTTAAAGCTAATCGCTCAAACAAAGATGAATTAATTTGCCTTTTTAATTCACGGACACTCCAATTCTCTATAATCGATTGCTTTTCATAAAACCCTCGAGCAATATCGTCCGAAACTCCCAATAATTCGGCATAATGAGTCCAAGTTAATTTTCCAGTCACTGACTGGAATATTTGGTACTTTAAATAAAACTGTCTCATCAAATATATGTTGCTCTTACTAAAACCTTTACCAAACCGCGATTTTAGGTCTTTTGATAAATTTGCCAGTAGAGAACTACCATATTCTGCTTTCTCATTGCCATTTTGTTCGTATTCAACTAAAAATTTACCGATAGCCCAGTTTGCTTGCAGTAATTCATTATTAACAGCTTGAACTGCTCTCTGTCTGGCGCTTTCAATAGTTGTTCCAATAGTGTCAATCAGCTTTTGGTATATTTCTGTTTTTTGAAGCATCTTTGTCAGATCCTTAATTCCTTTCTTAAAAAATACAAAAACATTTTTAAAGAATTATGCTCATTCTTTTACCTTAACAGCGATCTAATATTTAATCTACAATCTTATCGTAAACACAGTTTCTTCGTTGGGTTTTGAAGAAACCTGCAGACTGCCGCCGTGCGCGCGGATAATCTGGCGCGAAATGCTTAACCCGATACCGCTGCCATCCTGCTTTGTGCTGAAAAACGGAACGAATATTTTATCGGCAACATCTTCTTTTATTCCGGGTCCGTTATCCGTTACTTTTACTACCGCTTTCCCTTGATTATCTATTCCCGCAGTAAGCGAAATAACTCCGCTATCGCTTTTTCCTAAAGATTGTATTGCGTTTTTAAGAAGGTTGATAAGAACCTGCTCAATTAAATCGGAATCGGCATACAATTCCAGATTATCGGGATTTACCTTTGTAATCAGCGAAATGTTATTCTCCGAAAGGGAGGGGAGCATCAGCAATTTCATCCTGCTGAAAAGCTGATTGACAGAAACACTTGCAAAAACCGGTTTCGGTATGCGTGTAAGACTTCTGTATTTTTCAACAAAATTGAGCAGACCGTCGCTGCGTTTGCGTATTGTACTTACGGCAGAATCAATGTCTTCAAAAACTTCCGGATTGCAGTCCTTATCATCGGTTTTAAGTTTGGGCAGCATCTGGCTTAATGTGGATGCGAGCGATGAAATAGGAGTAATCGAGTTCATAATTTCGTGAGTAAGAACGCGTATAAGTTTTTGCCAAGCCTGCATTTCCTGCTCTTCAAGTTCGTTTTGAATATTCTGCATAGCAATAAGCTTAACATTCTGATTGCGCATTTTAAATTCGGTTGCATAGATAAACAAATGCTGTAAATCGTTTTCGGCATTTATTTTTATAGTAATTTTTTCGCCTGCCTGTATTGTATTCAATTTATCATAGAGATTTTTGTATGTGCCGTTCAGTTGATTTATATTTTTAAGGCTGTTTATTTTAAGGATTTTTTTTGCAGCAGAATTGAAAAACTCTACATCGCCGAGTTGATTAAACGAAATTAAACCTATGCCTACGTGCTGGATAACTGTTTGAAGATACCTGAAATTTTCTTCTTTTTCTGCGCGCGCCTCATGGAATTTTTTCATCACATCGCGGAATGCTTCATTTAATTCCGCAAACGAACCGCCAAGATAATCTTTGTTAAATCCTACAGAAAAATCGGAATATTTGATTGACTGCAGAAATTTGTTGAGCTCTTTGTTTACAATATCGATATACCGGAACAATAAAAAAACCTGGAGTAAAAGAAACGCTGTAAAAACAAGAAAATTAACACCGCTTTTACCGTAAAACTGAGAAATTATAATGATATTTATTACAATTAAAATCAATCTTAAAATTATCTGCACGCGGAAGTTTTTCATATCTCTAATTCTCTGCTGTCTTTTTTATAACAACTAAGGTTACATCATCATATTGTTCCGAATCGTGCTCAAAACTATTCAAATCTTTTCTTATTTCCAAAATCAATTCGTCGGGAGATTTACCAATATTCGATTGAATTACAGAAATAAGCCTTTCTTCACCGTAAAATCCGCCGTTTTTGTTTTTCGCTTCTGTAAGTCCGTCGGTATATAGAATTATTAAATCTCCGTTTTGTAAAGAAATTGATTCTTCGGAAAGCATATTGCGGAAAATGCCCGATGCCCCGAAACCCAAAGCCGTACCTGCCGGCTTTAAGCAGCTGAATTCTTTCGTGAAAGAATTATAATAAATCAGCGGATTATGCCCCGCGCGGCAAAACGTGAAAGTGTCATTTCCGTAATCGAGAACACCGTATATCATAGTAATAAAAACGCCCTTTTCCAGGTGTTTTATCAAAGAATTATTCATTGAAGAAAGAACCTCTTTGGGTGAGCTGGAGCTTTCGGCGTAGGATTGGAAAATGCCTTTTGCTAAAGTCATATAAATTGAAGCGGGAACTCCTTTACCGGAAACATCGCCAATAACAAGTCCGAGTTTATTTTCTGCGGGAACAGAAAAATCATAGTAGTCGCCGCCCACTTCTTTTGCCGGATTGCAAAATCCGCACATTTCATAGCCGGGAATTCCGGGAAAACTCTGGGGAATAAGACGCGTTTGTATTTTACGGGCAATTTCAAGTTCGTTTGCCATTCGTTCGCGTTCAAGCTCGCCGGTAATGTTTTGAAGAGTTACCAGCTTGTATTTTTTTGCTTTTATAACAAATTCGGCAGCATTCAGCGAAATTTGTTTTATTTTGTTTCTTCTTTCAATTTCCAGCAGAAAATTACTGTTCGGATTAAGATTTTCGAGTACTTTTTCGAATTGGGGATTAAGCGAATTTAACTGTTTAATCTTCAATAAATTGTCCATCCCAAGTAATTTTTGTGCTGCGGGATTTATAAGTCCTATGATTCCTTCTTTATCATAAGAAATAAAACCGACACTAAAATGCTTTAAGACTGTCTGCAAATATTGATGCTGCTCTTCGGTTTCCTTTCGCTGTTTTCTGAAATCGCTGATTATAGATTTAAAAGATTCCTGAAGTCCCGAAAACGATGGACCGAGATTGTTGTCAACAAAATTAACAGAAAAATCGGAGTAACGGACGGAATCTAAAAATTTTTTTAAGTTTTTGTTAGAAATTTCAACAAAACGGATAAGTGACCATATTTGCCAAAAGATCAGCGGAATAATAAATACAGATATCGGGAAATAGCGGAAATTTAAAAGTATAGTTAAGCCGGCTATCGAAATGCAGAGGAATAGAATCCGAGTTATAATAAAAATCCTGAACCGGCTAAATTCCATATTTCTCCATTCTTCTGTAAAGTGAAGCCCGCGTAATTCCAAGTTCTTTTGCGGCTTTTGTAACATTTCCGTCGTATTTTAAAAGTATTTTACGGATTGCTGTTTTTTCCAAATCGTCAAGGTTGTAACTATCCATTTCAAAATTCTCTTTTTCAACTTGTGTTGAAAAGAAAAAGTCGTGCGGATTAAGTTCGTCTGTTTCGCACATAATAACCGCTCTTTCAATTGCATGCTGAAGCTCGCGCACATTTCCGGGCCAGCTGTAATTTTCTAATTTCGAAATGGTCACGGGATTCACTGTCATTTCGGGTTTGTTGTATTTCTTCTTGTAAATTGATAAAAAATATTCAGTCAGCAGCGGAATATCAGTATTCCTTTCGCGAAGAGGAGGTATTTTTATTTCAATTGTATTTATGCGGTAAAGCAAATCCTGCCGGAATAAATTTTCGGCTACCATTTGATAAATCTGCATATTGGTTGCGCAGATAAGCCTTATATCGATGGGCTTAAAACTGTTCGAGCCGACGCGCGAAACCTGCCTGTTCTGAAGTACCGAAAGAAGTTTTGATTGCTGGGCTACAGGAATATTCCCGATTTCATCAAGAAAAAGAGTTCCGCCGGATGCAATTTCAAATCTTCCGGGACGGTCTTCGCGGGCATCGGTAAATGCTCCTTTCACGTGTCCGAACAACTCGCTTTCAAATAAACTGTGGCTTATTGCGCCTACATCTACGCTTACAAAAATTTCGTTAGCGCGCCTGGACATTTTATGAATCGAGCGGGCAATAAGTTCTTTGCCTGTTCCGTTTTCGCCAAGAATAAGCACGTTTGCATCTGTGCCGCTTACCTTTTGAATTGTATTAAACACTTTTTTCATCGGCTCCGAGGAACCGATAATATTGCAGAAGCCGATTGAACTTTCTTCATTTAAAAATTTCTGACGGTCTTTCATCCGGCTTATTTCGAGACGCGACTCGCGCAATTTTAACGCGGAAAAATACGTAGCAAGCAGCTTTTCGTTATGCCAGGGTTTAAGAACAAAATCTGTTGCGCCTTCTTTTACAGCCTTAACAGCGGTTTCAACATCTCCGTAAGCGGTTATAAGAATTACGACTGCAAGCGGATCAATCTTTAAAATTTCTTTCAACCAGAAAAAACCTTCCTGTCCGCTGGTTTTATCAAGCGTAAAATTCATATCGAGGAAAATTACATCGAAATTTCCGTCATTTAATAATCCGGGAATTTTATTAGGATCGTTCTCCGTTAAAACTGTTGCAATAGGTTTAAGCAAAAGTTTTGCCGCAACAAGAATATCTTCGTTATCGTCAACTATTAAAACATTAGCCATAATGCGCTCATCAAATTTTAGTATGCAAATAATGCAAAATTCATTCCTTTCAAATTTATTCTAAAAACACATTAAAGCAAAATAAAAAGTGTACGGAAACGAACACCCGTGAACGATAACGGACGAATTGTTTGATAATATCTGTAATATTTCCTTAAAAAACGGACTTTTAACAAATGGTACAGTTGTTGGAAAATATTGCTAACGAAAAATTACGGATGAATTATGGACAGGATAATTGAAAAGAAAAAGTGGACAAAAAATAAAATATTAAGCATTTCGGGCGGCGGAGTTTTTTTTATTATCATTTTATATATTTTTATTTCGGGTGGCGGAGGAAGTAAATTAAATGTTGAAAGCGATAGAATAACAGTTTCGGAAATTATTAAAGCACCTTTTAGCGAATATATTCCCGTAACTGGAACAGTAGAACCAATCCAGACTTTTTACCTCGATCTTTCTGACGGCGGAAAAGTGGTTTCCAAATTTGTTGAAGAAGGAGATATGTTAAAGGCTGGCGATCCGATTATTAAATTGGATAATCCAAGTCTTTCACTTGCGGTAATGAGCACGCAATCAACTTTACTTCAAGCTGAAAGTGTCGAACGCCAAACTAAACTTAGTTTCGAACAAAATCTTTTATCTAAACAAAACCAGCTTCTCGATTTAAACTTGAATTTGATTAACCAGAAAAGAATTTACAATAATAATAAAGTTTTATTCGAAAAAGGGCTTATTTCAAAAAACGAATATGACCAGAGTGCAGAAAAATACCAGACTTATATTGAAAGCCGCAATCTTATGATGGAAGCGCTGAGAAAGGATTCTTTAACTTTGAAGCAGCTTGTTGTTAAGGGTGAATCGAGTCTTGAAATGTCGAAAAGATACCTTTCACTTGTTGAAGAACAATTGGCAAATTTAACGGTTAAAGCGCCTATTAAAGGTCAGCTTACTTCGCTTAATGCCGAAATAGGACAGTCGGTCGGCACCGGTTTCAGACTCGGGCAGATTGACAATATTGATTCTTTTAAAGTGCGGATTGAAATTGACGAGCACTACATAGCAAGGATAAATCCGGGGCAGCAGGGTGATTTTGAATTTGGCGGGAAAACATATTCTTTGGTTATTAAAACAGTTTATCCGCAAGTAATTAACGGAAGATTTTATGCAGATATGATGTTTGCCGGAGAAGCTCCAAAAGGAATCCGCCGCGGTCAAAGCCTTCACATAAAACTACAGCTTGGCGGATTGAACGAAGCAATATTGGTCGAATCAGGCGGGTTTTACTCAACAACAGGCGGTCAGTGGATTTTTGTAGTTGATAAATCGGGAAAGAGCGCCGAAAGAAGAAATATTAAAATCGGCAGACAAAATCCGCAATATTACGAAGTGCTTGAAGGATTAAATCCGGGTGAGAAAGTAATTACATCTTCTTACGATAACTATAAAGATTATGATATTTTGATGATTGAATAAGCTATGAACAATGAACAATAATCAATAAACAATGAGCAATGGAAAAGATGGAAAAAGAAAATATTGTATATGAGAAGGCTTATCAGTTTGCAATAAGAATTGTAAATGCATATAAATATTTAACTTCTGAAAAAAAAGAATTTGTGCTTTCGAAACAATTGTTAAGATGCGGAACTTCGATTGGAGCCAATATAGCTGAAGCAAATGGTGCAATTTCAAAGGCAGATTTTTCCAGTAAAATTTCAATCGCATACAAAGAATGTCTCGAATCAAAATACTGGCTTTCATTATTAAAAGATACTGGTTTTATGGATACCATAACATACAATACTATATACTCGGATGCTGAAGAAATAGCCAAAATTCTATTTTCAATTTTAAAAACAACACGAATAAAAACTGATAATTGATCATTGTTTATTGGTCATTGATAATTGGAGAAAAAATGTTT
>CAYTFZ010000087.1:0-11299 GCA_964437215.1 uncultured Melioribacteraceae bacterium | reverse complement strand
TTTTTTCTCCATAATTTTATTTAGCGGAAATTGCGATACTGTTTCTGTTAAAGTATTAAAAAACAGGGGAATCGGGCGAACCTGCAGAATTTTTATTTCATATTCATCGAAAGCAAATTCAATATCAAGCGGATAACCGAATGTTTGTTCAAGTTTTAATGATAAGCTGCATAAATCGCAAAGTTCGGTATATTCAATTGCTGCCCGGAAACGCTGGTGATAAAGTGTTTCAACTAATTTTACGCCGAAACCTTTTTCAGAATCGAACACCATTTGTTCTTTTTTATCGCCTGTTAGATAATTAAATTTCAAATCGCCGTTTTCAATTCCGGCATCTTTAATAATTGTTATCTGATCTGCGGCAACAACGCCCGATACAATCCCTTCGCCAAGTCCGAGCCCTACGTTTACAATTATTTCATCGGGATTTCCGGAAGCAGTATTCATAGTCTGTATTACTCCCGAAATACGCGAATTTATCATCTGCTGTACTATAACTCCGCCATTTGTGTAATCTGCTGCTTCGCCTAAAATCTGGCGATTATGTATTGCCCTTTCTGTCCATAAACCGCACCAGGTTTTTTTAAGATATTTTACAATTTGCTCTGCACCTTTAACATAAAGATAGGTTTCAAATTCTCCTGCATGAGCAGCAAATTCCGAATCTTCTTCATCGGACGAAGACCTTATTGCAAGATACGGTTCGGAATCCTTTTCCTTCCTTGTCCGCTTAAGTAAATCTTCGTAAGCATCAATTATTAAAAGTGTTACTTCGGGCGGAAGAATTATTGATTCCCATAATCTGCTTATAAATAAAGATTTCTCTTTGAAGCTTAATCCTTTATCTTTAATTATTAAATCGATAGCATTTTGAACAGTTCCTGCTTTAATATCTATTTGGGAAATACTTAAAAGCGCCGGACTTATTTCTGTATTAAGAACATCCTTAAAAACTTTATTTGTAATTACAAACCAATCGGGAGTTATGTTTGGTCCGAAATATTTTTGTATTTCCGCAAGATTTGCCGCTTTAAGTCCGATAAAGTCTTTAATTTCCAAGCCTCCGCATTCGGGAGTTATTATATAGTTTTCTGTAAATATGTTTTTTTGTTCTTTTTCGGCAAGCGTAAATTTTTCGTTTAATTCTTTCGCTTCGAGGCTTGAACAACCGAGCATCAGTTCGATGTTGTTTAATTGTTTTAAAATATACCGCATCTTTAAAAAATCCTTCGGCGCTAAAGTATTATCAATTTGGCTGATTATTTTGGATTTAAGATCAATCAGTCCGGAAGAAAAAAGTACTTCGGTTTCTTTAATTTTTTCTGCAGGAAAAACCGGAAGATCTTCTTTTTGCGGGATAATCTCCGTTAATCCGTTTATAAAATTATATTTATGGAAAAATGAAGCGCGGGCAAACAGAATTTGCGGAAGCGTTTCGAGGCCGGCAAACCGGTTTAATATTTCCTCGGCTTCGCAAAAAAGTCCGGCAGTTTCGGCTTTTGTTATTTCGGCAATATAATTTAAAGCTTCGTTTCCGCAAAAAGGATTACTGATAAGTTCATTTAATAAAAGAGATTTTTCTTCGGCAGGAAAACCGGATTTTAAAAGTGTATCTGATACCAATATTTCATAAACGGCATATCGTAAAATATTGTTCTGCTCAATTTTGCTAAACTCTTTTATAAGCGAATGTTTATATTTTAATATTTTACCTCTCAATTGCAAAATTTCGGAAGAATCTTCAAGCAAATATAATTTGGAATAAGCCTCGGCAAGTTTTCGGAGATTTTCGTAAATGCATGTAACGGTTTCTTTATTAAAAATTACCGCCGCACCTTCGCTGCCATTAAGTATTATTATATCTTCATCATTTAAAATATTTTCCTTTTCGCGTATTTGGGTTCTTTTCAAAACGTTCAATCCGTAACGGATATCCTTTTCCTCTTTAAACTTTAGTGTTTTGTAAACAAGGCTTCGGGCACCGCTTTTGGAGTAATCCCATATTCCGCTTATAATGATTGCCGGCTTATTAAATTGATTTGCTATAATTCCGGCGTGGCTTAAAATTCCGCCGCTTGTAGAAATTATTCCCGATGCATTAAAAATATATGCACTGTCTTCAGGAGAAATTTTATCCGTTACCAAAATGCTGTTTTTAAAATCTTCAGGATTTCTGGATTCAACCCCCAGAACGGCTTTTGCCACTGTTTTTCCGGGAGAAGCTTTTAATCCGGAAACGATTATATTATCAGAAAAATGTTTTGTTCTTTTACGGTGATTGATTTCGAAAAAGCTTTCGGTTATTTGAATAATTTCTTTTTCCAGTTCGGCAGCCGAAGGTTCTTTAAATGGAATTACATAGTTATTTTGCCTTAGCATTATGGCAAGATGATTAACATTAAGAATCAAATTATTCTTCCAATCATCCGAAATATATTTACGGTATGTGTAAATGCCGTTTCCTTCGGAAACAAGTGCAAGACGGATAATACCGAGATAATCGCGAAGGACAAACACATTTAGTTTTCTGCCGAGAAGCGGAAGTTCGGCTTTTTGAATTTCGCAGTTTTCAATATATCCCGTTGTAATAAAACTAAGCGTTCTTTCAAAAAGAATAAGAAGTTTGGCAATAAGCACAAAATGTTTAACTGAATCAGCATTGCTTCCTAAAGCATCGGCAAAAAATTCTGCTTCGTGAATTCTTTGAAAAAGCTCGGGATGAGCAGTTTCGAACATAGTGCCGGTAAATATTATTTCGCCGCTTTCAATACCTTCGTTAAGTTTGGCAAAAACTTTTTTTTCCAGATCAAGCTGTCCGATTGTGCCGTTTTTATTATTATCGTTGGTTATCAGCTCTATTCCCAGTTCATCAAAAAATCTGCTTACCGAAGCATTAATTTCGTAATTAAAAATCCGGGTTCTGCAGTCATTATATTCTCCATTTCCGTCCCAAAAATCCTTTCCCGAAGATTTGGAAAGATAACCGGAATTCAGCAGAATATTTCTTCTGTCTTCCGATAAAATATAATTTAATGGCAGTGTGCCCCAATCTGTAAACAGTTTAGCCCACTCGGCAGCAGCTTTGCCGATTGCCTCTTTATCAAGAATAAGAGAGCCGGTAATCCAATCCAAATCCATCATATATGGCAGAAGACAAAACAGCAATTCTATCTTTTCGCATAAAACGCCTAAATCCACAGTTCTTTCCTTGTCGAACCGGGCGTGTATGCGCGTCCCCTTTAAATTTACATCAAAATCCATTTTACTTAAAAAAAGACGGATTGAATCGAGATTTAAATTAGGATGCGAATTAATTTCGTAATTACTGATTCCGAAATACTCAAGATCAATCATTCCGCCCTGAAGCGGTGGCGAGTAATCGATGCGTATAAAAAGCGGATGATTTCTGAAAAAAACGTAATAATGGACTTCATTCCCGTATAAAAAGATATTAACAAGCGGAAAGGATTTTTGTCCGTAAAGAATCTGGCGTTTGAATGAATCCCGTAAAATTTTTACCGGATAAGGAATTTCATTCAAGTTTGCGGATTCGGGTTCAAAATCGGCATAACGTATATTTTTCAATTCAAACTGGATTTTCCCGTTTCCGAAAAGAATTAAATCTACGGTACGGTTTGGCGACCGGGTTTTGTCCACAAGTTTGAATCCTAATTTCAAACCTTTTTGATGAAGATATCTTTTAAGTCCGTGAATAGTTGTAACTTTTCCAATATCAGGAGGATCTTCAAAAGTCTGTAAAAGTCTTGTAAGCGTTGCGGAAATTCCCTTGCCGGAGCATAAATCAAGTTCGTTCAGAGTTTTCGATTTCAAATCGTCGTATTTTTGTTTTATTTGGCTGCACTCGTCTGAAAGATTTTCGAACAGCAGGATGTACCACTCAACAATTTTATCCATTCTGTTTAATATCGCCCGGATTTTTTCTTCGCTGAGCGGAGCAATATCGAGTATCAGTTTAAGCGCTTCGGCGTGTTCGAGGTTGTATTCTTTAAACAACGATATTTGCGAAGATTTATCGGAGCTGCCAAAACCGAAAGAAACGCTTCCGCGAAGTTCAAAAACAAGCAGGGGATTTCCGATATCGGCATTAAGGCATTGCTGAAGAAAAAAAGCTTCGGTTTCATCAAGAAAGAAAGGAAAGGAGTTTTTAATTTCCGCCGGGTATTTCTTTTCGCAGAATATTCCTTCGTTAATTCTGCTCCAGCCGGAAAAGGCAATAACGTTTTTAAGAATTTTTTCGCCGCAGATTTTTTCTGTATTAATAACAGATTCTGCAAAATCATCAATTTTTCCGGAAGAAATAAGACTGAAAATATCCGAATAACCCGCGCAGGTAAAATTAAGATATTTTTCCAGTTTTTCGTATTCCGATAATCCCAGCAGTTTCCGGGCTGTTTCGGGCGGCAGTTTTCTGTTTTCTAAATCCAGAAGCCGTGATGCAAAGTATTTAAGCTTGAAATCGTCATTCTGCAAAAAGAAAAATAAAAGCGGATCTTTAACAGGTTTTGCTGCCATAATTGCCGCTCCCGAAAAAATTGCAGCGGCAAGTTTAAGATTTTCATCGGCAAACAGCAGACTTTTTTCATCTGTAATTTCTTCGGTTATTGTTTTAATTAATTGCATATCCGGACGTATTCTTTCGCTGCCCATTTTTTGCAGGTACAACTGAAGGGTAAGATTTAAAACTTTTTTGCTGTTTAATTTTAAAACGCTTCGGAATAGAGCGCTGGCAATATCGGAATTATACAAGAAATTTTCTAAAAATGAGTTTAATATCACCGCTTTATCGGGATCGGCATTTTTAATATTTACCAAATATTTGCTCAAAAACTGCCGGGTTATGTTTAAACTGTTTTTGTTTTGAAGAGGCTGAAATGAACTTGCAAGATTATAAAACGCTGTGCTGCTGAAATTTTTGGCGGAAGATATTTCAATTATTTTCTCTAAAATTATTTCAGCATCTTGTAAACTGTTAATGCTTTCCGAAACACTACCCTGTAATTCATTGTTTTCCATTCCAGTGTACTGCCGAATTTGTTTACTGCAATCATAATAAATATCTTGTTAAAGCAAAACCGTAAAATGAAATTAAATAAAAAAGCCCCGGTGCAGGCGGGGCAAACATATGTTAATACCAGTTTTTTTGTGAATTAAATTCATATAAAATTATGCTTTTGATAACAAATATCCGAAGATTATTATCCTCAGCTTTTGATAGCAGCTTTAACTATTCATCAGCTGCAAATTTTAGAAAGTCTCCATCAATAATTAATAGCTTAACACCATTTTCAGTTGATGAACGGTGCGAACTTAAGTCGTCCGTAACAACATAAGTCATCCCTTTTGTTAAAACAGATTTTTCACCGCCAAAAAGTTCGCTTATAAATTCTCCTTCCAAACAATGCACAATATGTCCTTTTTTACACCAATGGTCTGCAATATAACCTTTTGAATATTCAACTACTCTTATCCGTAAACCCTCTAATTGAACAGTCTGCCAAAAAGCTGTACCGCTATCGCCTTTGTGCTCAGTTTTTATAATGTTCGCCCAGTTAATTGTTTGAAACGGAATGTTTCTTTTATTCATTTTTAATCCGCATAAGTTATAAAATTATATCTGATTTAGTTATATAGTTCCATTATAGATTTATCTTCGTTAAGCAAATGAGATATTATTTTCCCTCTTAATGAAAAATTCCAAAAGGACACAATACGTTGAGTGTGCTGTAACATTTTAACGGTATCGGCTCCGTTCCTATTGAAACAGGAATTTTATACCGGATTTTGATATATTCTTTAAACTGTTTAATTCGGGAGTGGGGAGGATATCCAATAACCAATCCGATTAATAAATGAATTACGCCTGCACCGTTTTTAATCATTTCTTCTGGAATATCCGCCGTAGTTATTATAGCATCCGCAAATTATTATATCAATTTTTGTCATTTAAATTCCATAATTTATTTAAAAACATAAATTTATTCTTTTAAGAAGTAAAATCAATAAAAATATATTGCGCCAATTAAATAGTATTCAAAAGTAAATTCCATTTCGGATAATTATTTTTATCCAACAATAATTTTTTGCAAATATATTAATGACAATCAATTTTGTATCTTTGTGCAATCAATTTTAATGTTTATGAAAGAAATCCTAAAATACATTTTTGTACTGGCTGCAGGTCAATCTGTTCTGATTGCAATTTTTCTTAGCAAGAAAAACGAAAACAGAATTGCAAATAAATATCTTGTTACTGGTAATTTTATTTTTGCCCTCGATTTACTATTTCTGATTTTTTACATCGAAAAGCTATATTTCCAATTCCCTTATTTTGTGGGTTTCAATATTGCTTTCCCTTATTTTTACGGACCCGAAGTATATCTTTATACACGTGCTATAAAGCAAAACGACAAATCAATTACATTTAAAGATCTTCTTCATTTTATTCCTTTTGTATCAGTAATACTGTTTCATTTTATTGCACTATTTTTTATAAAACAGCAATTACTAATCGGTATTCCCGAAGGAATGGCTGAACCGCCGTTTACCCACATTATTATTGGAAATTTAATTCCTGTTTCCGGTATTATTTACTTAATTCTTACATTTAAAAATATGCGGGAAATAAACCGGAAATTAAAAATAGCATACTCGTATATTGGGGAGAACGAACTTAAATGGATGCATATTATTGTTTATGGTGCGGCTTGCGTTTGGCTTTCCGTAATAGTTGCTTATTCATTAAACTTAATGGTTGGTCACGAATTTAATGGCGAAGTTATAATTTATGGCGCTCTTTCGATTTTTGTATTTGTGTTAAGTTATAACAGTTACAAACAGCCGCAATGGCAAATAAAGGGGGATGAGCCGGAAAAAATTAATGAAAGCTATAAAAAGTCCACGCTTAGTGAAGAATCCGCACAACAATATATTTCCAAACTTTTTGAATTGCTTGAAAAAGAAAAATTATACACAACCAATAATTTAAGTCTGCGTGATCTTTCGGATAAACTAGACATCACCACACATCTTCTATCCGAAATTATAAATACAAAGCTTAATAAAAATTTTTACGATTTGATTAATGGCTACCGGATTGAAGAAGTTAAAAGACTTATTGAAGAAGATAAAGAAGCTAAATTCAACATTATTGCTTTAGCTTACGATGCCGGATTCAGCTCTAAAACAACTTTTAATAACCTTTTTAAGAAATATACTAATCTTACTCCCTCGGAATATCGAGCTGTTGTAAAAGCAAAATAAAGCCGGGAAGCGTTTCCGCTCCGCCGGCAGCATAAGGGTCAACTGTTAAAATTCCCACTCCATTCCTAAAATCGGCATAAGCGTCCAGCCTTTTATTTCTGTCTGTTTATTTGAAATTTCATTCCAGCTGTATGCAGCTACATTTGCACGGCTGTAAACATTCCAAATATCAAGAAAAACAACAAGCGAAGAATTTCCGAAATGAAATCTTCTGTCAGCCCTCAGATTTAACGAATGATAATCCGGCACTCTATCGTCATTTATTCTGTTTATATCTATTACTCCCGAGTGCAGATTTGTTGAGGCTGCAACATCAAAAGGAGTATAAGGGCGCCCCTGGGCGTAAATCCATCTTGCCGAAAATTCCCAGTTTTCATCAAGGATATAACCGCCTTCTACTGCAAACCGCAAAGGATTATCGTAAATCCTGTTCCGCCATTTGTTATCTAATGCTTTGTATTTTGAAATAGAATAAGAACCGCTTGCAAGTCCGTAAATATCTTTTGCAAGTTTCTTTTGAACTACAATTTCTACTCCTCTTGAATAAGCTTTTCCGGCATCCACTAAACTTTTATGATATCTGAATACGTTATCCGATACGGCTTCATCAAAAAGGAAGAATTGCGGCTTTTCGGGATCGATTGGGAATTTTCTGTATTCCTTATCATACAATTCAACTGTAAGTTTTGTATCAGTTGAAATCATTGTTGAATAGCCGAGCACAAAATGATATGCTTCGGGAGTTTTAATATTTTTGAATAAATCCGATTGAACAAGCACATTGTTCGGCATATTTTGATAGTAAAGTCCGGCTGATGCCGAAATTGTATTTTCGGGACTTATTGTATATATTGCCGATATTCTGGGCGAATACAATACTTTGCCGTTGTAATCAAAATAATCGGCGCGCAAACCGGTTTTAAATACAAGTTTATTTACAGGCATCCAATCAAGTTCAGCAAAAATTCCGGCTTTTATTGTATTCAGCTTTTTGTTTACAAAAGCTTCGTCTTCATTTTCCCCGTAAAAATTCAATTCCGAACCGTATTCAATATCAAACTTATTTAACCCGATTTTTAGTCCGCCGCCTAAGTTCAGTTTTACGGCATCGCTTATTTTAAAAAAGTTCATATTATTTATTGAAATATTCTGTTCGTCCGATTTGTTCAGCATCAGCTTTCCTTTAGTACGTGTTAAATTGAAATCCTCGTCAAAATTCTGTACGCTGTGCGAAACCGAAAATACCGAATATCCTTTTTTATTCCAGATGTGCTGATAACTTAATCCTGCAACGTTCGACCATATTTTTGTTCTTCCGAAAATATTTTCTTCATCTTCAAGCGATTTATCGTATGCAAATTTTATATAGTCTTTTGCAAAGATATTCAGAAACGAAATTTTATCATTATCGCCAAGTTTCCAAGTGATTTTGCCCTGAATATCTCCGTAATTCGGGACTGCTCCTTCAAGCTGAATTGCATTTGCAATCAAATCTAAATAGCTTTTATTTGCAGAAAGCAGATACGATACTTTGTCTTCGGCAATCGGTCCTTCCAGCGACAATCCTGCCCCTGCCATACTTACATTCAACTGGGGATAAAAATTACGCATATCGCCTTCGCGGAATTTAATACCCATTACAGAAGAAAGCCTGTCGCCGTTTTCCACAGAAAATCCGCCCGAGCTGAAAGATACATCTTCAATAAAATCTATATTTATAATTCCAATCGGACCTTCCGAAGAACCTTGCGAAGGATAATGATTAATGTTGGGAACTTCTATTCCGTCAACAAGATAAAGGTTTTCCACGGGACTTCCGCCGCGAACAATAAGACTGTTCTGCTGGTCGTTTCCTTTAGACAGAGAAGGAAGCGTTGAAAGTATGCGGCTTACATCTCCTGCAGAACCCGGCGCCCGGCGCACTTCTTCTGCCGAAAAACTTACGGTGCTCAGCGGTTTGTTTTCCGTCTCCGAAAAATATCCCGCTTTAACTACAACATTGTCAATTTCCAAAGCAGAAGGAAACATTTCTGCATTTATCTGCGTTGGTCTGCCGGGGCGGACAATTATATCCGTTTTTGTTACTTTTTGATAACCTATATAACTAAAGACTATTTGGTATGTGCCCGAAGGTATATCAGCAATATTGAAATTGCCATCTTCATCAGTTGTTGTTCCAGTTTGTGTATCTTTAATGTAAATGTTTACGCCCGTAAGAGGCTGTTTAATTTCTCCGTCAATTACTTTTCCCTTAATCTCGCTGCCCGGATTTGCAAACAGCACTGCCGAAAAAATAATTAAAAAGATAAGAATCAGTTTTTGATACATTTTTACTCCTTTATAGTTTTTAATTTTAATCGGTCTAAAATTATTTATTTCAGGAGCGTATGTCGTTCAATCCGATAAAAAGATACATTTAAATTTCTTGTTTGTTGTCCGTTTCGGTCGGATTGAACCAAATATATTGTTTATTACAGAGGTCTTTAAGATTGTGCAGCCTTTAAGCTTTGTCGGCTTTAAGTTATTTTTGAAGGAGAAATTTATAAAATTTCTATATCATCAATTACCTCGTTAATCTCATAATTCTTGTTGTAACGGAAAACTTTTTAGAAATTCTTCTGCGGTAGCAATCGGGATTTTGCTTTTCTTAAAATCAGTTTTATTTCTGGTTAATAATATGTTAATTCCGTTATTTGCTGCGGTGAAATATTGAATTGCATCTTCAAAATCCGTAAAATCCGAATTTAATGCCTGCTCAATAACCCTTTCATCCACCGGCAGAATATTTATTAAAGATTTCAATTTTCGCAAATTTTTAAGCGCCATTAAATTGGAAGTGTTTTTTTTAAGAAGGTAATGCAAATTGGCAAATACTATCGGCGATGTAAAACCATTAATTTTTTGCCGGTCTATCAAAGTAAATAATTTTGCGGCAAAAATATAATTAGGTTCGCGCTTTGCAAGTAAATCAAGTATTATATCCGAATCGACAAAAACTTTTTTTATCATGAGTATTTCTCCTCAAGATGTTTCCCGTAAGTTTCTTTTAAATCTGCTGTTTCCGGCAAATTTATAATTCCGGATAATTCCAGAACATTCGGGGAAATCTCAATTTCATCTAATGATTCGCTGTTTGCTATTAGATTAAAATAATTTTCTACAATGCCCGAAAGACTTTGTTTGTTTTTCTTCGCGTATTTTTTGGCTCGCTCAATTGACCGTTTATTTAATTTTAACGTTAATTTAGTGTTCATTGCCAACCTCATTTTACGTATTTTTTGTGAACTAATATACGTACAGCATCAGCAAAATTCAAATTATTAATTAAGAGCTTGATTAGTGTTATTTTTGATTAATGATAGAAACTCTCGGGAGTTTACTGATTAAAGAGGTTTGCTGTAATTTTTAACATTGACAAAAAACAAAATAAAACATATAATTGTAATGCATTTGTAAATACAATACACGGAAGGTTATAATGAATAAATCGGCAATAATACAAACTCGAATTGATCCTGGAATAAAAAATAGCGCTCAGATAATTCTAAACAAACTCAACATCTCAATGTCTGAGGCGATAACAATTTTCCTAACTCAAGTTTCTTTGACAAAAGGTATCCCTTTTGATATTAAAATTCCTAACGAACTTACAGCAGAAACTTTATCAAAAGCCGATAATGGCGAGGAGCTTCACAATGCATCGGATGTTGACCAACTTTTCAAGGATCTAAGTAATTGAATCTGGTATATACTACTCAATTTAAAAAAGATTTTAAAAGAATTTTAAGCCAGGGGAAGGACACTAAGAAAATTGAAACAGTTATCAGGCTGCTTCTAAAGAAAGAAAAACTTGACCAGCAATATAAGGATCACTCTTTATCCGGCAAATGGAAGAATCATAGGGATTGTCACATTGAGCCAGACTGGATTTTGATTTATAGTGCCACAAAGAATAATCTGATATTAGAAAGAACAGGCTCACACTCAGAACTATTTAAGTAGAAGCAATTACAGCTAA
>CAYTFZ010000086.1:0-11660 GCA_964437215.1 uncultured Melioribacteraceae bacterium | reverse complement strand
ATAAAAGAAACCGGTTTTTTAATTGCCGCCTGAAATTGTTTGTGAGTACATACTTAAACTGGGAAATATACCATAACGGATAAGAAAGTAAAAAATATACAGGGTGTAAATTCTGAAAAGACAGGAAAATGAAGGAATTTTTATGAAGTATTTATTATTCTTTTTTATAACATTTAGTGTAATTTACTCGCAAGAGGATACATTACTTTTCCCAATAAACATAAATAGGTATAACGAGATTGCAAGTATAAAATTAACAGAATTTAAAAATGTACTTAAAAGTTATCCGAATAATTTATTTATTACTGAATCAATGATAGAAGATGCAACTACAAAACCAATTCCAATATTCAAATTTAGTAAGGAAGCAAAATACTATAAATGTGGTGATAATATTGAATACTTAATTGACTTTAGCTATGATACATCTGACTTTGATTTTATATTTACGAAGAATGGACAAAGAGTCCTAGAATCGAAATCCGAAGATTATGTGGTTCTGAGTATCCATAAATATATTATTGATAATCCAAATGCTTTTGTGTTTTGTTTAAATGGGATAGGTGGTTTTTGGTCGATAAATAATGGTCATCTGTTTAAACTAGTTAAAAGTTGTTTCCTTTTTTTTTGTAAAATTAAAGAAGAAAATGCTAACGTTTATTTTACGACTAATTATGGAGAAGATTATTTACACGATTATGTTTCACCTGGTGGTACTTATATTGGGAGAAGATATTCAAACTGTCAGAAAGACTTTAACGAAGACGATTTCAAGAAAGTTTATATTAAGATAATTGACAGCAAGTAATGATCCCCGTCGTAACCCACTACTCGTTTTATCCTAGGTATTTTTACCTTGATTGTATATCACATAGTTGATATATTGTGCTGGTAAAAAGTGAGGTTAAAATGTTAAGGACAATAATATCGTTACCATCCGAATTAAAAAATTGGATTGATAATTACAGTCATATAAATAAAAAAACCGCAGCCGAAACAATCCGGCAAGCGATTTTAGAATATAAAAACCGGGTAGAAAAGAGCGACAAAAATTCTATATTAAGTGAAACATCGGGAATTTGGAAGGGCAGAGAGAGAGATGCGTTAGAATATATTGATAAAATGAGATCCGAATGGGAATGAAAACGCATTTGACATTCTTAGTAGATTCGGTCATTATTATTGATCACCTTAACGGAGCAGCAAAGGCTACAAAATGGCTGGAAGACAATTTAAGCAAAGGATGCGCAATTTCTTTTATTACAAGAGCGGAAGTTTTAGCCGGAGCAGAAGATAATGAAATAAAACTTATAAAAATGTTTTTGGATAGTTTTGTTTCTTTGAATATTGACAATAATATTGCAGACCTTGCTGCAGAATTACGCAGAAAAAATAAATTGAAACTGCCTGATGCATTTCAAGCAGCAATATCAATAAAAAACAAGCTGAAATTGGTAACACGAAATACAAAAGATTTCAATCCGGACTTGGAGTATGTTCTTATACCGTACACAATATAATATACTTTCCGCCAGATGCTAACTATTCCATTCACAAAAATTACCAACATTCCTGTTTTTAAATTGACATTTAAGGTCTATTAAACTATTTTCGGGCAGAAATAAAATAAAAATGGGGAGCAAAAAGATGACGATTGAAGCGCTCGGGATAATTGAAACAAAAGGTTTGGCAAGCGCAATAGAAGCCGCCGATACAATGTTAAAAACAGCAGATATTAAATTAACGGGAAAAGAAATTATTGGCGGCGGTTACGTAAGCGTAATAATCCGCGGGGATGTAGGCTCGGTAAAAGCAGCAACAGAAGCTGGAGCCGAAGCAGCAAGAAAAACCGGCGAGCTTGTTTCGGTTCTCGTTATTCCGCGTCCGCACCAGGATACCGAAAGTTTACTGCCAAAAAAGGGATAATTATAAAGTTATGGAAAAGGCATTTGGATTAATTGAAATAAAAGGTTATTCCGCAGCAATTGCCGCAGCGGATGCAATGTTTAAAACCGCCGATATAAAATTGTTAAAGAAAGAATACTTATCCGGCGGAACTGTTTTTTTACAAATTGAAGGTGAATCCGCTTCGGTTCAGTATGCTCTTGAAGCCGCAGAAGAAGCCGTAAAACGGATGTCGTTATTTGTTAATACGCGCATAATTATTAATCCTGCTGCAGTAATAAATTCATCACCTGAAAAGGGAAAAACGATATCCTGCCAAGAAGAAAAAGAACAAGACAAACAGGAAAAAACTAAAAGCAAAAGCGAAACACTGATTTTACACGAAGAACCTGAAAGCATAAACGAAAAATCAATTCCGCAGGAAAAACCTGAAAGAGAAATTGAAATAGAAATTGCACAGGGAAATCCGGTACCCTCTGATGCTGAAAATTCCGGAGAAATAATTTATAAAGAAACAGAAGCGGTTAAAGACGAAGCTTTTACTGAATCTTACAAGAAAAGTGTTGAATTACCGGTAAAGGAAACCGAAAGAGATACATTATTTCCGGAAGAAAGCAGTGAGGAAAAGTTAAGCATTTCGAACATTCCTCCCATTGAAGAGATGGATAATATGAATGTGCACGAATTGCGTCACTTGGCAAGGGTTACAGAAAATTTCCCTATTTTCGGAAGAGATATTTCGAAAGCCAACAGAAAAGAACTGCTGGATTATTTCCGGACAATTCTTAAATAAATTTATAAAAACCGGATAAAAGAGATTCAGTTTTTTTATATTTCATACCATGAAAAGAAAATCATTAACTATTATTTTTGTATCGCTGTTTTCGGTTATTCTGTGGGTTTATGTTTCGCTTGCCGATGAATACCGCGCAGTGGTTAAAGCAAAAGTTAAATTCATACATCTTCCCGAAGGATTTGCCGTTGGATATAAAAGTACCGATGAAATTGATTTTACAATTAAAGGGCGCGGAATTAAACTTGTTAAGCAGATTTGGAGCAATACGGGAGATTACGAAATTTCTGCCAAAAACGAAACCGGAATGAAACATGCTTATATCCGGAACGAGCTTGATCAGAATATATGGCTAACAAGCACGGGTCAGGTTTTGGAAATTTACCCCGAAAAAATTGATTATTACGTTGATAAAGTTGTAAAAAAAACTGTTAAGGTTAAAACTGATATAAAACTGAATTTTAGAGAAGGTTACGGACTTGCATCGGATGTGTTTTATTTTCCTGATTCAATAAGAATAAGCGGACCCGAAACGCTTGTGCAAATAATAGACGAGGTTAAAACTGAACGCCTCGATCTTAAAAATCTTGAAAAAGATTACTCGATTTTTCTGCCGATAATTATGGAGAAAGGTATTTCTTACGAATTTAACGGCTGCTCGGTAAACTTCGAAGTCCAGAAAATTGTTGATAAAAAGTTTGAAAAAGTTTTGGTAAATGTTACAAATTCGCCTGCCGGCAAGGAGCTTATGCTATTGCCGGGAACGCTGGAAATTACTTTGCGCGGCGGAATAAAAAAACTTGCTTCGATGAAAGATACAGATATTGCAGCGGAAATAAATTTCTCTGCGGCAATTTACGATACTTTAGGAACTTTAAAACCTGTTATTAAGGTTCCCGATTATATTACGGTAGTTGATTATCAGCCAAGAAGACTTGATTATATAATTAAACAGAAATGATATGTTCATAACATTTGAAGGATTGGATTTTTGCGGGAAATCGACGCAGGTAAAGCTTTTATCGGATTTTCTTGAAAAGAAAAATAAAAAAGTAAATTTAATACGTGAACCGGGCGGTACTTTAATATCGGAAAAAATCCGCGAAATACTATTAGATAAGAAAAATTCGGGAATGTTTGAAGACTGCGAATTACTTTTGTTTGCTTCAGCGCGCGCGCAGCTTGTACGGGAAATTATTCTGCCGAAATTAAAAAACAATGAATATGTAATTTCGGACAGATTTCACGATTCCTCTTTTGCTTACCAGGGTTTCGGACGCGGAATTCCTGTCCAATTTATAAACGATTTGATGAAATTCGTTATTTCGGAAGCTGTTCCCGATATTACTTTTTTTATCGATATTCCTCTCGAAGTGATTTCGGAAAGGAAAAAAAACATTGCCGGACTTGAGCTTGACCGGATTGAAAACACAAAAGGCGATTTTTACAAGAAAGTGCGTGAAGGATATTTGTATCTTGCAGATACCGAAAAAAGGTTTGTAACCATAGACGGAACAAAATCCATAAGCGATATTCACGAAATAATACGAAATAAAGTTTTAAGTATTTGAAAGGGAAATGAAATTTATGAAAAAAATAAACGCTAAATTCTTTTTGGTACCTGTTTTAATAATAATTTCGGCTTTTGCTCAGGGTGATAGCGATATTTACTTCAAAATGAACAAAAGCATTGATATTTTCGGGAAAATATACCGCGAAATATCGCTCAATTATGTTGATGCTGTAGACCCTGAAATATTTATGAAAGCCGGAATTGAAGGAATGTTAGCTGCGCTTGATCCTTACACAAATTATTACGATGAACAAAAACAAGAAGATATTGAAATTATAACAAACGGAAAATACGGCGGCGTAGGCGCAACAATAGGCATTAGAAATAAAAAAGTAATTGTTGTGGATTTAATTGAAGGTTATTCAGCTTACAGACAGGGAATAATGATTGGCGATGAAATTGTAAACATAAACGGCGTTGATGTAAATGAGAAAAATTACAGCACAATAAGTTCGCTTATAAAAGGAGAAGCCGGTACTGAAGTGGTCCTAGTAATTCAGCGTGAAGGCAATGAAGAAAAAATGGTATTTAATCTTCTCCGCGAAGAAATTGAAATTAAAAATTTATCGTATTACGGTTTTTATCCCGAAAAATCGGATAATGTTTATCTTAAACTTACAAGCTTTTCGAGAACTGCCGGCGACGAAATAAAAAAAGCTCTTATCGAACTTAAAGAAAAAGGCGATATAAAATCCATCGTGCTCGATTTGCGCGGAAACCCGGGCGGATTGCTTGATGCAGCAGTGGATGTAGCAGAAAAATTTGTTGAAAGCAATTCCTTAATAGTATCTGTTATAGGTAGGGATTCAACTGATTTGAAGAAATTTAATTCCAAAGAAAAACCACTTGCCGGCGATATAAAACTTGTTGTTTTAATAGATCAAAATTCTGCATCGGCATCCGAAATTGTTGCCGGAGCTATTCAAGATCACGACAGAGGCGTTATTCTGGGAACAAAATCGTTCGGAAAAGGACTTGTGCAGACTATAATTCCGGTAACGGCAAAAACCTCATTAAAGATGACCACGGCTAAATATTACACCCCCAGCGGAAGATGTATTCAAAAAATAGATTACAGCAATCACAATTTGAACGAAGACAGACAGGAAGTTATAGACAGTATCGATTATTTTACAGGGAATAAAAGAATTGTTAAAGGCGCCGGAGGAATAAGCCCGGATACTCTTGTTTCTAATACATCCGAATCGGATCAGGTAACAAATCTTCTTGCGCGGGGAATGTTTTTTAAATTTGCTACAAATTATTTCAACACAACAAATCCTGAAACTAAATTATCAACTTCTCAGGATCAGCTTTTTGAGAAGTTTTTAACATATCTTAAAACTCAGGAATTTGAATACACTTCCAAAATTGAAAGTCTGGCTAAACAGCTTGAAAAAGAAGCGGAAGAATTTATCGCTTCCAACAAAGAGATTTCGTTAAAAACAAAAGAAATACTTAGTGAAATTGAAAAAGAAAAGCAGAATGAGCTTATTAAATTTAAAGGTGATATTCTTGCGCAGATAAACGAAGAAATTGCAGCACGGAAAGAAGGAAGGAAAGGAAGAATTGAAGAATCTTTGAAGTATGACAAACAATTTGCCGCCGCCGTTTCTGTAATTAAACAAGAAAAGAAATATAATAAGTTCTTAAAAATTAAAGACTGATTTTACCTCAGGTGTTTATTTTTCTGAAAATATTATTATTTTTAGCGCGCTTAATTTTAGCCTATTAGGTGAAACAAGGAATTAAAAATATTTAATTAAATGATGAATATAAGGAGGAATTTATGAGCGATGCAAAAACGCACACCGAACAGCATGAGTTTAAAGCAGAAGTAAAGCAGCTTCTTAACATACTGGTTCATTCGTTATATACCCACAAAGAAATATTCCTGCGCGAGCTTATTTCGAATGCTTCGGATGCTTTGGATAAATTGAGATTTGAATCGAACCGCGGAACTAAAATTGTGGATAACGAACTTCCGCTGGAAATAGCCATCAGTCTCGATAATAAAAAAAATACAATTACAATTGAAGATACCGGAATTGGTTTAACACGCGACGAACTTATTGCTAATATCGGAACGATTGCAAAATCAGGTTCTGCCGATTTTATTAAACAGCTTGCCGAAAGCAAACAAAGCGCAGATAACATAATCGGTAAATTCGGTGTCGGGTTCTATTCTGTATTTATGGTAGCTTCCGAAGTGGAAATAATCTCAAAATCTTATAAGGAAGATGCTCCTGCAGTTCACTGGAAATCGGATGGATTGGGAAGTTATCAGATTGAAGAACTTGAAGAAACAAAAAAACGCGGAACAAAAATTATTATTCACCTTAAAGAAGAAGAAAAAGAATTTTCTGAAAAATACAGGATCGAATCAACAATTAAGAAACATTCCAACTTTATAAATTTCCCTATAAAAGTTGATAATGAACAAATAAACAAAGTATCTGCAATCTGGCGCGAACCAAAAACATCGGTTACAAAAGAACAATACAACGAGTTTTATAAATTTTTAACTTACGATAATGAAGAGCCCCTCGATATCATTCACCGCTCGGTTGATGCGCCTATTCAGTTTAACACATTGCTTTTTATTCCTTCGCGTAATATGGATATGTTCGGTTTTAACAGGGAAGATTACGGACTGGACCTTTATGTGCGCCGTGTTTTAATACAGCATCAGAATAAAGAATTACTGCCTGAATATCTCAGTTTCATTAAAGGAGTTGTTGACAGTGAAGATTTGCCTTTGAATATTTCGCGCGAGACTTTGCAGGAAAACATAATATTTACAAAAATTTCACAGAGTGTTACAGCACAGGTTCTTTCGCATCTCGAAAAAATCTCAAAAGACGATAAAGAAAAATTCAGCAAGTTCTGGAAAGAACACAACCGGATATTCAAACTTGGTTATTCCGATTATGCGAACAGGGAAAAATATGCAGAGCTTTTGCGTTTCAATTCTTCGGAATGTAAAGAAGCCACGGATTTTACTTCTCTTGCTGAATATGCCGAAAGAATGAAAAAAGATCAGAAGGAAATTTATTATATATCCGGCACAAACCGCGCTTCGGTTGAAGTTAATCCGCACCTCGAAATATTTAAGAATAAAGGAATTGAAGTGCTTTATCTTTTCGATCCGCTTGATGAATTTGCACTCAACTCTTTAATGAAATACAAAGAATTCGAAATGAAATCAGTTGACCAAGCCGATCTTTCAAATCTCGATAAGTTTGAAAATATTGAGAAAAAGGAAGAAAAAGCTGAAGAATTATCGAAGGACGATTCTTTGCATTTTGACAGCTTGATGTCGAAGATTAAAGAAATTCTCGGCGATAGAGTTAAAGAAGTTAGGGTTTCCAAAAGATTGCAGGATAGTCCTGCCTGTCTTGTAAATCCCGATGGAAGTATGTCTGCAACAATGCAGAAGATAATGCAGACAATGTCAAAAGATTCTTCAATTCCGCAAAAAATACTTGAAGTGAACCGCGACCATAATCTTATGCGTAATCTTCTGAAAGTATATAAAAGCAACCCGACAGACGAATACATAACTAACGTTGCTGAGCAGCTTTACGAATCTTCTCTTTTGATGGAAGGATACTTAACCGACCCGCATAAACTTGTGAACAGAATTAACGATTTGCTGAATAAATCCAGCGACTGGTACACGAAATTAAAAGATATGTAAATCTTGAAATTAAACTTTTAATTAAGTAATATAAGTCCCGTAATTTAACGGGACTTTTTTATGAATGGAAATATGCAGAACCCTTACGGTCTTGACCCAACTTTACCTGAATTCTGGTACAAAATACTTGTTGCTTTGTTAATCGGACTTTTAATTGGTCTTGAACGCGAAACTAAAAAGAAAATCGGATCGCATTCTTTTGCAGGAATCAGAACTTTTCCATTAATTGCTGTTTACGGATTTCTGGCGGCGTTTATTTCGGGGCTGATGAACATTTACGTGTACGTTATAATGTTTTTTGTTTTCGGAATGCTTATCTCAATTTCTTACTATTTTGCGGCGCGCGACGGTAAACCCGGCGGAACAACTGAAATTACGCTTATTCTTGTATTTATTCTCGGCTCGCTTGTCTATTGGGGTTTCCTGCTTCTTCCTGTGGCAATATCCGTAATTATGCTTATTTTCCTTGCGTTAAAAGCAGAATTCCGCGCGTTTGCAGGAAAGATAGATCAGGAAGATTTTTATGCGGCAATAAAGTTTGCAATTATTACAGTTATTGTTCTTCCTCTTTTACCGGATAAAACATTTCCGCCGCTCGATGTTTTTAATCCGCGTAAAATTTGGTATATGGTTGTGCTTATTGCAGGAATAAGCTTTATAGGGTATGTCCTTTTCAAACTAATCGGGACAAAAAAAGGCATACAAATACTTTCTGTACTTGGCGGACTTGCTTCTTCCACGGCTTTAACATTATCATTCACTTCGCGGAGCAAAGAAGCCGAGCCGCTTTCCCGTAACTTTGCCGCGGGAATTATACTTGCTTCCACGATAATGTTTCCGAGAGTTCTTCTTATAATATTTGTTTTAAATGCGCAATTGGGCAACAGACTGATAATTCCGGTTTCCATTTTTACGGTAGTAGGAGTTTTAATAAGTTACTGGCTTTGGAGGAAAGACACAGGGGATTCTATTCAGGAAGTGAAACTGACAAATCCGTTCAAACTGCTTTTTGCAATTAAATTCGGATTGATTTTCGCGGCAATACTTTTTGTATCGAAAGCGGCGCAGGTTTATTTTGGGAACAGGGGAACGTACTTCACAAGTTTCATTGCCGGACTTGCCGATGTTGACGCTATCGCGCTTTCAATTACAGAACTTGCGGGAAAAGTAATTTCCAGCGATGTGGCGTTTTATTCAATATTGCTTGCCTTTATTTCCAACACGGTTGTTAAAACATTTATCTCTTCAGCATTCGGTTCCGCCGGACTTAAAAAATACTCGCTCCGCGGTTTCGGTGTTCTGATATTTGTAATATTAGCTTACTCAGCAATCAGTTTGATGTGATTGGAATAAACACTTGTGAAATGTGTTTTTTGATTTTTATTAACTTACTAGGCGGGGTACAGCTTTTTAGAATTGATAAAATCAACAATTATTTATTAAAGTAATTGTATTCTAGTATACTCGAACATATAACAGTATTTTTGTATAACTTCATTCATACACGAAGATAATAAGATTTTTATGAAGAAAGAATTGCTTGTTATTGGAATGATACTCATTTCAGTTATATTTTATTGGATACTTGATAACGTTTTTAGCATTTCTTCAACATGGTGAGGTAGTATTCTCGTTTTCATAAATTTGGGAATAGTATTTATTATTAATGAATATTTTATTAAGAATTAATTTGTAACGGGAAATTATAACGAACAGTTAAATACTATAGAATATGAGAAAATAAGCTGATATTTATTGGTTGAAAACTAGATGCGCATCTAATTCAACTTACATGCGCATCTAGTTGGGAATAAACAACGGATATTAAAACAAAACTTAGAAAGGATTAAAAAATATAAAGGAATAAATATGAAAATAGTAAGACTTTTTAATTTGTTAACTCTTTTACTTTACGTAGCAATTATTTTCCCGCAGACAGAAAAGCCAGTTATTTATAGTAACTTCAGTGAAGAAAATCTTACTGATAGAATGAACTTCAATTCTTCAAGAAGTGGATTTGACAGATTATATGGAGAGAGGTACACGAATCAACCCGACTTGAAAGTAAATAATGATATTACGGTTATTGATAGTGTAATAACAGCAACAATAAGCAATAAGACTGATAAATGCATTTATACATATGATGAAAATGGCAATAACATTCAAAAACTTTTTGAAAGTAGTTATTGGGGTAAAAATTTAAGTTTTTCATATACATACGATCAGTACGGGAATATGATATCGGAATTATTTGAAAATTATGATGGTATCCAATGGGTGACTTATAGATATTCATATAATTATGATTTTAACGGAAATAAGACTTTGAAACAAACTGAATACTGGGTTGAAGATCACTGGTTAAAAGATGATAGATTCACTTACTCTTTCGATTTAAATGGAAATATCACTGTAGAATTATGTGAAGAATGGGACGGTAACCAATGGATTAATTACTCCCGTTTTTCATACTCATATGATTTAATGGGAAATAAAACTTTGGTATTATATGAAAGGTGGGTTAATAACCAATGGTTAAATAATTCAAGAGATTCCTATACATATGATATTACTGGAAAAATCATTTCAATTATTTTTGAAAGATGGGAGAGCAACAACTGGGTGAATGCTAATAGATATTCCTATTCCTATGATTCAAACGGAAATAGGACTTCAACACTATTTGAAATTGCAGAAGTTAATTTTTGGACTTATTCTAAAAGAGAGACTTACACATTTGACACAAATAATCATTTAACTTCATATTTAAAAGAATCGTGGTATTCTGGAAAATGGCAAGATGATTTCAGACAAAGTTTCACATACGATAATTATGGAAATTTAACTTCACTTTTAGAAGAAGACTGGATCTTCGACAAATGGTCAAAGGATTTTAGATGGACTTATACATACGACACAAATGGAAATCTCATTTATGAAAAAAATGAAAAGTGGGACACTGATAAATGGACAAAAGGGTTTGCAACTCTTAAAATAGATGGGATTTATTATGATAATGTTTGCGAAGCTAATATTTATTATAGCACAATAACAGTAGACGTAGCAGAGAATTCTGAAGCTTTGAATGATTTCTCACTTTCGCAGAACTACCCGAACCCGTTCAACCCGACTACAATGATCAGTTATCAATTACCAATGAACAGTTTTGTTAATTTAAGAGTTTACGATATTTTAGGGCGGGAAGTAGCAACACTTGTGAACGAACAAAAACCTGCCGGAAATTACGAAGTGAAGTTTGATGCTTCGAATCTTTCTTCAGGCGTGTATTTGTACAAACTGCAGGCAGGTTCGTATAACAAAACAATGAAAATGATTTTGATGAAGTAAGTAAAATTAAACCTTAAAGGTCGCTTGTTTTTGACCTTTAAGGTTTGAACGAAAAGCAAAAATTTATTGCCCCTCAACTTAAACATTTAGAAAGAATTATCACGAATATTCAAAGAAGTTGGCAATGGAGTGAGAAAATCAAACCTTACCAGGTATTTTCGTCCCGGATAAAACTATTGCAAAATTGAGTTCATTATCTTTTATTAGAAAAGATGAGAATGCATTCTAAAGATTATCTTTACCCTATTACTTGATTATTAATATTACAGGTTTTAGAAAAAAGAAAAAAAACTGTCCGCCTGAAAAATCAAACGGACAGCATTTGAAAATTTATATAC
>CAYTFZ010000085.1:0-11688 GCA_964437215.1 uncultured Melioribacteraceae bacterium | reverse complement strand
TAGCTATTGATAATAAAAATAAGTTATGGGTAGGAACTAATAAAGGCGGATTGATAAAATATGACGGCAGAACTTGGACACCCTATAATCAGCAGAATTCAAAAATACCTAATAATTTAATACAAACAATTGAAATAGACCGTAACAACAACAAATGGCTTGGCACACGTGCAGGTATTGTTAAATTCGATGAATATGAATTTACTTTATTTAATAGTTTAAATACGGATTTACCTGATAATAATATTGTTTCAATCAACATTGATAAAAGAAATATTAAATATGTTACAACTTTTAGCAAAGGCATATTTAAGATGGAAGCAAATTCCTGGATTTTTTATGATCAAACTAATTCGGGATTGGCTGATAACGATGTTCAATCAATTGCAATTGATAAAAATAAAGTAATTCTTGGAACGCAGACTAAAGGATTTTCGGTGTTTGACGGAACTGATTGGAAAACTTTTCATAATGTAAATTCCGCATTACCCGATAATTACATAAAAACTGTAATTACCGATAACAAAGGCATTTATTGGATGGGAACCGAAAAAGGGCTTGTTAGAATTGAGAACGACAACTTTACGATTTATAATAGCCAAAAGTCTCCTATTCCTAACGATATTATTAATTGCCTAAAATTCGATGAAAAGAATAATTTTTTGTGGATTGGAACTTTCTCTGGCGGACTTGCAAGATTTGACGGAACAAATTGGCTTATCTACAATCAAACTAATTCTTCAATTCCATCTAATACAATTTCCTGCATTGAAATTGATAACTCCGGAACTCTGTGGGTTGGTACCTTTGATGCGGGAGTAGCAAAACTAGTTGATAATAATTGGGTTACATTTAACAGAACTAATTCAGCTTTGCCGCATAAT
Organism: uncultured Melioribacteraceae bacterium; assembly: GCA_964437215.1. GTDB lineage: Bacteria > Bacteroidota > Ignavibacteria > Ignavibacteriales > Melioribacteraceae > JAAYAN01. Next base: position 10,804 of record CAYTFZ010000085.1, on the reverse strand, counting down.
AAAATTTATTCCGTAAAAGCACTAAATGATAAACTTTGGATTGGAACATTTGGCGGAGGTCTTGTTCAATTAGATAAGGATGTTTTTACAGTATTCAATCAAAATAATTCCCGTATCCCTAATAATGCCATATCCTGTTTAACTGCAGATGAAAATAATAATTTATTTATCGGGACTTTCGGAGGCGGTATTGCCGTATTAAATCCTGATATGGAATGGCAGGTATTAAATGATCAGAACACAAAAATGCCCCATGGAAAAGTTCAGGCAATGATTTTTGATACTGAAGGGAAGTTGTGGACAAGTTTTTCTAAATCTGGTATTGCTGCTTACAAAGAAGGCGGATTATAATTATCCGCTTTTTTCAACCATTGATTTTAGTGTATCATTTTTGGAATTTGTAATTATTCATTCTCATTTTTTTTATTTTCTGTTTAAACTGACATATTTAATGAATTATATCAGGTTATTTTTTATGGTATAATTGTTGCTAAATATAAAATCGAAACTAATTGCAGGTTTAGCGATGAAAAATATTAAATATGTTATGATGGTCATTTCTCTTTTTATTGCTTGTTCTCAACAGTATGCACAAACAAGTATTGAGTGGAAATCTTACAAAACTTCCGGTAGAATTTCCAACTCCTTAGCTTTACAAGGTGATTTATTATGGGTTGCCACTGATGCAGGTTTAGTTAAAATCGATATTAACACGGGCGAAACTACTACTTACAACAAAACTAACTCAAAACTTCCTTCCGATATAATTCAATGTGTTATGGTCGATCCTAATTTAAATTTATGGATTGGTACCGACGTGTGCCTTGTAAAATACAGCAACGATATCTGGACGGTCTTCGATGCTTCAAATTCTCCTTTACCTTATCAAAGAGTTTATGATCTTGTGACTGATTACGACGGAATAATCTGGATTGCAACTTTAGGCGACGGACTATATTCATACAATGGTACTAATTTTACATCTTACACAACAAAAAATTCTGATATTCCCAGCGATATGATTCGTTCAATTGCAGTTGATATTAATGGTAATAAATGGATTGGTACTATTGGAAACGGATTACTTAAATTTGACGGAAAAGAATGGAAGGTTTTTAATTCTAAAAATTCCGGTATCGGCGATGACAGAATAACTTCGGTATATATTGATCCTTCAGGTTTAATTTGGGTTGGCACCTTCAAAGCCGGTATTGTAAAATATGATGGTAGAAGCTGGGAAGCTTTCAATAATCAGAATTCGCAATTACCAGATAATAAAATCTGGTTTATTAAATCTGATAGCGACGGAAATATGTGGGTTGGAACTGACAGAGGCGGATTAGTAAAGTTTGATACTGAAAACATGGTTATTTACAACCAAGAAAATTCAAATATTCCTTCTAATTCAATTACATCATTCCTTGTTGATGAAAGCGGAAATAAATGGATTTCTACTTTTAAAGGCGTTGCGAAAATGGATGAAAGAAACTGGGCTACATTTAACAGTGAGAATACCGGCATTGCATCCAGCAATATTCTTTCATTAGCTGTCGGTCTTCAGAATAAATTATATGTTGCTTCTGATAATAACGGACTTATTATTTTTGAAAATAACACTTGGCAGATTTTTAATACACAAAATTCAAAAATTCCGTCGAATTATGTGAGATGTTTTGCTAATGAAAAAAATGGAGATATTTGGATTGGAACAGATAAAGGTTTGGTTAAATACAACGGATTTAACTGGACTATTTTTGATAAAACCAATTCTAAACTTCCTGCCGATTATGTGACCGCATTAGCTGTTGATGCTAACGGAAATAAATGGATAGGAACCTACGACGGCGGTATTGCTAAATTTGACGGAACTGAATGGACAATTTTCAATCCCGGCAATTCACCATTTCCTTCAATCGGTGTAAGTTCTATTACAATTGACCAAGGCGGAAATATTTGGGTTGGAACCATAGATGGCGGAGTTGCAAAATACGATAATTCGCAGTGGACTGTTTACAATACATCCAATTCCGGATTATCGCATAATAAAATTTTTGAAATTAAAATCAGTCCTATAGGAGAAAAATGGATTGGTACATTCGGCGGCGGATTGAACGTTTTTGATGATGAGAATTGGAAAGTTTACAATTCCCAAAACTCGAAATTGCCTGACGACTACATAACAGCAATTGCAATTGACGATGACAATATTAAATACATAGGCACAAATGGAGGAATGGCTAAAATCAATAAAGATAAATGGGCTATTTTTAAGCGTGCTGAATCCAGTCTCCCTTCAGACAGGATATTATCAATTATTATAGATGAAAAAGGCAATAAATGGATAGGAACCGCTAAAAGAGGTTTGGCTGTCTTTAAAGACGGAGGAATTGTTTTAGGCAATTAAAATGAAAAGCTGCTTTTTGCAGCTTTTTTTTTAAGCTTATCTTTCAAACTTTTTTTGTAAATTGGACGTTAATATCATTATTAAACTATTTAGTAATTACTATGAAATATTGGTTAATTAAATCCGAACCTGATGTTTTTTCGATAGACAATTTAAAAGACAGTCCTTTGGGTATAACAAGCTGGGAAGGTGTAAGAAATTACCAAGCCCGGAACTTTATGCGGGATGAAATGAAAAAAGGTGATCTTGTATTATTTTATCATAGTAATTGCAATCCGCCTGGTGTTGCTGGAATTTGTACTGTTGAAAAGGAATCGCATCCGGATTTAACAGCTTTTGATCCGGAAAGCAGATATTTCGACCCAAAGAGTCATTCGGATAAACCAATCTGGTTTTTAGTTGATGTTAAATTCGCTTCTAAGTTTAATACTTTTATTCCGCTCGAAAAATTACGCTCAAAAGCTGAACTTCAACACATGAAACTTCTTCAAAGAGGCAACCGCTTATCAGTAATGCCTTTACAAAAAAAAGAGTTCGATATTATTTACGAAATGGGAAGATGATAAGTTTTGATGGTAAATTATCGGATAGAATTTCTTGTTTAAATTCGGGAGAAATTGGAAGCGGAGAAATTGCCTATTGGATGCAGCGCGAACAGCGTATCGAGAATAATTGGGCATTTTATTCAACAGCTTTTCTTGCAGAAAAATACAATAAACGAATTTTTGCAGTATTCAATCTTCTTGAAAGTTCTTCCTATGCTTCTAAAAGTCATTTCGATTTTATGCTTTCCGGACTTGAAGAGGTTGAGATTGAACTTATTAAGAGAAATATTAAATTTGAATTATTAATTGGCGACCCGGTAAAAAATATTCCCGAATATGTTTTTAAAAACAATATTTCTGTTCTCGTTACTGATTTTAATCCTTTAAAGGAAATTGTTGAGTGGAAAACTAAAATTGCAGCGTCTATTAAAATTCCTTTTTACGAAACCGACGGACATAATATTGTGCCTTGTAAAATTGCATCGGATAAAGCAGATTTTGCAGCATATACATTACGTCCGAAAATACAAAAAAGAATACCGGAATTTATGACTGACTTTCCTGCTATTCCGGTTTTTAATAATTCAAAAGAAGTTGAAAAAACAGACTGGGAAAAGATAAGAACTTTTTTAAAGATTCCTTATACCCAATTACCTATAAAACCAGGTAGAAAAACTGCATTAAACAGATTGGATGAATTTATTTCAACCCGTTTGCAAAACTATAAAACCCACAGAAATAATCCTAACCTTGATGCTTTATCCGGTTTATCTCCTTATCTGCATTTTGGGAATATCTGCTCGCAGGAAATTTTAAATAAAATAAAAGCTTGCGGAATAAATGCAGAATCGGTTGATTCTTTTTTAGATGAATTGGTTATCCGCAAAGAATTATCCGATAATTTTTGCTTTTACAACAATAATTACGATAATTTTAGCGGACTGCCATTATGGGCGCAAAAAACATTAAATGAACATCGCATAGATAAAAGGGAGTTTATTTATTCCCTGGATAAATTTGAATATGCCGATACTCACGATGAACTTTGGAATGCTGCTCAAAAAGAAATGATGATCACCGGAAAAATGCATAGTTATCTTAGAATGTATTGGGCAAAAAAAATATTAGAGTGGACTGAAACACCGGAAGAAGCAATTGAATATGCTATTTATCTTAACAACAAATACGAATTTGACGGAAGAGATCCTAACGGATATGCTGGAATTGCTTGGTCTGTTGGAGGCGTACACGACCGTGCTTGGAGCGAAAGACCGGTTTTTGGAAAAATCCGCTATATGAATTACAACGGATGCAAAAAGAAGTTTGATGTAAAAAAGTATATATTTACAATCAATAATTTATAGTATCTTTTTGAAACAAAAAAGTATTAATCCGTCTAATAAAATCATAAAATTGTTAATTATGAAAGTTACTTCGCTATTTATAATATTATTTTTACCGTTACTGCTTAACTTTTGCAGCAGCGAAAAACAGCCTCCTATCATTCCTATCAACGATTTTTTTGAAAATCCAGTTAAGTCGGCTTTTAAATTATCGCCGGATGGGAAGAATATATCTTATCTCGAATCCTGGGAAAAAAGATTAAATATTTTTGTAAAAAATATTGAAACAAACGAAGTAAAGCGTATAACCGGCACTTCGCGGGATATTTTACATTATTTTTGGGTAAACAATGATGTTTTAGTTTATATGATGGATTACGAAGGAGATGAGAAATATCAGATTTTTTCGGTAAAAAAAGACGGGAAAGATGAAAAAGCCCTCACAAATGAGATAAACGGCTCTGTAAATGTTATTCAAATCCTAAAAAATGAGAAAGATAAAATCCTTGTTGAAATGAATATTCGCGGGAAATCGTTCAATGATGTATATAAACTTGATATTAATACCGGGAAATATGAAGAAATCATGCGTAATCCGGGAAATGTAATAATGTGGATTCCCGATAATTCCGGCGAAATACGTATTGCAATTGCAACAGACGGAAGGAAAAACGGCATTCTCTACCGCGATTCAGGCAGTCCGAAGTTTAAACCGCTGATGCTAATTGATTATTACGATCAGTTTATGCCTTTATTTTTTTCGAGTGATAATAATTATATTTATGCGTTATCTAATCTTAATAGGGATAAAAAAGCATTAGTAAAATACGACCTTGCCAAAAGAAACGAAACTGAAATAGTGTACGAGAATCCTTTTGTGGATGTTAATAATATTTTCTGGTCCGAAAAGCATTTAAAACCGCTCGCTGCGGAATATTATTCCGAAAAAAAAGAATTTTATTTCTTAGATAAAGATTTTGAAATATTTTTAAACAAAATTAAAAGTAATTTTACTGATGAAGAAGTAACTATTACCGATGCAAATGAAGATGAAACTAAGTTTATTGTTAAAATTACATCCGACCGCAATCCGGGAGAATATTATTATTACAATCTACTGAACAATGAATTTAGCAAACTTTCTACCGATAATCCTGCTTTAAATAAATATTATCTTTCCGAGATGAAACCAATTAGCTTTACGTCTCGCGATGGTATTTTAATTAATGGCTATATTACATTACCCAAAGGCTCCGAACAAAATAATCTGCCAACTGTAGTTATGCCTCACGGAGGTCCCTGGCTGCGCGATACATGGCAATATTTTCACCTGGTTCAGTTTCTTGCAAACAGAGGTTATGCAGTATTACAGGTAAATTACCGGGGTTCCGAAGGATATGGCAAAAAATTCTACACCGCCGGGTTTAAGCAATGGGGAAAGAAAATGCAGGATGATATTGATGACGGTCTCAGCTGGATGATAAAACAAGAATTGACAAACCCGAACAAAGTTGCAATAATGGGCTACTCTTTTGGCGGATATGCTGCACTGATGGGCATAACATCTTATCCCCAAAAATATCAATGCGGAATTTCTATGAGCGGACCTACAAATCTGTTTTCGATATTAAAAGAAATTCCTCCCAGCTACGAACCTTTACGGGAAATGATGTACGAAATGATAGGTCATCCGGTTGAAGATTCTGTGCAGCTTTATAACACTTCGCCGTATTTTTTTGCATATAAGGTTAAATGCCCTGTACTTATTTCTTATGGGATAAACGATACTCAAATTGATTATAAAGAAATTGATAAATATATTGAAGACCTTAGAAAAAATGATGTTAAGGTAACAACTGTATTTAAGGAGAACGAAGGACATCATTTTATTATTGAAGAAAACAGAATTGAATTATTCCAGACAATTGAAGATTTTCTATACAGATATCTTGGCGGAAGAACCGACACAAAAAATATAAACAACTTAAGATAATTAAATTATGAGAATATTCGAATACTCTTTTCCAGCAAAATTGATACTTAAATACAGTTTTATTCCCCTTTCCTTTATTATGATTATTTATATTTTATATGCTCTTGGCGGATTATTGAATTCCTGGTTTTTTATTTTTCCGCTTAGTATCCATATACTTTTGCTTTACATTATTATCAAGTTTTATATAAAAATAAAAAAATATTTTCCTTTTACAATAGAAAGTAATTCCGAAAAGATTATCTGCAAAAATTTCTTAGGCAAAAAAAATGAAGTTGAAATTAGGTTTCCAGAAATTGAAGATATTTCGGGTGGAATTTTCAACGGTAATTACAGCCGTCCTATATACATTACAGCAGCAGCTGGTAAAATTAAAATTGGGATATACAGGCATTTAGAAAATTACGACGAACTACTTAAAATAATTCTTAGTTCTGTTTCGAAGGAATTATATGATAATTTGCTTAAAAAAATGGAAAAGTCTGCGGGATTTTCAAAAAGTAAAAACAAAAAAGCCCTTTAATAAAAGGGCCTTTTTATAATATTACTTTAATACTGCATCCGAACAAGCTTTAGCTACACGGAATTTTAGAACTTGCTTAGCCGGAATTTTAATTTTTTGTCCTGTTGAAGGATTTCTGCCCTCTCTTGCTTCTCTTTTAACAACTACCATTTTACCAATACCTGGTAATGTAAAGTCATTCTTTGCTTCTTTGTAGACAAGTGCTGCATACTCGTCAATAATTTGACCTGCTAATTTTTTGGTTACTCCAAATTTTTCAGCAAAATGATCAACTATTTCGCCTTTGGTCATTGGTTTTTTTGCCATAATGTTTACCTTTATTTTAGTTGTTGTGGTTAAAAGTTAAAAGTCTGATTAAAAATAAATATATTTTTTTACATAATCAAAATGAAATATTAAAAAAACCTAATAAAAATGGCATTATTTTTAAAATATTTACCTTTTTTCTATAAAAAGCAATCAATTAAACAAATAACTGTCTGAAAATTTAATTTTCATTATCTTTAAATCCAAATTTTATTATCATTTTCAACTTAATTTTTATGCGAATATTTCTGTTGGTTTTGCTTTTTTTGGTAACAGCTGCAAACGCTGCCAATTTAAATTTTAACATATCGTTTGTTCAGGATTCCGTTTCAGGAATACAAGATTCAATTATTCATTCAGACTCTTCCTCCCTGATTCAGGACAGTACGAAAAATAAAAGAACTGCCTTTAAGCCGTTTATATTTGAGAAAAATATACAAAGTGAAAATAATTACGGATTTAATATTTATAATGTTGATTTATTTTTTACCGATTACAGATTTACCGGTGATCTTTTTAACATCGTGCCTTTCGGCTTTTTGAAGAGCACCGGACTTCCGGGATTAATATCGGAAGCAAAGATTTACGGTTTGGGGTTTAATAATGTAAGTTACTTATCAAACGGAAATCTGCTTAATAACCGGTTAAATAACTCTTTCGATTTAAATTATATTGCTTTAGAAACTTTAAAGAAGATTGAAATAATACCTCTTCCGCGCGGATTTTTATATGGAAACTCTGTTAATCCGGCAGCAATTAATTTAGTAAAAGATAGCTATTACCCTGTAAAACCTGTTTCAAAACTCCGCATCTTTCTTGGAACGGAAGAAGAAGGCAGAGTAAATGTTTTCTTCAACAGTTTTCTGTTAAATAAAATGCCGTTTTATTTTGATGTAAACCATATTTCGTATAACGGTAATTCGGCAATAAGCAAAAACAACTCATTTTCTTCCTGGCAGATTGAGGCCGGAACAGGTTATTATTTTTCCGATAATTTTTCAATTACCGGAAACTACAGCAATTTATTTTCGCAATCGGGACTTTCCGGAGGCATCGATCCGGATAATAACACAATCGAAAACGAATTATCGGTGTTTGAATACAACAACGATAATGTTTATTTCGAAAACAGGTATTCAAAAAATCTTCAGCACAATTTCAACTTTTCTATCGATGCCGAAATGGTTAAGAATTCGCCAGCTTCAATTTCATTTTATCATTACTTCAATCTCGATCAATTCAGGCAAAACGAAATAAGCAGCGGCAAAATTGATGAAAAGGAAATAATTTTCCGAAACAAAAAATATACTGCTTACGGAAGCACAATACGGCAAATTTTGAATGCCGGCAGATTGAATATTGATGCGAGACTAAACTTTGAAAAAGTTAAATATTCCGGAGAATTGTTCGGTAATGAGAAATTCGATAATTCTATTTCGCTTGCGGCAGGTTTAAAGTATTTTTTAATGGATTCTGCATTAACTCCATCAATATTTTTCAAAAATTATAAAGATGACAATAGAAATTATTTCTCTTTTGGCAGCGATATTACTGCAAATATCGATTCAACATTTATATTTTATGCCGGATTATCGTTTACGGAATTGCCTTTTTCTCTGCTCGAAAAAACCATTACCGATAAATATCGCGGAAACAGAATTAAAAAAACCGTATCATCCGAAATCGGAATAAAGTATAAAAACAATTTCCTCAGCGGAAATCTTTCCTTTTTTACTCTAAAAACCGAAAACCACATTTTTACTTCGGTTTATACTGTTTACGATTCTGCAGCGGTTTTTTCCGACGAATTCTATTCTTTCCGCAACAATACCCGTTTCGGAACAAATCTTAATTTTTGCTTGGATGTTTGGAAATTGCAGTTTGATTTTAACGGTACATCATATTTTTATAAAGCAAAACAGAAAATCGATTTTCCTGAATATACTTTGTTTGCAGGACTTTATTATAAAAATATCTTATTCAGTAATAACTTAAATCTTAAAGCCGGAATTAATTTTTATGCTTTCAGCAAGACAGATAACGGCATTTACGATCACGAAAACATAATTCCGGTCTTAAAGTATAATAATCTAAATTCTTTTTCCAATAAATACGTTAATAGCGTAACGCCTTCAAACTATCAGCTGGATTTATTTATATCCGGAAGAATTCAGGATCGCGCGCAAATTTCGATAGTTTGGGAAAATCTGTCAAACAACAATTATTATATAATACCTTTTTATCCAAAACAAAGCAGAGGAATCAGGTTCAATATTTTGTGGGATATGTATAATTAAATTATGAAAGAGCATTATCTAAAACTGGTTGAATTTAATAATTGGGCAAATACTTCGCTTATTTCGCATCTTTCTAAAAGTGATAACATTCCCGATAAATGTGTAAAACTAATGAGTCATATTATCGGAGCGCAGGATTTATGGTTCGAACGCGTTCGTAAAAATAAAGAACACACAATTTCGCCATGGGATGAATACTCGCTTCCGGAATGTAAAATTCTTTCCGAACAATCAACAACTAAATGGACAAATTATATTAAAAGGACAAGCGAAAAAAGTTTGGAAGAAACCATTAGTTATTTTGACCTGAAAGGAAATTATCACGAAGATAAATTTTCCGATGTTTTAACCCACCTCCTAAACCACAGTTCATATCATCGCGGGCAAATTAATATGCTGTTATCCAGCGCCGGATTAAAACCAGCGGCAATCGATTATATTATTTATGCAAGACAATCTGATTAGCGGCAAAAATTTCCGATAGAATAATTGCTGAAGCACAGGCAACATTTAACGACTCGGCATTTCCAAATTTCGGGATTGTAATATTATAATCCGCAATTTCGCCTATCTGTTTAGTGGGTCCGTTAGCTTCATTCGAAAACACAACAACAATTTTTTCCGGAATTTTAAATTGATAAATATTTTCACCATTCATATCCGAATTTAACACCGTATATCCATTTTGTTTAAATCTGATAATTTCATTATAAAAATTATCAGGTAAAATAAAGTTCAAATGAAAAACTGACCCCATGCTTGCCCTAAGGGTTTTAGGATTAAATATTTCGGCACAATCCGGACTCAAAATAATATCCGAAATACCAAACCAGTCGCAATTGCGTAAAATTGTTCCAAGATTGCCCGGATCGGAAATATTTTCTAAAGCGGCAACTATTTTTATGTTACGGGGAAAACTTTTTTTCTTTGAAACAGAAAAAACGCCTGCAATTCCCTGCGGATTTACAGTATCGCTTAATCGTTCAAATTCTTTTTCCGCAGCGATGAAATATGTAAAATTATAATCAACAAAAAGTTTTTTTGCGTTGGTAATATTTTTTTCAGTTGCTATAATTGCTTCGCAAACGTACGAAGAACTAACAGCTTCCGAAACAAGTTTAAATCCTTCAACAATAAACTTTTTTTCGGTTTTCCGATACTTTTTATTAAGCAGTGAAGAATAGTATTTAAGCTGGTTTTTTGAAATCTTTTCCAAAGTACACTTTTTTTATTATATCCAAATAAAAATAATAATTTCAACTTTTTCAGAAAAATGTTGATTAGATTCAGGAAAAATATTACATTTTGACTCTTAAAATGCTGGTGTAGCTCAATTGGCAGAGCAGCTGACTTGTAATCAGCAGGTTGCGGGTTCGAGTCCCATCACCAGCTC
>CAYTFZ010000084.1:0-11730 GCA_964437215.1 uncultured Melioribacteraceae bacterium | reverse complement strand
TTTATTTGTCCCTGATTCATAATAAGAGAATCCGCTAAAAAACCAAATTCGTTGATTATGGGACACTCATTTTTTACATCAATTTTTTCAATTTTATCATTGCAAGAGGCAAGGATAAGCACTAAGGTAACAGCTGATAAGAAAAATTTCATAAGCAGTTATATTTGTTTTTTAATATTATTTATAATATCCACAGAGTTTACGCCCTCTGCTTCGGCATTGAAATTCGGAATAATTCTATGCCGTAAAACCGGAATTAAAACGCTTTGTACATCATCAATTGACGGAGTAAATCTTCCTTGCATCACAGCTTTTGTTTTTGCGGCTAATATTAAATATTGCGATGCCCGTGGTCCGGCTCCCCAGCTTACCCATTTATTAATATAATCGTCATTACTTTTATTTGTTCTTGTTGCGTTTACAAATTTTACTGCATATTCAATAACATTATCTGCTACCGGAACCTTTTTAACAAGCTGTTGGAAATCTTTTATAGTTTTACTATCCAATATTTTATTTAACGATTGCTGATTACTGCCGGTAGTTGACTTTACAATTTGGATTTCTTCTTGAAAACTTGGATAGCTCAACCAAAGATTAAACATAAATCTATCGAGCTGGGCTTCGGGTAAAGGATATGTTCCTTCTTGTTCTATCGGGTTTTGGGTTGCCAGCACAAAAAATGGATCGGGCAAAATCCTTGTAATTCCGCCGGCAGTAACTTTGTGCTCCTGCATAGCTTCAAGAAGCGCTGCCTGTGTTTTTGGAGGAGTTCTATTGATTTCATCAGCTAATATTACATTTGCAAATACCGGACCTTCAACATATCTGAAATATCTTTTCCCAGTAATTTTATCTTCATCGATAATTTCAGTTCCTGTTATATCGCCGGGCATAAGATCCGGTGTAAACTGAATGCGGTTAAACTTTAAGTCAAGTACTTCTGCAAGGGTTTTTATCAATAATGTTTTTGCAAGACCCGGAACACCGACCAGCAAACAATGCCCTTGGGCAAAAAGACTAATTAAAAGGTTGTCAATAATTTCGCTTTGACCAATTATTACTTTACCTATTTCATTTTTAATTTTGGCAGTATAATTTTTCAGCAATTCTACAGATTCAACATCATTTAATTTGTCTTGCGTCAATATCATTCCTATTCTTTAATTTCCCAATAAATATTTTCTTTTATTTCTTTAATCCACTCTTTGTATAACTTTTGTTTAGCCGAAAATTCAGTCAGTTTTTTTAATTCCTCATAATCATTTTCGAGAGTAGGTTTATGTGCTGGAATTCTGTCAGCTAATTTAACAATATGAAACCCATATGTCAAATTATCAACCTGTAATCTTTTTGGATAACTTACTTCCCCTTTTTTCATTTTTGAAACAATTTCAAAAAGATTTTTATCAAGCTGGCTTAATTCGAATGTACCTAATTCGCCGCCTAAAAAGTTTGTCTGTTTGTCATCGCTGTACTTTTGTGCAAAGTAGCTGAAAGGTTTATCGTTTTTTAAAACACTGTCGCGTATACCGTTTAATTTTGTTATAGCATTTAAATCCGAGTCTTCATCAGGTTTAATTTTTATAAGAATATGTCTCGAATGAATTGTCTGCCCCCGCTTTTCGAGTGTTTGAATAATATGAAATCCCACAGGAGATTCCGTAACAGCTGAAATTTCGTTGTTTCGAAGCGAATAAGCTGCCGCTTCAAACTCAGGATAAAAAGAACCCCTCTTCACAAATCCAAGGTCGCCGCCTTGAGCCTTGCTTCCCGGGTCTTCAGAATATTTTTTAGCCATCTCTGCAAAATCTGCCCCATTCTTTATGGAATCAATAATTGATTGTGCAAAATCCCGGGCTTTGTTCTTTAGTTCGGCATTTGCAGTAGGATTAACAAAAATGTGATATATATGAAATCTTTCAGGAATTTGCCCCAAAGAATCTTTGTAAGTTTCATAAAATTCTTCAATTTCGCGTTTTGTAACTTGAAGATTTCCAAATTTCATATTCTGAACAGTTTGGGCCATAAGATTTTTTCGTACATCGTCTCTCAATTCCCGTTTTATTTTTTCAATGCTCATTCCATAAACTTCTTCAACCTTTTCACGCGAACCATATTGCTGAATAAAAAAGTTTAATTGATAATCGAGCTGCTGATCAATTTGTTCGTTAGACACTTCAATTGTATCGCGCTCCGCTTGTGCATATAACAACTTTTCTTCAATCATTGCATTCAGAATTTGTTCTTTTAGTTCCGCATTGTTTGGATCCAATCTGCGCTGAGCAGCAACATATGCAATCTGACCGGTAAGGTCGGATTGAAGAATTATTTCATTATCAACTATTGCAACAACCTTATCCAATATTTCCTGCGAATAAATAGATGCAGATAAAAGTAAAACAAATAATATTTTTTTCATTAAAATTCCTGTTTAATTTCTACATTATATTTTGAATAGAGAGTGTTAATCAGTTGTGAGAAGAGCTTTTTCTTCTGAAGAATTTCAAAATCTTCCATAACTTTTTCACGAACATAATTTAACTCAGGTATTTCATTTTTTTTAAGTTTGGCAATTACTTGTGCAACCAAAAAAACATTCGGTTCTTCTTCCAGAATTATGCTTACTTCCCCTTTATTTAATACATTTAATACTTTTGCAAGTTTTACAGATGGAAATTCATTGAATATTTCAAAATGATTTTTATTATTCAGAATAACAGTTGAATCTTTATCAAAATCTTCTGATGCTATTTCCCAGTCAGTTTCGATAAGTCTGTTCCTAAAAAGAATTGCCTGTCTTTCATCCTTAAATTTTATTTCGTTATAAATAACAGCCTCGCTGTTAACCGAATAGTTTTCTCTGTTTTTATTAAAATACTCAACAAATTCTTTCTCATTAACCGGCAAATGATTTTCACCAAAATATTTATCTAAAAAGAATGCAATAGCAAGCTGTTTTCTGCTCTCATCAAGTTTTTCACGGAATTCTTTATTTTCAACTTTTCTTTCTAGAGCTTCGTTATAAAGAATTTCTTTTTCAACCCAATTCCTTATATATTCTTCCCTGAAAGTCCCGTTATTTTTTTCGGAAGACAAAGCAGATTCAACTTCCTTTTCGGTAAGATATGCATGCTTAACCCGCGCAACAATTTTATTATCTGCGCTTTCATCACCGCATCCGGTTAAAACTAAAATCGGAATAAATAAATATTTAATTTTATTTATATGCATTCTTTAAGTTCTCGAAATAATACTTTGGCTGATATACAGAATTAAGATAGCCGTTATATTCTTCATCAAGTCTTTTTGTTTCAGATTCTTGTACTTCTCCTGATACTTCGGCACGAGCTTCTTCAAAAGTTTTAGTACGTGGCATTTCGCGTTCGGTTAATTTAATAATTATCCAATTTGCATTTATTTTTTCGGGAGCAGATACTTCACCCACGCTTAATTTGTTTGCCCGCTTTGAATACTCGTTCATATCAACAGGAACAAGCCCGGAATGCGAAAGTCCGCTTTTAACAATTGAATTAAAATCTGCTCCGCTTTTTAAATCACTATACAAAGCATTTGCAACCGAATCTTTCTTCACCATAATCATCGAATAATTTATTCTTTCCGGAAAACGATATTTTTCTTTATTCGCATCGTAAAGTTCTTTCATTTTTAAGCTGTCAATATCAACTTTACTCCAAATTTCATCACTAAGGAGTTTGAATATATATATTCCGTTTTTATAATCGGCCATTAAATCAGCAAATTCGGCATTGTTTTCATCCAGAGCCAGGGCTTCCTCTTCAATCAGTCTTGTTCTATTAAATAAGTTTATTGTACTTTCAATTTCTTTTCTTTTTACTATTTGGTTCGAAAAAATTCTTTCAGTAATTGCATAATTAATAATTGTGTCTATTGGAATTTCTTTTCCGCTGAAAGTAATTATCGGCTTTCCTTTAACTTTTTGGCTTAAATCGGATTCGAAAAATTTATTAAACTTTACCGAATCATTGTTGGAATCGATAAATGAAATCAGTTCTTCATTTTGCTGGTAATTGATTTTCGATTTAAATTTTTGAATATGATTTTCTAAATCTTTTTGATATAAACTCTTTTCATACATTTTTCTTAATGCAGTTTCTTGTTCTGAAAACGGAGGATATTCTTGTTCGCCGGTACATTTGATTATATGAAAGCCGAATTTAGTTTCAACTATATCCGAAACTTCGCCGACTTTAAGTTTAAAAGCCGGTTCTTCAAATTCTATTATGAATCTTCTCCGTTCGCAATACCCGAGATCGCCACCTCTTTCTCTGGAACCGGGATCAGCCGAAAACTCTTTTGCCAGTGCACCAAAATCTTCGCCGGACTTTATTCTTGCCAATATTTCTTCTGCTTTTTTGCGCGCTTCAGTTTTAAATTCACCGCCTGCCTCACTTCTGTAATCTATAAGTATATGCTGAAGGCTTATCTTAAATCTGCCAGTCAATTTATCTGTTACTTTTATTATATGATATCCGTAATCGGTTTTTACAGGCTCAGGATAAATTGAACCGGGATTGGTTGCAAATACTGCATTTTCAAATGATTCGTCAACCATACCCGCACGAAGGTAGTAAACATCGCCTCCATTATTTTTTGAATAATTGTCATCAGAATATTTCTTAGCAAGTTCATTCCAATCACCGCCGTTTTTCAGTTCCAAAAGAACTTGTTCAGCTTTTAGTTTTGCTTTTTCATCGCTAAGTGTATCTGTTCTAATCATTATGTGGCTTGCACGGAATTCAATCTTTCTTTTTTCGTATAAGTCTTTAATTCCTGGTTCTTTTATTTGCTTTTCTATTATTAAAGTTGAGCCTATATTTTTTTTGTAATCTATAAATTCATTCTGCAGTTCTTCTTTTTTGTCATACCCTTTTGTTTTGGCATCAGCAAGTTTCATTTTGTATTTAACATATAAATCCAAAAAATCTTTATATCTTTCAAAAGAATCTTGTTTTGCTTTTGCAGAATCGCCGACAGTTTTAATATAAGCCTTCTCAAATTCCTTTAAAGTTATTTTTTCATTTCCGTACTCGGCAACAACGCTTTCAGATAATTTTGATGAACAAGATGTAATTAACAACACGATTGTCAGAACACAGGCAAAAAAACTTAAACGCATCGAAAACCTCCGTATATTATATAACTTTTATAATTAAATTAAAACTTACTTATTTATTATGAGTTATTAGAATTTCTCTCCCAAAATATTCCATCCTTATAACCCTGAATTTTTAAATCATTATCTGCCATTTCAATTCTTTTTGAAGCAAGCAGACAATACTTTTTATCTATTTCTATCCCGACAAATTTACGTCCGAGTTTTTTTGCAGTTACAGCTGATGTTCCGCTGCCCATAAAGGGGTCTAAAACAACATCGCCTTTATTGCTGCTTGCCAGAATAAGTTTTGCAATTAGTTTTTCCGGTTTTTGTGTAGGATGATCCGTATTTTCTTTCATCGACCAAAAAGGCACCGAAATATCATTCCAAATATTTGAAGGATAAGTAATCCGGAAACTTCCGTTTTCATCTTCCAGCCAATCCTTTGGCTCTCCGTCACTTGTTCTGTAAGGAGCAATAACTTTCCTTTTCATTTTTACGTCTTCAATATTAAAAGTATAATTGTTGCTGCAAGTGCAAAACCAAATGTCTTCGCTGTTATTTTTCCAATTGGTTTTGGAGCCTCTTCCTTTTTCCCGTTCCCAGGTAATCCTGTTCTGCACTCTAAAATATTTCTGCATAACCAAGTGAACCGATGTTGAGGAATTCCAATCGCTGCAAAAATAAACAGTAGCATCCGGTTTTAATGTACGCTTCAACTCCACAATAAATTTTTCAATCCATTCAGCGTAATCGTTGATTGTAATTTTATTAAACTTAACAACGTTAAATTTCTTGCTTAAGTTATAAGGAGGATCCAAGATCAGCAAATCCACAAAACCCGAAGGCAAATATTTCAACGCTTCAAATAAATCCTGATTGATGATTTTATTCATCACATCTTCTTTTTTTACAGCATTTTTCAGATTAATTAAACCGTTTTTATATTTTAATTCGTCCTCTGATGAAATAACTACTGTTTTATTCCTTGGAGCTTTTATTTTCATAGAACAATATATTTTATTGGACTTTTGTCCCTTCTTTAACTTTTACACCAGTTTCCAAAACATTTAATTTTCCGTCTGCATCTTCAACCGCCAAAATCATTCCTTGAGATTCAACTCCAAAAAGTTTTGCAGGTTTTAAATTGGCAACAATAATTACTTTTTTATTAATCAGCGATTCAGGTTCGTAGCTTTTTGCAATTCCAGCAACAATCTGCCTCTTTGTATTTCCAAGGCTTACCTGAAGTTTCAAAAGTTTATCACTTTTTTCAACTTTTTCTGCAGAAGTTATTTTGGCTACTTTTAAATCTATTTTTTTAAATTCGTCATAAGTTATTTCGTCAACCGGTTCGGAACTTATTTCAGCCGGCAGTTTATTTATTTCATTCTCAATTTCCTTATCATCAATCTTGGTAAATAATATTTCCGGCTGATTAAGCGAATGCCCGGGTTTCATATTTTCCAAGCCTGCATCAGTCCAATCTACCGATTTCGAATTAAGCATTTTGAATATTTTTTCCGATGAAAACGGTATAACCGGATGAAAAATTTCGGCAAGTGTAAAAATTGTATTTAAGCAAACATTAATTGCAGTTCCGGCAGAATCTTTATCACTCTTAATCAGTTTCCAAGGTTCGCTGTCGTTAAAATATTTATTTCCAGCTCTGGCTAGATTCATCATCTCGAAAACTGCTTCCTTAATTTTGAATCTTTCCAGCAGATTGCCTACCTTTTCGGGATATGTTTTAAGCAGCGAAATCATTTCGTTATCAATCTCTTTTAAATTTTTCCGCTCCGGCACTTTTCCGTCAAAGTGCTTTAATGCAAAAGTAAAAGTTCGGTTAACAAAATTGCCGAAAATGTCCGCCAATTCGCTGTTATTCCTTGCCTGAAATTCTTTCCAGTAAAAATCTGTATCCTTCGCTTCCGGAAGATTAGCTGAAAGCGTATATCTCAAAGGATCAGCTGGATACTTGGATATGAAATCAATCACATCAATTCCCCATCCTCGCGATTTTGAAAATTTCTTTCCTTCAAAATTTAAAAATTCGTTAGCCGGAACATTCTGGGGAAGCACAAATTTTTCATTGCTGGCATCATTCCAAGCCATAAGCATTGCAGGAAATATTATCGTATGAAATACAACATTGTCTTTTCCTATAAAAGCAATATATTTTGTGTTTTCATCCAGCCAATACTTCTTCCATAATTCAGGATTATTCTGCTGCATCGATAATTCTTTTGTAGCGGAAATATAACCTAACACAGCTTCAAACCATACATAAAGCACTTTCCCGTCAGCATTATCCAAAGGAACTTTAACGCCCCAGTCTAAATCGCGCGTAACAGCCCGGTCCTTTAAACGGTCTGTAAACCAGCCTTTGCAATATTGAAGAACATTTTCTTTCCAGCCGTACTTTAGATTCATTTCTTTAATATAATCTTCCAATCTTTCCTGATATTTTCCTAAAGGGAAATACCAATGCGAAGTCTCTTTTAAAACCGGTGTTTGTCCGCTAATTTTACTTTTGGGATTTATCAGTTCCGAAGAATCGTAAAGGGATCCGCATTTTTCACATTCATCGCTGCGAGCTTCTTCGTATCCGCATTTAGGACAAGTGCCTTCAACATATCTGTCCGGAAGAAACATATTTGCTTTTTCATCAAAAAACTGCTGGCTTTTCTGTTCGTTTAAAATGCCTTGTTTATGATACGAAAGGAAAAATTCTTTTGCAGTTTCGTGATGGATATTCAAAGAAGTGCGGGAGTAAATATCAAAACTCATCCCGAATTTATAAAATGCTTCTTTATTTTGTTCGTGGTATCTATCGATAATTTCCTTTGGTTTAACCCCTTCCTTATCCGCCGAAATTGTTATGGGAACGCCATGTTCATCGGAACCGCATACATAAATAATATCGTCTCCGTTTAATCTTTTATAACGGACATAAATATCAGCAGGAAGATATGCTCCGCTTAAATGACCAAGATGAATTGGGCCGTTAGCGTAAGGCAATGCAGAGGTAACCAGTACTTTTTCCTTTTTCACAAAAAAAATCCCGAATTAAAATAATTTAATTGCAAAATATAACAATTTGAGGGGTAAAATTACTAATATTGTTTTTAAACCTTGAACTAATATTGAATTAAATTCAAGTTATTTAGTTTTATGAATCAATCGATCTTGTACATATCTTCAATAAGATCTTTATACCTCTCTTCAATCACTTTTCTTTTTACTTTAAGAGTGGGTGTTATTTCACCGCTTTCAATTGAAAGCGGTTTTTCAAGAATTGTAAATTTCCTTACCTTTTCGTAATTAGCAAGCTGTTTTTGGAATTGAGAAAGATCATTTTCCAGAAGTTCGTATATTTGTTTCATTTTCACCAACTCTTCCTGATTAGAATATTGTATACGATGAGCATCGGCATATTCCTTTAATGCTTCGTAATCGGGTACAATTAATGCGCTCAAAAACATTCGTCTGTCCCCAATAAGCACAAACTGCTCGATATATTTACTTCCTAAAAACAAATTTTCAATAGGGGTTGGAGCTATATATTTCCCGCCGCTTGTTTTAAAAAGATGTTTTTTTCTGTCTGTAATAATCAAAAAACCTTCTGCATCAAATACTCCAATATCGCCTGTATGAAGCCATCCGGCTTTAAGAACTTCATCCGTTTCTTTCTTATTTTTAAAATATCCCTGCATAATGTTATGACCGTATGCAAGAATTTCTCCATCCTTTGCAATTTTTATTTCCACACCAGGAAACGGTTTTCCTACAGAGCCGAATTTATAATCGTTTAATCTGTTAACAGCAAGAACCGGTGATGATTCGGTAAGTCCGTAACCCTCAAGAATAATTATTCCGGCAGCTTCAAAAAATTCGCCTAATTCTCGCGGCAAAGCTGCACCGCCCGATATAAAGAATCGTAATTTTCCACCTGTCCTTTCTTTTAGCTTTGTAAACACAAGCTTTTCAGCTAACTTATGTTTTATTGTAAGTCCGATCGGAATTTCATTGCTGCCAGATAATTTTCTATATTCTCTCCCTGTTTCAATTGCCCAATTGAATATTTTCTGTTTTCCTTGCGATTGACTTTCGATGTTCTTAATTATTTTGCTGTACATTCGTTCAAACAAACG
Organism: uncultured Melioribacteraceae bacterium; assembly: GCA_964437215.1. Lineage (GTDB taxonomy): Bacteria > Bacteroidota > Ignavibacteria > Ignavibacteriales > Melioribacteraceae > JAAYAN01. Next base: position 2,436 of record CAYTFZ010000084.1, on the reverse strand, counting down.
CGGTACAGCCGTCATAATTGTAGGTTTTATTTCAATTAAATTTTGTGATACTTTTTCAATGCTTTCGGCATAAGCAATTGTACATCCGGCAGCAAGAGCCACATAATAGCCGCAAGTTCTTTCGAATATGTGGCATAACGGCAGAAATGAAAGGAATAAATCGGTTTCGTAAACATCAAGTGCAATGTGAGCGCCTTTAACATTCGACATTATATTTTGATGTGTAAGCATAACGCCTTTCGGCACACCGGTAGTCCCTGATGTATAAATAATTGTGCACAAGTCGCTTTCTTTGCAGATTTTTATATTCTGCTTAAAGTATCCTGGATTTTCTCGTTCAAAATCTTTTCCTATTTGCTGCACTTGCTTAAATGTTGCTGTATTTTTATCAATATCTTCATCTAAATCGTTCATCACCACAATAAACTGAAGATTTTTACAGTTATCTTTAATTTTTAAAACTTTATTAAGGTGGAATTTATTTGAAACTATAATTCCTTTCGATTCACTGTTATTTATTATAAATTGAATGTTTTCTGAGGTGGAAATCGGATATAAAGGAACATCAATTGCCCCGAGTCCTAATATTGCCATATCAGCAAAAACCCACTCCGGTCTGTTCTCGCCAATAATAGATACTTTATCGCCACGTTTAATTCCCAAAGCCGCTAAACCGAGAGCAAAGGATTCGGTTTCTTTTTTCAATTCGAAATAATCTATATCTTTATATTTGTTTTGCAGCTTATATTTTAATACAGGTTTATTGTTTTTTTTTGAATATTCTTCGGTAAGGAAAGAGTATAGTTGCGGTATAGTCTTGAAATCCTGTAAGATTGGCATTGTTTCCTCCTGTTATGCGCAAAGTTACATTTCTTAAAATATTAAATCAATCCCTTTCGTATTTCAAATAAATCAGGAAGTGAACATAAATGATTGCAATAATTTAAAATAAAAAAGCGGAGAGTTCTCCGCTTTCTTAATTTTTATTTAGAATAATTCTTCAGCTGTTTTTACAATATTTTCAGTTGTAAAACCAAACTCTTTATAAAGAATTTCGTATGGCGCCGAAGCTCCAAATCTGTCGAGAGCAATGCAGCGTCCCTGAAGACCTACAAATTTTTCCCATCCCATGCTTATTCCTGCTTCAACAGAAATTCTTTTTGTAACATCCGAAGGAAAAACTTTTTCTTTATATTCAGCTGGCTGGCTGTTGAAAACTTCAACACAAGGCATACTTACTACACGTGTTTTTTTGCCTTTGGCATCTAAAATATCTGCAGCTTTTAAGGACATATCTACTTCTGAACCTGTAGCTACAATAATAACGTCAGGTTTACCGTTTGTATCTTTAAGAATATATCCGCCTTTTTCAACCATTTCTGCAGGAGCATATTTTGCTCTGTCAATTACCGGCAGATTCTGGCGGGTAAGGGCTAAAACAACCGGTCCGTGGCATTTAATAGCATATTTCCAAGCCTGCACTGTTTCTGTTGCATCTGCAGGACGGAAAACTTTAACACCTGGAATTGCTCTTAATGATGCAACATGTTCAACCGGCTGATGTGTAGGACCATCTTCGCCAAGACCAATACTATCGTGAGTGAAAACATATATAGCGCGCAATTCGGAAAGAGCTGCTAATCTAATAGAAGGGCGCATATAATCGGAAAAGACCATAAAAGTTCCGCCGTAAGGAATGATTCCGCCGTAAGCAGACATTCCGTTCATAATAGAACCCATTCCATGCTCACGCACTCCGAAATGGAAGTTTCTTCCCGCTCTGTTTTCCGGTGAAAAATCGGTGAAATCTTTTAAGTGTGTATTATTCGATGGCGAAAGATCTGCTGAACCTCCCATTAATGCCGGTATTGCTGGAGCAATTGAATTCAGTACTTTTCCTGAAACACTTCTTGTTGCCACTGCAGGATCACTTGTTTTATATTCAGGCAGTTTGCTAATCCATTCGTCTCCGAAATTTCCACTGAATATGTTTTTTATTTCTTTTGCTTCTTCAGGATATTCTTTTGAATATTTTTCGAATATTTCATTCCACTGTTTTTCGTACTCGGCTCCCTGCTTTTTAACTGAATCGTAAACTGCTTTCACTTCATCAGGTACATAGAAAAATTTATCTTCAGGCCAGTTAAGATTTTTCTTTGTTAATGCAACTTCTTCTTTACCAAGAGGAGAACCATGCGAAGATTCTTTGCCTTGCTTGTTCGGACTTCCATAACCGATTTTAGTTTTTACAATTATTAATGTCGGTTTAACAGTTTCTTTTTGTGCTTCATTTATTTTGCCACGCAGCTGTTCAATATCGTTTACATCACTTACTTTCAGAACATTCCAATTGTATGCTTCATACCGTTTTGCAACGTTTTCAGTCATTGCTATGTCTGTGTCGCCTTCAATTGAGATATTGTTGCTGTCGTAAAG
>CAYTFZ010000083.1:8948-11754 GCA_964437215.1 uncultured Melioribacteraceae bacterium | reverse complement strand
GTAGGACAATTAGTTGAATAGCCATCACTCCGCAATTTCTAACTTCTCATATCCGCCATCCCTTAACCAATTTTAAGATTGTATGTGAATTACGAACCATTATCCAACAGGCTTTTTACTGATATTTCCCATCTGTCGGCTTCGGGAATGTGTTTTGTAATTGCAAAGCCAAAATTATATACTCCACTCCAAAAAAAACAAAGAAAGTTTTGATTGAATAAAAAATGAAGTAATTTACAGGATAAATTTTTCACTTTATGAGCAGAACTATGAAATCGAATTTAAAGCTGTTTTTACTATTCATTGCATTCACAATAAATTATCATTTAAGCTTGCAGGCGCAAGAATATATTCAAGGTAAACAGCTTTTCGATTATGATTGGAGTTTTTATTTGGGAGACGACCCCAAAGCCAGCGGTGTTGATTATGATGATAAAGCCTGGCGAACCCTCGATTTGCCGCACGATTGGAGTATTGAAGGGGAGATAAATCAGGAAAATGCCACGGGCAATGATGGCGGATACTTTCCTGCAGGTACCGGTTGGTACCGTAAATCTTTTGATGTTCCGTCCGCTTGGAAAGGAAAATGTATCTCCATTTATTTTGAAGGTGTTTATATGAACGCCGAAGTATTTATCAACGGAAATTCTCTTGGAATGCATCCTTATGGCTATACATCTTTCAGTTACGATATTTCTTCATATCTCGATTTCACTAAAAAAAATGTTATATCAGTAAGGGTAGATAATTCAAATCAAAAGAACTGCCGCTGGTATAGCGGCTCGGGCATCTATCGCCATGTTTGGCTGATTGTTAAAGACTCTGTCCATATTGCAAATTGGGGTGCAGCAATTACAACTCCCGAAGTGTCTTCTGAAAAAGCATCAGTTCAGATAAAAACTAAGGTGAAGAACGAGACAAACCAGCCGCAAAACATTACAGTTAAAACTCAGATTTGGGGAGCAAAAGCAAACATAGCAGGAAACTGCCAGACAAAGGTGGAGCTTTTAGCAAATAGCGAAAAGGAAATTGAACAAACCATTACAGTTTCAAATCCTTTGTTATGGACTCCTGAAACTCCGCATCTTTATCAGGCACAAGTGCAAGTGTTAAAGGATAACAACATTTTGGATGATTTTAAAACCAACGTAGGAATACGCTCCTTAAAATTTTCTCCAGAAAATGGATTTCAGCTAAATGGAAAAACCGTTAAAATTAATGGAGGTTGCGTTCACCATGATAACGGCTGTTTAGGTGCCGCTGCTTTTGACCGTGCCGAAGAACGGCGTGTCGAGCTTTTGAAAGGAGCAGGATTTAATGCAATCCGCACTTCTCACAATCCTCCTTCGGAAGCTTTTTTAGATGCTTGCGACAGGCTGGGAATGATGGTGATAGATGAATCTTTTGACGGCTGGAAAGAACAAAAAAACAAATTCGATTATGCTATGATTTTTGATGAATGGTGGCAGCGCGATATAGAATCTATGGTATTACGCGACCGGAACCATCCCTCAATTATTATGTGGAGTATCGGTAATGAAATTATTGAACGGAAAAAGCCCGAAGCTGTTGAAACTGCGAAAATGCTTGCCAATGGTGTGCGCAATATAGACCCTACCCGACCTGTAACCTCTGCTATGACTACATGGGATAGCGAGTGGGAAATGTTTGACCCGCTTTTTGCAGCACACGATGTAGGCGGATATAACTATCAACTGCATCGTGCTGCATCCGACCATGAAAGAGTCCCTTCACGAATTATCGTTCAAACGGAATCTTACCCCAGAGATGCTTTTGCTAATTGGAAGCTGGTACATAATAATAATTACATTATTGGTGATTTTGTCTGGACTGCGCTCGATTATTTAGGTGAATCGGGTATTGGAAGGTGGTATTATTCGGGCGAAATAACAGGTGAACATTGGGAACGTCCGCTTTTCCCCTGGCACGGCGCTTATTGCGGAGATTTAGATTTGACAGGTTGGAGAAAACCAATATCTCATTATCGTAATTTATTATGGAATGACACCGAAAAACTTTATATGGCTGTTCGTGAACCGAACCCAACGCCCAAAGAAATAAAAGAAACTGTTTGGTCTGTTTGGCCAACTTGGGAAAGCTGGACCTGGCCAGGATTTGAAGGAAAGGATATTCAGGTTGAAGTATATTCAAAATATCCAAATGTAAGGCTATATCTAAATAAAAAACTTATTGGCGAACAAGCAATATCCGAAGAAAACCAGTTTAAGGCTGTATTTACAATTCCATATACACCGGGTGAGTTGCGTGCTGCAGGTGTAATGGATAATAAAGAAATGGAAAGTACTATTTTAAGAACATCAGGCAATGCAGCCTCAATAAATTTAAAAGCGGATCGTACAGTCATTTGTGCTAATGGTCAGGATTTATCATTTGTAACCATTGAAATAGCCGATATTGATGGAAATTTACAAGCGAATGCTGAAAACCGTTTACAATTTAATATTGAAGGTCCCGGAGTAATTGCCGGAGTTGATAATGCCAATATTAAGGATCTTGAATCATACGTAAGTTCTTCACGCAAAGCATGGCATGGCAGGGCGCTTGTTGTAATAAAAAGTACAAAAGAAACCGGGAATATTAAACTAACAGTTACTTCCCCAGGCTTGAAGGATTCCATATTAATTATTAAAGCCGAAAACCAATGATGTATCAGGAATCGTGTGCAATCTTTTACATGTTGTAGTCAAAAAATCATAATTAAATAAAAAACTTTATTGAGTTATTTCGGTTACTCTGGCGGAAATTTTCAATTTTTCGTTCAGTT
>CAYTFZ010000083.1:0-8848 GCA_964437215.1 uncultured Melioribacteraceae bacterium | reverse complement strand
CTTTATTGAGTTATTTCGGTTACTCTGGCGGAAATTTTCAATTTTTCGTTCAGTTCCTTTACCAATTCTTCTGCTTCCTGCTCGGTGCGGAATTTACCGGTAGTAACAATATTAAAAACACTTCCGCCTACATTCTTTTCGGTAATTACCGCGTCGTATTTTTCTTTTTTCAAATCGGCTTTCAGTTTTTCAGCATTAAATTTATTGATAAAAGCTCCGGCTTGCACTGTAAATTTATACGCCGTTAATCCGTTATCAGTATTTTCGGGAACAGGAACAGCATTTTTATTATTCACTTCCGGAAGTTCAGCAGCAGCATTATCATTCTCTCCTGAAGATGGAGATTCTATCTTTTTTGCTAAAGGAATGTACTTTGAGCGCGGAAATTCCGATTCAAGCTTTGCAAGCCATTCATTTGCTTTAACATAAAGTCCGGTTGAATAATAGTAAGAATAAATATTAAACATTGCGGCATCGGCAAAATAATGGTCGGGAAATTTTTCCAAAAATGCACTGTATTTATCTAATGCAATTTTTCCGTCCTCTGTTAAAACTGCATCAAGGTAAAAGATATCGGGATCGGAAGAAACTTTTGAACTGTTTTCTTTCAAATACTCGATTGATGATTTTAAGCTGCCCGATTCAATTTCTTCAAGTAATTCAATTACTTTTTCGCTCTGGCAAAAGATAAATGAAGAAAGAAAAATTATCTGAATAAAAATGATTTTAATTTTCATAAATTGCTCAAGCTGTTAGCGAAACATTCAAATCTTTAATTTCTTTTTCGGTTAAATCCCCGAAAAGCGTGCCGGATGTTGCTTTGTTAATCTTCACTTTTACGTAATCGCCAGGTTTAATATCATCTTGTTTACTGAAAATTACTACTTTGTTCGTACCGGTTCTTCCCATCAAAAACTCTTCCGATTTGCGGCTGAAGCCTTCAACCAGAACAACATCTTCGGTTCCGATAAGCTCCTGATTCAATTCGTAAGAAATTTTCTGCTGGAGATCAATAATTTCCGTAAGTCTCCGCGATTTCACTTCTTCGTCCACATTATCCTGCATCTTAAACGCTTTTGTTCCTTCGCGCGGCGAATACTTGAACATAAAAGCCCCGTCGTACCGGACCTTTTTCATCAGCTCGATTGTAGCTTTATGGTCGTCTTCAGTTTCTGAAGGAAATCCGGAAATTATATCAGTCGAAAAACTTACACCTGGGATAATCTCTTTTGCCTTTTCTATCATTTTCAGATAATGCTCAACAGTGTAATTCCTGTTCATCAGTTCAAGTATCCGGTTGGAACCCGATTGAACCGGGAGATGAATATAATTACAGATATTGGGATTATCAGCAATGGTATAAATCAGTTTATCCGAAAAATCCCGCGGATGCGAAGTTGTAAATCTTATTCTAATTGAGCGGTCAACCGCAGCGCAGGCAGCCAAGAGGTCGGGAAAATCGTTCCCGTTATCGCTATATGAATTTACATTCTGCCCTAGCAATGTAATTTCTTTAAACTCTCTTTCCGATAATTCTTTAATTTCTGCGGTAATTGAATTAAGCGACCGGCTTCTTTCCCGCCCGCGGGTATACGGAACAACGCAATATGTGCAGAAATTATCGCATCCTCTCATTACAGAAATCCACGCAGAAAGTCCGTCCTCGCGATAAGGTATCAAGTCATCATAAGTTTCTATTCTCGATAATTTTACTCCGATACCTTTTCCCCCGGCAAATGCATCATCTATAAACTCAGGAAGTCTGCGGTATTCATCGGGACCGACAACAATATCTACCATTTTTTTTTCGTTAATTAAATCATCGCGCAGTCTTTCTGCCATACAGCCTAAAATACCGATAATCGAACCCGGTCTTGCTTTCTTTATATTTTTAATACTGTCAAGTCTTCCGTAAATCCTTTGTTCCGCATTTTCCCTTATGCTGCAGGTATTCATTAAAATTATATCTGCATCATTTATTTCCTGAGTAAGATTAAAACCTTTGCTTTTTAGAATACTCATAACCAACTCGCTGTCGGCAACGTTCATCTGGCAGCCGTAAGTTTCTATATATACATTGCTTTTCTTCATAAATTCCTGTAAATCCTTTCATAAAATTAAAGTGTAAAAATAGTTATTATGGCAGGCATAAACAAGGGAAAGAGTAAGAAGCCTGCCTGCCGACAGGCAGGTAAGAGTAAGAAGTAAGAGTAAGAGTAAGACAAGACATAAAAATAGAAGATTATTACTTCTTAATCTTGTTCCTAATCTTTATCTTACTCAATTACCTTTTGGGATAATCAACTTCTTCAGGAACAATAAGTAACTAAATGTTCTACTATTTTTTCTAAAACTAAAGTTGAAAAAAAGTATAATTCTAATTCGAACTTTTATCGATTAGGTAAGGTTTTATTATATTATTCAGAAAATGGGATTACTATGAATATTAAAAATAAAATAGCAATTGTAACCGGCGGAACGCACGGAATTGGTTTTGAAACCGCGTTAAAACTGCGCGAAAAAGGAGCGGCTGTAATTGTAACCGGCAGGAATAAAGAATATTTCAAAAACTGCAGTGATAATGGACTTTTTCCTTTCCGGTGCGATGTTGCGGATGAAAAGGAAGTTAAAGATTTTTTCGCAGAATTTGAAAAGCAGTTCGGAAAGCTTGATATTCTTATTAATAATGCAGGATACGGATATTTTGATAAACTTGAAAACATTGATTCAACAAAATTTATTGATGTTTACAAAACCAACGTTCTGGGAAGTATGCTGATGGCAAAAGAATCTTTACGTTTTTTCCGGAAAGGGAAAAGCGGAAATATTATTAATATTTCATCCACGGCTGGATTAAAAGGATTTGCTTCCGGTTCGCCTTATGTTGCCACAAAATTTGCACTAAAAGGAATGACTGAATGCTGGCGTGATGAACTTCGTAAAGAAAATATCCGTGTAATTTTGATTAATCCAAGCGAGGTACAAACAGATTTTCGCCTTGCAGCAGGATTTGAAAACCGCGAATTCAATCCCACTAAATTGGTTTCGGAAGATATTGCGCACGCAATAATTTCGGCGCTTGAAATGAATGACAGAGGTTTTATAACTGAATTAACTGTGTTTGCAACAAATCCTAAAGATTAATAAAAAAATTCCGGTATCTGTATGTCTTACAAATACCGGAATCTATCAATATTAAATTCTAATTATTTTCCAGATAGAATTTTATCAGCGCCGAGTACAGAAAACATAAAATAGCAAGGAGCTGTAATTATATATTCTCTTTCCTGCCAAATAAATGGCCATTCTTTATCTTCTGCATAATCGGGACTGACAAGATTTACAGCATTCCAGAAAGTTCCGCCAGGAATATAGCTCCAATCAGCTCTGTTATTTCCGTAAGCAGTAGTTGGAGAATTTACTCCAACGCCTGAAACAAGACTGTTTTTAGTGTTGCCGGGACGGCAGCCCAACATATAGTTGATTACATTGTATAAATTTTCAACCGGGTATAATTCAGGCCAAAATTTATTTAGATAATACGCTGAAAAAGCAACGTATTCTGCATTCGACATTGGAGAACCATATGGAGATTTTGCAAGCATCTGTTCAACAACCGGTTTATTTAATAAAGCTGCAGCATTTACCGAATCTTTGAATTCTTTACAATCGATATAATTTAAAACTCTTCCCATACTCCAGCCGGCATTCATAAAACTGCGTTTTACCTGCGCGCTCATTGCACATAAATCATCTTTGTATTGCTGTTTATTTGTCGAAATCACAAGTTCAATCAGCGCTTCAAGTTTCTGATTGGACATCCAATAATAATCGCCTCTGCGCTTTTCATCTTTAAATCTGTTGTATAAATCTTCTGCAGCAGCAATACATTCTTTTGATAGTTCCGGATTATAGTTTTTAAGCACTCTCGAAGCAATTGCCAAAGCGTTTACTCCAATCAATTGCCAATCAGGGTTGGTTTCCATAAACACAAATCTGTCATCCAAAGTTGGAACTTCAAGTTCAATTTCTTTAAAAGCTAATAAAGGATCGAAAATTTTCGAATAACGGTTTGCTACTTTTACATGCCATAACTCTTCAATTTTAGAAGCTTTTTCGAGAAGTTCCTTTTCTTCGCATACTTTATTATCAGTATGGGTTGCAGCGTCTCCGAGGTGAACATATTGTCGAAGTGTAGGTTCAATAATGCCTCTGTATAAAAGTCCCATACTGCGGTAACCGGATAAAATAGTTAAAACGCCATGCTCAACTTGTTGAAGAATATCAGCTTTTCCATCCGGCTGAAACAACTCTACAAATTGATTTTTTTGGTCAACATAAGTCACATCGTGTTCCAAACCAAATTCTTCGTAAGTTAAACCAAGTGCAATTACTGTCTGCGCCTGACTTTCAATACGCAAGTCATAATCTCCGGCATCGTGCCAGCCGCCAACATTCAAACCGGGAACATGTTCAAAAGGCTTAAATTTTGTTAAAGTTGAAGTTTCAGCTTCATTGTTGTAACCGTCAAAATGGCGAATATTTAAAGGCATCATTAATGCGTCATCGTGATGACACAATCCATGCCAAACACGGTATTTTTGATTAATGCGCATATGGCACATCTGCACAGGAATAAAATATTCGAGCGTGGGCTGCCATACATTTTTCTTGTAAACATCTTCATTTATACGGAAAACATTTGTCGTAAAATCACCGTATTTAACTACATAAACTCCGGGTTCTTTAACTTCCGAAAAGTTGAATTTTGCGTACTGATAACGCAAGTATTGTCCCCAAGCTTCCGGGGCTTGTTCCTTTATTGTTTTATAATTTCCATCAGTTTCTAATCTTAACAAAGAAATTTTGTTCAGCAATTTATCGTTTTTATCAAGTTCTATAAAAGCTGTTTTTGGCTGATTAGGATGATAACCTACCTGACTGACATGCACAATCGGGTTATCAATCCAATTAGGAATAACATTCGGAGATATTTTCCATTTAATAGCGCCTTTCGATGCTCCTACCGGAACAACTGAACGGACTGTAAACCAGCCGTTGTTATGCTGCAGACTTCCGTCAATCAACTGTAAATCTGAATTAGAACTTTCAATTACCATCCGCAGTAAATCGCTTTCGGGCGCTACTACAAGTTTTTTCCCTATTGCCATTGGCGCTGCTTCAACAATATTATCAGCATTTAATTGAGTTGGTCCGTGGGCTTGCCGTGGGAAAACCCCGTTTGTTTCATCCATAAAATATGTTTTCCCGTAAAAATCCCCTGGAAATAATTCAAGAATATAACCGACTTTTCCAGCATATTCAGCCGGAAGCGGTTTTTCAAGATCAACTGTAATTGTAAAAGATTTTCCTTCAGCTTTTACTGTAACATTATATTTAATATTTATATCAGGATAAACAATAGGATTAAAACCTTTACGCATTCTTGATGTATCGGGATAACTGAGAGGCATGCTTATCGTGTTGTTTACTTTATCAACTTTCCGGCTGGATAACTCACCTTCCAAAGGACTTACACCCCGGGATTCGTAACCTTCAAGTTTAGGAATTGGCTGCCACTGACCCGGAGTTGCATTTAAGCGCAATTCGCCGTTTGTCGCAATCCGGTTTCCGTGCTGAATAATTTCAACTCCTCCCTGATGTCCTTCAGGGAAAGTATTGTTATACACCATAACATTTAAGCCGGGCATTTCAAAATAACCGGCATCGTTTATTATTAATTTCTCAGTTTTATTTTGTGCAAACAAAACTGAAGCAAATAATATAATAACCAACAGAGTTTTTCCGGGAAACTGACATTTGCGGTTTACTTTCTGCATAGTTTTATTCCTTGTTTTATTATGAATAATTAACATTTCAATATAATACATTCGGAAGGGGGAAAAACCTACCCGGTTTTTATTACAAAAGGAAATTAGATTTTTTTAAGTTATTGCGGTAATATGTAAAAATGTTGGAGCGGGAAACAAAACCCAGATACCTTTTGCCGCTTACTACAGGAATATTCCATAAATTTGATTTTTCAAATTTATTCATTACCGATTCCATATTTTCGTCAATATCAATTGTAACTATTTTTTCGGTTAAGTCCTGAATAAGCATTTTATCGTAAAGATCGGGTTCAAAAAGCAGATCTTTCACATTATAAAGAAAAACTACACCTATAAAATCTTCTTTCTCATTAACAACGGGAAAAACTGTTCTATTACTTCGTGAAAAAGCTTCAATCAATTGGTTCAAATATTTATCTGCTCTTAAAACCACAAAATCTTTTTCAATAACTTCCGAAACATTTAAAAACATTAAAACATTACTGTCTTTATCATCAGTAAGCAAATGCCCTTTTTCGGCAAGTTTTTTTGTGTAAATTGAATGCGGTTCAAAAATACGTGTGATAAAATACGACATCGCAACAACTATCATTAACGGAACAAAAAGCACATAGCCGCCTGTTATTTCTGCTATTAAAAATATAGCAGTAAGAGGCGCGTGAACAACTCCGCTTAATATTCCAGCCATTCCCACAACAACAAAATTGGATACATTTAATTTGTTTATGCCTGTTGTATTTACTAAATAAGCCAACCCGAAACCGGTAAATGCTCCCGTGAATAAAGACGGAGCAAAAATACCTCCGTTTCCGCCCGAACCCACAGTTAAAGCAGATGCAACAACTTTAAGAAATACAATGGCAACAGCAAATGTTATAATAAACCAAGGATCGTAACTTAAATTTGAAAACAGACTGTTATCAAGAGTTTCGTAGTAATTTCCGGTAAGCAGAACATCTATTGAGTTATATCCTTCGCCGAATAGCGGAGGAAATACAAAAATCAGTAATCCGGTAAGAAATAAACCAAGCAGAATTTTTTTATTATCTTTTCTATCTTCAAAATATTCTTCCAAAAAAAGAGTAACACGCTTCATATATACAGATATCAGCCCGCAAAGAATTCCCAGTAAAATGTAAAATGGTATTGCATTAAAATACCATTCGTTTGAAATAAGATAAAAAAGCTGTCCGCCATAAAGAAGTTTTGAAATAATTGTTGCCGAAGCAGTTGAAATAAGCAACGGGATGAAGGAAGGAATAGTAAATTCAGTCAGTAAAACTTCCATTGCGAAAATAACGCCGGCAATGGGACTGTTAAAAACCGAAGCTATTCCCGATGCTGCCCCGCAGGCTAATAAAATAGTCCGCTCTTTTTGCCCAAGCATAAACAAATCGGAAATGTTAGAACCGATTGCAGAACCTGTTATTGCAATCGGTGCTTCGAGACCAGCGGAACCGCCCAGACCTACAGTAATGCCGCTTGTAAGAATATGCGAATATGTTTTTTTGCCTTCCAACTTAGAAGATTTGTGTGAAATTGCATATAAAATTCCGCCAAGCCCTTTATCAATTTTTCCTTTAAATAGAAGCTTTATTATTATTGTAGAAAAAAGGATTCCTGCAATCGGGAAAATAAAAAGCCAAATATTATAAATGTTGTATTGATGAAACGATTCTGAAACACCGCGCAGAAAATGAACAAAGGTCTTAAGCAGTATTGCTGCAAAAGATGACACAATGCCTACAATTATAGCAGCAATTATCAAAAAAGTATGGTTGCTTATATACTTTCTGCGTAAATCAAGAATTTTAAATAGAATGGTCTTATGCATAATTTTTAAATCCAATGCTGTAAATATAGCATTATTGAAAAACTTTTTATAATATTTCTGATAAAACTTAAATGCCAGATACTATTCGAAATAATAACGGAAGCAGAAATTAACTATATTTGCACTGTTATTTTTAAATTATAAAATCAGGAAAAATGGATATTAAATTATTGAAACAGCAGGCAGCCGAAAAAGCTGTTGAATTTGTTAAACCGGGTATGGTTGTGGGACTTGGAACAGGCAGCACCGCAATTTTTGCAATTTACAAGATAGGACAATTATTAAAGGACGGGATATTAAAAAATATTACCGGTGTTCCTACTTCGGTAGCTTCCGAAAATGAAGCCAAAAAACTTGGAATTCCTCTTGCAGGACTGGACGAACAGCCTGTAATTGATATTACAATTGACGGAGCCGATGAAGTTGATGACGACCTGAACCTTATAAAAGGCGGCGGCGGCGCGCATTTACGTGAAAAAGTGGTTGCGCAGGCAAGCAAAAAATTAATTATCGTATGCGATGATTCAAAAATTTCGCATAAACTCGGCGAAAAATTTTACGTTCCGGTAGAAGTTATTCCTTTTGCAGAAAAAACCGTTAAAGAGTATCTCGTAAAACTCGGGGCAAAAGTAAGCGTCCGGAAAAAAGCCGACGGCAGCGCTTTTATTTCAGATGAACAAAATCTGATACTCGATGCAACTTTCGGAATTATCGAAAATCCGGTTGAACTTTCGGCAAAATTAAAAGAAAAAGCGGGTGTTGTTGAGCACGGACTTTTTACAGGTTTAACAAGCTTGGTTATTGTTGCTTCTCCTGATGGCATTAAAACTTTGGGAAAATATTAATTCAGAAAAAGAACCACGGATATATAACTCGTTACATATTTCCGGCGGCTAAGTCGTAAAACCAAACTGTTTACAGAGACGTTCTAATGAAAGCCTCAAAAAACAATTTGGAAATCACATTGAAAATGAAAAACAAATGTGTTTTGTTTGGGGTGGCAGTAATAAAAAGAAGAGACGTTCATTAGAACTAGAACGTCTCAACGAAATTATGATTGGGTATATTTCCTTATTTCAGCAGTCCCGATAAACAACATCGGGATTCCTGTTAAAACAACAAGTTATTTTAGCAGTAACATTTTGTGCGAAGCATTAAAATC
>CAYTFZ010000082.1:5109-11932 GCA_964437215.1 uncultured Melioribacteraceae bacterium | reverse complement strand
GTTAAATTTCCCTGCATCAGCGGACTCCAGGCTTCGGGCTGGATATTCTGTTCGCGGCAATAGTTTAATAATTCAGGCTGCACGAGATACGGATGAAACTCGAACTGGTTAACCATCGGCTTAATTTCGCAGTCAGGCAAAAGCTCCACGATATGGTGTTTCAGGAAATTTGATACGCCAATCGCACGGACTGCTCCGTCCTTATATAATTTTTCCAATGCTTTCCAGGTTTCTTTATTCAGCTCGTTTGGCCAGTGTACCAAATATAAATCGAGATAATCCGCTTTTAATTTTCTCATTGATGTATCGAAAGCCTTCAGCGCTTTTTCATATCCGTGATCGGGATTCCATAATTTTGTTACGATAAACATTTCCTTCCTGTCAATCCCGCATTCGCGAACTGCTTCGCCCACAGCTTCTTCATTCTTATAAAAAGCCGCCGTATCGACATGCCTGTATCCGGCTTCAATTGCTGTTAATATAGTTTTTTTCGCTTCGTTATGATCGAACATCTGCCAGGTGCCTAATCCCAAAACCGGCATTTTTACACCGTTTGATAATGTTACAGATTGTATTGCCGCCATTTATTTCTCCAAAATTTTATTTTTATAGTAAACAATTTGCAAACCAAAGCATAGGCGCTTGTCCGTGGAAATCGCCCGTAACCCGCGGTCTTTCAAGATAATAATTAACATCGTTAACCTGTCCGGTGCCTATACAAACTTCTCTTATTTTTCCTTCTGTGTTAACATAATTGCATAAGGAATTCCAGGCTTTTTCGTAAACAGGTTTAAACTGATTTTTATCAAGCAGCCCTTTTTTAACCCCTGTGCAAATTGCATAACCAAACATTGCCGAAGCGGAAGTCTCTTTCCAAGCTTCAGGATTATCAATCAATTGCCGCCACATTCCGTCTTCGCACTGGAAAGCTTTAAGCGAGTTCATCATTTTTACATAACCGTTGCAGATTGATGCATAATAAGGATTTGTTTCAGGAAGTTCCGAAAGAAGCTCGGCAAGTCCGGCTGCAACCCATCCGTTTCCTCTTCCCCAAAAAAGTTTGCTCTCATTCCCGTGAAAGAAAAGTCCGTTTGGCTGCTGTAATTTTTTTATGTAGCTGTCTATCTCCAAAGCCGCTCTTTCAAGATAAATCATTTTCCCGGTTGCACGGTATGCCTGTACCTGAAGCGATGCAATCATATAAATATCATCAATCCAGTAACGCGTTTGGTTTGTCATTCCGTTCGGCAAAGGATTTTCCCATTGAATGTCGGCAAGTTCAATCCCTTCGCGGAAATAAGCTGAATCGCCTGTCTGCATAAAAAGTTCAAGCGGAAGAATGCCGTAAACATTTGCATCAACGTGATTTTTTGTATTTAGCGGTCCGTCCTCTGCCACCCGCTCGTAACGCTTAAATATTTTCTTGATTGATGAAGAATCTCCCAATTTACCGGCAACTTTTAATGCTCCAAAAGCTGCGCAGGCTTCGGCGTAATGAATTGAAGAAAATTCAGCAACATTGTACATCATAAATTCTTGGCGCGAATTAAAATCTGCCAGCAGAAGTTTTCCGATTTCAGCAGGAGATTTTTTCTCACCAAAAATTTGAAGTCCGGCTGAATTGCTGCATCCAAATAAACCTAATGCCGAAACGAATGATATTATGAGGAATATTTTCAAGGTTAATCCAATTAATTGTTTCGGATTTCAAAACTATTTTATACTGAGTTTGATTTTAAACAATTCTTTAAAATATTCTAAATCAGTTAAGCTGTTATAAGTAATTGTCAGTCCGCGTATTTTATTATATCTTTTTCCGTTAACAAACTGATTTTTAAGCTCATCGGAAATGCCGGATTCAAGTATCATCTGTTCGGCTTTATCATTAAAATAAAAAGTCGTTACAAACGAATTCTGCTGAATTGAAAGCCAGAACATTGTTTTAGTTTTCTTCTGAGTTTTTAACAGCCAGCTTTTCCCGTCGTTATAATACCGCCATTCGCTAACTATTTCGGGGTAATTTTTCTTAAGAAATTCAAATAACTTAATCCAGATATCTTTTGCTTTGCCAATGTGAGCAAAAATAATTTCTTCTTCCGGAAATTGTTCGGGGTTGTTTAGAACCGGTTTATCCATCTGCACTCCGTTAAAAATGAGGTTTTATTTTGCAAAGATACTACTTTTGTAAATGATTTTTAACTGATGCCGATTTAATTTTTTTGGTTATTGAATTTTTTATTTAGTTACGCTGTTTTGAATTTTGTATTAATGAGGTTCTATAATGATCAGCGAAGCAGTCTATTTTAATTTTTTAGACAATCTGACAGCGGGCGACAAGATTAAATGCATTAAAATAATTGACGGCTTGATGGAAAGCGGGACAGACATTAAAGAAATCTATCTCGAGCTTATTCAGAAATCGATGTACCGCGTCGGACAGTTGTGGAGCAGAGATAAGTTATCAGTAACTGAAGAACATATCGCTTCGCAGATAATTGTAAACATTATCGATATTATGTATCCTAAGATTACGCAAACGCCAAAAAACGGAAAAAGTATAATAATTTCGTGCCTCGATAAGGAATTTCACGAAATCGGTCCGCGCATTATATCCGATTATTTTGAAATGAACGGCTGGAAAAGTATTTTTCTTGGCGCAAATGTGCCCGCAAAAGAATTGGTAAATTATATTGAAAAAAACAGTCCGGATGTGCTTGGAATTTCAATAAACTATTACGTTAATATGTGCAGACTGACGCATCTGCTTGAAGAAATTTCCGGCAAATACCCTGATCTTAAAATTATTATCGGCGGACAAGCTATTGGGTGCTGCCATAACGGACTGTTATCCGATTATAAAAATATCCGCTACATCCCTGATTTAAATTCGCTGGATGATTTTATCCGGGGAAATTAATAATCACTTAATCAGAAATATTTCTTCCTGAGGCGAAGAAATAAATTCGCAGCCGTCCTTTTTAACAATAACTTCTTCTTCAATTGTGGCAATGCCGTATCCTTCAATAGTAAGGCGCGGTTCAATTGTAAAAACCTGATTTTCTTCAACCGGCAGATAAGGCAGGTTTCCGTATCTTTCCCAGCGCGGACTTAGCAAACCGCCGCCGTCGTGCGCAAATCTTCCGATTTGATGTCCTAAAGCGTGAGGATATTCGCCATAACCTTTAGAAAGAATATAATTGCGGGCAATGTCATCAATTTCGCAGCCCTGTTTGCCCGGCTTAAGTTCATTTGCTGCAAGCCGGATTGATTCTTTTATCGTATTGAATCCGCGCAAAACTTCTTCGGGGACGGAAGTTTCACCTTCGCGGCAAATGTACCAGGTACGCTGCAAATCGGAGCAGTAGCCTTTATAATTTATTCCGAAATCGATATTTAAAACGTGTCCGGGTTTAACTTTTCTATCAGTAGGACCTGAATGCGCTCCTGCAGTATCGGGACCGGTAAAAACAGCGGGACAATGCTCGATATCCCAGGCAAAACCGAATCCGCGGGCAATTACCATACTTTGAATAAATGAAGCTATTTCCGCTTCAGAAACTCCCGGTTTTATAAATCCTGTTACCTCATCAAAAATTTCCAGAGTGTGTTTAATTGCTTCCTTCATAAGCGCAATTTCAGCAGCGGATTTTCTTCCGCGCAGAGCAGAAACAATATCTTCCGATGAAATCAGGCAGTTATTATAAGGAGTTCCTTCAAGATGTTCAATCAGTTCCAGATACATTCCGTGTGTCATTCCGTCGGCAAGCGTGGAGTTGCGGGAAAAATTTATTGCAATTTTTTCAGGGTCGTATTTCCGCAGAGTTTCAAGCAAATCATCCTTTACGCTTTTCAAGTATCCTATAACAGTTTTGTACGTTGCAGTAGTTTCCATATTAGGTACTTCAAGCGAGCCGACAATTGCAACAGTATCGCCGCTTTTAGTAATTATAAATGCGCTTTGCCAGGTGCAGTTTGTTCCAACAATCATATCAATCATAGGGTCTTTAATGTTTCCGCTTTCGCGTGTAAAAGTTAACCACATATCAATATATTTTTCATTTAGAATTTCAACTGCCTGAGAAATTTTCTGCAAAACCATTTCATTTTTCATTCTTTCACCGGAAATATTTTTAATTAAAAGTGAACTTACTGATTTGCTGTTTATTATTCAATCTATAAATGATTTTTTAGGTATCTGCCGGTTTCCGATGCTGCAATTTGTCCGCTTATTATAGCGGGCGGTACGCCGGGACCCGGAACAGTAAGCTGCCCGGCATAAAAAAGATTTTTAACTTTTTTCGATTTCATTTTTGGTTTGAATATCGCAGTCTGACTAAGCGTATTTGCAAGTCCGTAAGCATTGCCTTTAAAAGAATTGTAATTGTTAGTAAAATCATCCAGACAAAAACTTCTTTTAAACAGAATATTACCGGAAATATCGTTTCCGGTAAGTTTATAAAACCTTTCGCAGATAATGCGGAAATATTTTTCGTGCAATTCTGCAGAGTCTTTTAATCCCGAAGCCAAAGGGATAAGAAATGTAAGAATCTCCTTTCTGGCAGGCGCAATTGTACCGTCGGTTTGCGTGGGAGCCGAAAGATAAAAAAGCGGGCGTTCCGGCCATTGAGGATTCCCGTAAATCTGCGATGCGTGATCGTCGAAACTTTCATCAAAAAAAAGCGAATGGTGCCGGATATTTTGTACTTTACCATCCAATGCAATATAATAAAGCAGCGAAGAGGGTGACATAATTCTGCTTTCCCAATATTTATCGGAATAGGAACGGTCAGCGCTGTTAAGCAGCTTTGTTTCGGTATGATAATAATCGCTGCCGGAAATTACAGCATCGGCAAAATATTCTTCACTTCCGGCAGAAACAGAAACAGCTTTGCCGTTTTTGGTGTTTATTGATTTAACCGGCATATTGAAATGAAACTGAACCCCGTTTTCGAGCGCAATTTTGTAAAGTGCTTCAACAACTTTATAAATTCCGCCTTCGGGATACCAGGTTCCCAAAACCAGATCAGCATAGTTCATCATACTGTAAAGCGCCGGTGATTGTGCCGGAGTTGAACCTAAAAACAAAACCGGAAATTCCAGAATGCGGATGAGTTTAGGATGCGTGAAATATTTGCGGATATGATTTTTAAGCGATTGCAGAAGCTGAATCCGGAAAGTTTCTTTCAGCAAGGAAAAATCAAAATATTCTGTTACAGAAAGAGAAGGTTTTATTACATACTCCTTCATTCCTGTGTTGTATTTGTATTCGGCAAGTTTTAAAAACTCTTTTAGTTTTTTAGAACTTCCCGGTTCAATTGATTCAAAAAGAGATTCCAATTCAATTAAAGATGCCGGAATATCGATAAAATCATTTTCAGCAAAATACATTCTGTATGAAGGATTGAGGCGGGAAAGCGAATAATAATCAGAAACTTTTTTATTAAATAGCGCAAAATAATCTTCAAAAACTTCCGGCATCCAGTACCAGCTCGGACCCATATCAAATGTAAATCCTTCTTTCTGCCAGATTGCAGCTCTTCCGCCGGGAATGTTATTTTTTTCGAAAAGATGAACCTCGTAACCGTTTTTTGCCACCAACGATGCTGCTGATAAACCTGCAAATCCTGCACCGATTACAATAACTTTTTTATTTATCAATCCGTTACCTCTTCAAAATCTGTAGTAAAATTAATTACTAAATGCAATCTTGCAGCAATTTTATCAATTACTTTGAAAACAATGATTTTCAAATGTCCCGTAAACATTATACCCATAAAAATATCCTTATCCCTGCAAAAAATAAAAACTGAGCCAGAAAAAAATCAGCAAATAAAATATTAGATTCTTTAATTTCCATTTTCCGGAAAATTATTACAATTATGAGCGAAATTACAAACCAGGCGGCATAATTTTGAATCGGGATTATGGAATTTTGCCATTGCCAGTAATTTAAGAAAACTGCGGCTGGCTCAAGTATAAAATCAAATAAAACTGTAAGAAATGCTGGAAGAAAAGGATTTTTAATTTTCAAAAGGTCGGCAATTTTAATTGCCCCGGCTGTAACAAAAATCCAGTTTAAACCAATAATTAAAGGTACGCCAAACATTTTTACGCCAAGGACATCAGAATATTCATATTTCCCGAAAATAAGTCCGGTTTTAACACCAATAATTTCTAATACAAACGATATTGCGAATGCGAAAGCAAACCAGCTTATCATTTTTCTGTTTTTTATTTCGCGTGAAAAAACAAATATCTGAACCGTAAATAGAAAAACCGGCGTAATTGAAATCATTAAATTCCGGCTTACAGCAAAAACGTGACCTGCAATTCCCACTGCAAAAACTAAGTACAGTAATATTCTTAAATACTGTTCAGTTCTCGTTCTTTCCATCTGCTCTTTTTCGTTTTGAATTGAATAAAAGAATTTCCCCCGACAACCATAAACATCAGCATTTGAATAGGATGAAGGAGAGTGTTGTAAAAAATATTCTGCTTTGTAATTGCCGAAATGGCAATCCTGTTAACTATTTGCGGAACAAGAAGAAAATAATTTGATACGGCAAAAGATAAAATTGTAAGAGTAGTTGTAATCAGTTGAACAAAAATGTGCAATATAAAAAACGCTGCAGTTTTTTTATTGAAACCTGCATAAAAATTTTTGGAAAAGCCTTGCAGCGCATCCGAAAATCCTGAATACATTCTGCAGGAAATATCGCTTCCGCCGGTAAAAACCGCAAATTTCATCCCAGATTTTTTTATGTTTTTTGCTAATTCCATATCTTCCACAACACAGTTTTTTACTTTTTCGTGCCCGCCGATT
>CAYTFZ010000082.1:0-5009 GCA_964437215.1 uncultured Melioribacteraceae bacterium | reverse complement strand
GGTTTTCTTTTCACGCCATACTGAATCCGGAAAGCGCAATTTAACAGATTTGTTTGAGCCGGAGCTTTTCGTAAAAAATATTTTAATCCCGATTTAATACTTAAAGGTTTTTTATCCTGCGGTTCAATTTCGCCTTGAATGTAAATTACAACGCAGCTGTTTTTCTCGTTAAGAATTTCTGCAATGTAATCCGAAGCCTCGATTATGCTGCTGGGATTTTTAGGATTTATTCCGAAACAGCCGGTGTACTTGAAAAACCAGTATTTTTCAAGCTGGTCTTCCAGCATTAAAATGTGGGGAATCCGTTTAAAATGTTTTTTAACAGCGTAATAAATAAAAAACCCGTCCCACCAGCTTATGTGGTTCGGGGTTATTACAAGAGGCTCGTTTGTGTTTTGAATTTTTCCGGAGAAAATTATTTTGCCGAAATCTTTTTTGAGCAGAAAATTAAGATACTTATCAATTATCCAATGGGCAAAAGCATTGTCTTCGGCGCGTATCATAAACTCTTTCCATTCAAATTTTTAATTATACTTTCTGATGCAATTTTTGCAGAAAGCAGTACAAGAGGAATTCCGCCTCCGGGATGAACCGTACCGCCGCAATAATAAAGATTTTTCAACTTGCTCGAAACCGAATTTTTCCGCCTGAATGCACTGAACATTGAATTGGATGAATTTCCGTAAATACTGCCCAAACTGCTTCCTGTAAAACTTTCTATATCATTGGGTGTAAATATTTTTTCAAAAATAATTTTTGATTTTAAATTTATGCCTGTCCGCTCTTTTATTTTCGAAAGAATTATTAATTTCAGACTTTCTATTTCACTTTTGTAATCAAATTTATGCGGATTTGCAAGCGCCGGCGCATTAATCATTACAAACCAGTTTTCACAGTTTTCGGGAGCATCCTGCTTGTTTATTTTTGAAGAAATATAAATGTAAATGGTCGGGTCGCCGGGAATTTTCCCGTTCTTTAAATCATCAAATTCCTTTTTGTAATTTTCCGAAAAAAGCACATTATGTAAATGCATATTGCCGGAAATATTTTTAACTCCCCAGAAAAATATTACTGCCGAAGTTGAAGGTTCTAAAATTTCAGAAGGCTGAATTCCGTTTATCATTTTTTCAGTATTAAAAACATCAATCGATGAAAGAACTGTATCGAAAACTTCTTCCTGTGGGGAGCTGTCTTTGATATATTTCAGCTTTACTCTACCGTTTTGTTCTTGGGAAATTGAAATTACCGGTGCTTCAAATATAAACTCCACTCCGCTGGCGGCAGCTTTTTTGTATATTATTTCAGGAAGGCGTCGCATTCCACCGTTAATATAAAATCCTCCCAAACCGTTTTCTACCCACGAAATAATATTCAGTGTTGCCGGCGCTCTGTATGGATCTGAACCGTTATAAGTAGCATATCTTCCGAAAAACTGAATGAGTTTTTCATTTTTAAAGAAACGCTTCAACGAAGAATTCATTGTCCTAAAAGGATCAATTTGCAATATTTTAAAGAACAGCAAAGGATTTTTTATGAAAATCTGTTTGAGGGAAAATTTATTAAATAGAAAAACATCCCCGGTAAGCTCGTAAATATTTTTTGCGTAATTAAAGTAAGCACGTAAATTATTTTCCGGTTCGCCGAACATCAGTGAAGCTTTTTCAATAAATGCTTCGAGGTCGGAATTTGCATCGAAAACTGATTTATCCGGAAAAAAATATCTGCATAAAACTTCCGGACGAATAAATTCGATTTTATCTTCGCCGGAAAGTGATAAAAGTTCGTCGATAACAAAAGGCATTGTTAAAAGCGATGGACCTGTATCGAACCTAAACCCTGATTCCTTGATTTCGCCGGCTTTTCCTCCGAAAGTTTTGTTTTGCTCGAAAACCTTAACTTTTAATCCGGCTTCCGAAAGTCTTAAAGCTGCGGCAAGACCCGAAAGTCCCGAGCCGATAATTGCAACTTCTTTCATCTTACAAATCTCTTTTTAAAAAAAGCGTAAAACGCGACATACCACGAAATCAGTGCAAAAGAATAAATAAAATCTTCAACCGGAATTGTTGTAATTCTTATTCCGCTGAAAGCTGAAGAATTGTACTCTACAATTGGCAGTGATGTTAGAAAATAATTGACTATAAAAAACGGAATATATGAAATTACAAGGGTTATTAAAAAATTAACCGATCCGGAAAGAACTTTAAAATAAAAGAAATCCGCCAAAATTACTCCTGCAGAAAAAAGTAAAACTGTGCAGGTGTAGAATTTCCCGGCATTTATAATTGCGGTAAAGAATAAGATTGCAATTAACAAAATTGCAGGAATTTTATGAGTATTATATTTTCTTTCGGCAATATAAAAATTTACTGTTTCGTAAATAAAAATTATTGAATATGGAACAGTGATGAAGAAAAGAATTTCCTCAAAAGGAAGTCCCAAAATTTTAAATCCCTGAACAAATTCTTTGTTGAAACTCCAATCGCCGCGATTTGTTGCCGTCGCATCCCAGATAATAAACGGAACGGCAGTAAAAAGGATTGATGCAAAAACATGTTTAAATTTTGTGTAATATCCGATATTTTTTTCGAAACTTAAAATCAGCGGGACAACAATTATCAGTAAATTAATTAAAAGATATTCACTCATCGGTCTTCATTCCGGGAAACAAGGAAACCAGTTCGTTCTTGTTTTCATCCGAAATTCGTCCGCTCCGGTAAATAAATTCGGCAATTCCTATAACAATTTTGTTGTCGAGCAATCCGAATTTATGATTTTTAAGAAGATCAAGAATAACCGCTGCATCTTCCTTTGTTTCGGATGAATAACCTAAAATTTTGGGCAGATGGTGAAGAATTGAGAATCTGATAAATCTAATTTCGAGATCATCGGGATAAATTTTTATTACCGATTCAAGCGAATCCATCGCGCTTCGGAGATAACCAAGTTTGGTAATAGGCCAAAAGGCATGTTTCCCTTTTACAGCTTCTGCGGCTGCCATATACGCCGTAATTATTCCCGGACGTTTTACGTTTTCGGGAAACATCCCGTTAAGCATATTTTCCAGCCTTTCTAAATCTTCTTCGTTTTCAACAGAAGAATAATAAAGAGTTCTTATTTCCTGCAATTTTGTTTTTGAAATATCGGCAGCTTCCGTAAATACCGAAAAAAATATTAATATCAGAAAAAACAACTTAATCAACTGACTTTCTCCAATTTAATTTCAACAAAAGATTTAACAAACAGTGCGGCTTTCAGCCAATTCGGTATCCTTATTCTTCTTGTTAACAAATCTTTTATACTTGTCTTTTTAATTTTTCTGAACAGCATCAGGTAATAAATATATGCGGAATAAACCCCGAGTTTTACTCCTGCAGGCAATTTCTTAATTCCTTCAATAGCGTCCTTAAATTCCTCTTCAACTTCGTTTTCAAGCAGTTTTTTCCGTTCATCCGTTATAAAGGAAGCATTATCCGTATCCGGAAGATATATTCTGCCGCGCTCTTTTAAATCAGAGTTTATATCACGCAGGAAATTTACTTTTTGAAAAGCCGAGCCGAGTTTTTTAGCAGAGTATTTAAGCTTGTTGTATTCAGTTTCGTTTCCGCTGCAAAAAACCTTCAAACACATTAATCCCACAGCTTCGGCGCTTCCGTAAACATATTTATCGTAACTTAAACGCCCGTGACTGCTAATTTCAATATCCATTTCCATACTGTCTAAAAAGCTGTCAATCAGTTCAGTTTCAATATTATACTTTCGTACAACTTCCTGAAAAGCATTTATAACGGGATTTGCAGATATTCCTTCTTTAATTGCGCTGTGCGTATCTTCCCTGAAACGGTCAAGCAATTTCTTTTTATCATACCCGTGAAATGTATCTACTATTTCATCAGCAATTCTTACAAATCCGTAAATTCCATAAATGGGATTACGGTATTCGGGGGAAAAAGCCAAAATTCCAAGACTGAAAGAAGTGCTGTACTTTTTTGTAATTGCTTTATTTATTTCAAAGGAAATATCAAAATACTCGGTTATCATAAATCCTCCGTAAGTTATAAGGCAATAAACAGAATAAGAATTTTATTAGTTCTAAATAGTTATAAATTGTGCGTAAAATAGAATAAAGAATATATCCAACAACAAAAATTAAACATTTTTATTGAATGAAGTGTAAAATATTTTACTATATCTGCATCAAACAAACAGTATAATACTTCTTTATTACTGCATTTCTTAAAAAAAATAATTCCTTCCTTTATTCGGAAATACAATAACATTCAATTTTTTATAGCTTGATATTCAGGGCAATTATTCAGTACTGAATTCTATATGAAAATTTCTTTTAAACAATATAATGATACTATCTGCAGCAAATTATATGCTGTTCTCTTAAAAATTTTGTTTAATGCTTTTTTTGCATTTTCGTCTTCAATTATGCCGAAAGCCCATTTACAAGTATTAAGGGTCGCTTTTCCTGAAAGAAAATGCTCTTAAAAAAATGCTCTTTCTTGCTTACAGGGATTTATCTAAAAAGTAGCCTGTCCGCCGAAGGAGGGGACTATGCCTATCCAAAACTGGGCGATTGTTCTTTCAAATTTTTCTATTTGTTTTGAGGACATATTTAATCAGTTTGTTTAACCGATTTTTCTATTTACACAAATTATTTTCCTCCTCTGTGAAACTCTGTGCCGTACTCCGTGTTACTCTGTGGTCAATTCGTGTTGGTTTAACCACAGAGCTGCACTGAGTGTTCTTATTCTTATCTGCTGCCTGTCATTTCTGTAACAACCCCCAAAATTTTGGTATAAAATTTAAATATTATTATTTAACCAGGGAGAATAATCTTTTTACATTGCAAAATACAACCCGCCATTATTATTATATTAGGTTAGAATATTTACTTGCATTAAGCAGTTATTTTATATACTCTTAGAAAAGTAAAACGGAGATAAATATGAAAAAACTATTTTTATTATTATGTGCATTACTTATAACACCATATATTTTTG
>CAYTFZ010000081.1:0-12148 GCA_964437215.1 uncultured Melioribacteraceae bacterium | reverse complement strand
TTTAAAATGAGTAAATATTGCATAACCTTTGATCAATATGATACGTTTTGTGAAGCAACCGGCAGAAAAAAACCGTGGGGATTTAAACGCGGGAATATGCCGGTATCACAAATAACCTGGTACGATGCCCAGGCTTTTGCCGAGTGGATGGGCTGCAGGTTGCCTACAGAAGCGGAGTGGGAATATGCCTGCCGGGCAAATACAACTACTCCTTTTTATACAGGTGACAGCCTAACATTGGATCAGGCATATTTTAACAACACATCAGGTAGAGAAGCAAAACCTGTTGGCACTTTTCCCCCAAATGCCTTCGGGTTATTTGATATGCACGGTAATATAGGAGAATTGTGCAGTGATTGGTATGGTGAATACGATTTAAAAGATACATCAAATCCAAAGGGACCGCAAACCGGCGGACTAAAAGTTCTTCGAGGCGGCGGTTTTTGGGTATCAGCTCAGGAATGCCGCTCGGCAAGCCGTTCAAGTGTTCCTGCAGAAAACAGAGGAGCCGGTATTAGTTTTCGTTTAGTGAAAAGTAAGTAAGGATTAAAATACGCTGCAGCTGCTAACACTTGATATAACCAAAAAGCGTAAGGCTGTAGCTTTTTAACATTTCGACAAATTTAATAGAAAGTCCCGCAAATAAATCTTTTCACTTCCATTTTCTTTTAATAAATTTAATTATGTAAGAATTATGGAAAAAGAGATACAACCAAGATGATTTCAGCGACGGAATTGAAGCAGACTATTTGAGTTTTAATTCCGGCTCGATAGCAGAAATTGGAATTGCCAAGCAAAAAGCTATGATAATAGAAAAATAAACATCATTTGTGTATTTTTGAATGAATTATATTTAAATAATCCGGTGAAAATATGAGATATCTAAAATTTTCTGTATTCAATTTTTTCATTTTAATTATAGCAGCAAATATTTCAGCACAGCAGAAAGAAGCGTGTTACCAGCATTTTAAAGAAGCTGAAAATGTATACAGGATTGTGGAAAATAAAACGGTAAACATATATCTTGTTGAAGGGAAAGACAGCGCTTTAGTTATAGATACAGGATACGGAACAGGCGATTTGCTTGAATATATCAAAACGCTTACAAATCTTCCTTTAATTGTTTTGAACACGCACGGACATGGCGACCACTGTTTAGGCAATGGACAATTTCTAAAAATATATGCTCACACAAAAGATTTCCAAATGATTGAAAATAGTCTGGAATCAAAAGGCATCAGTAAATTGCCGGAATTGATTTCGGTTAAAGAGGGATATGTTTTTAACCTCGGCGGAAGAAAATTAGAAGTAATTGAAGTTCCGGGACATACTTCCGGAAGTATCTGTCTTCTTGATTCCGAAAACAAAATTCTATTTGCCGGTGATAACACAAACAAAATTGTCTGGTTGTTTTTAAAAGATTGTCGCCCTCTCGAAGTATATTTGAAAAGTCTGGAAAAAGTTGAAAAACATATAAATGATTATGATATAATTATGCCGGGACATAACGAACCTTTAGCAAAAGATTTTATTTACGAACAAATTACTTGCGTTAAAAACATACTTGAAGGAAAATGCCAGGCAGTTCCTTATAATTATTCGCCGATGACAGCAGGATCAATGCTTTGCAAGTTCAAGTCATCGGAAGTGGCTTATGATCCGGAAAATTTGTTCTTAAAAAAGTGAAATATTTTACAAAATATTTATAGAGTATTCGATGAAATTTATGATGTCCGAAGCAGAGAAAAAAAAACTTGAAGAACTTGTAGCAGAAACCGAAAAAACGACAGGTATTCAAATTGTTTTGTCGTCAGCTTTGCGGAGTGATTCCTATCCCGAAATACCCTGGAAAGCTTTTGCAGCGGGTGTATCTGTTTCGGGATTTATATTTTTTCTTGTGAATACAACAACAGATTATTGGTTTTCGCAAGTAGTAGTAACATCAGCAATTATTACAATGCTGCTAACAGGCATTATTTCTGCACTTATTACAGTTTTTTCCCCGGTTTTCGCAAAACTGTATTTATCGCGTATACGTTCCGAAGAGGAAGTAAAACAATATGCCGAATCGTTATTCCTTTCAAAAAAAATATTTTCCACAAAAAACAGAAACGGCATTCTAATTCATATAAGCTTGTTCGAAAAAACAGTAATAATAATTCCCGATTCCGGTCTTGAAAAATTTATTACTGAAAGCCAAGTTAAAAATATAATTTCCAAAATGGGAAGCTTTCTAAAAGATAAAAAAGTATTCGAAGCATTCGAGGTTTCGTTAAAAAATCTTTTGGAAATAATAACAGATAAAAATAAAACCAGCAGTTAT
Organism: uncultured Melioribacteraceae bacterium; assembly: GCA_964437215.1. Taxonomy (GTDB): domain Bacteria; phylum Bacteroidota; class Ignavibacteria; order Ignavibacteriales; family Melioribacteraceae; genus JAAYAN01. The sequence continues at coordinate 9,825 of CAYTFZ010000081.1, read as the reverse complement.
GAAAATGAACTTCCGGACGATATAATTCAGGAGAAAGGAAAATGAAAAAATACTTATTCCCTTTCATTATTTTTCTAGGATTATTTTTAAGTATCCGCGCAACTGAAGTGCCTTACCTTACAGGAAGAGTTAACGATTATGCTCAAATTTTATCGCAGGAAACCTGTAATAGTTTATCAGATTTATTAAAAGCGCACGAAGAAAAAACCGGTAACCAGATTGCCGTTCTTACAATTTCTTCTTTATCCGGAGAGAATATTGAAGACTACGCCAACACGGTTTTTAACGAGTGGGGGCTGGGTGAAAAAGATAAAAATAACGGAATTTTAATTGTTGTTGTTCCGAATGACAGAAAAATGCGGATTGAAGTCGGTTACGGATTGGAAGGCAGTCTGCCGGACGCCAAAGCAAGCAGTATAATTAGAAATATTATGGCTCCCCGTTTCCGGGAAAACGATTACGATGCCGGAATAACAGATTGTGTAAACGCAATTACTGAAATTCTTGAAGGCGGAGAATTGCAGCAGTTTTATTCAGACGAAAACAATACAACAAGTTCGGGCGATTCATTTTTTGAAATGGACACACCAGACCTCAGCATAACAGAAAGAATCCTGATAGGTGCCTTTATTTTCGGAATTATTGGATTGTTTACTGCATTAGGAATATTAACTCCGGGAGTCGGCTGGTTTTTATATTTTTTTCTTATCCCCTTTTGGGCAATTTTCCCGATTATTGTTGTTGGAACAACAGGAGCAATGATTTGCTTAGTGATTTACTTAATTGGATTTCCAGTTGCAAAGATTTTACTGAAAAAGAAAGACTGGTATAAAAAAGCAGCACAAGAATTAAAGACTAAAGGCAGCGCTCGAATAGGCGGATTTACAATTTCCAGCGGCGGTTCATCATCATCTTGGTCTTCAGGCGGATCAAGTTTTTCAGGCGGCGGCGGTTCATCGGGCGGCGGCGGCGCATCCGGCAGCTGGTAAAAATATTTTTTAAGAAGCAGATATGTACAATAAAATAATAATAAATATTAAATCTTTAAAAAATAACTGAAAGACGATATTAAATTATTAGATATTGTAATAAAACATTACTTTATATTATATTACAAAACAATATTTGGCGCATTATTTACAGGATTAAATGCAGGAAATTGTTTTCTTAAAAACGAACAAGCCCAAATGGGAAAAAATTGAACAAAAGATTAAAAATGTAAAAGATATTAATCCGGATGAACTTGCCGAGCTTTTCATCAATCTTACAGACGATCTTTCGTATGCCCGCACTTTTTATCCAAAGAGTAAAGTTACGGTTTATCTTAACGGATTAACATTAAAGGTTCACCAAAAAATTTATCAGAAAAAGCGTGATAAAAACGAACGAATAATAAAATTCTGGACTACAGAACTGCCTCTTGTTGTTGCACGCCATCAAAAAGAACTTTTATATTCCTTTCTCTTTTTTCTGATTTCAATTTTAATAGGGGTTGTGTCGGCAGCAAACGACGATACTTTTATCCGTTTAATTTTAGGCGACAGTTACGTGAATATGACGCTGGAAAATATTGAAAAAGGCGATCCTATGGCAGTATATAAAAGTATGCATCAAATAGATATGTTTTGGGGAATTACCGTAAACAATATTCTTGTTTCGTTTTATACTTTTATTTTCGGCACTTTATTTTCGGCAGGAACTGTTTTTCTGCTTTTTTCTAACGGAGTAATGCTTGGTTCGTTTCAATATTTCTTTTTTCAAAAGGGATTGCTTTTACAATCTGTTCTTGTAATATGGATTCACGGAACAATTGAAATATCGTCGATTGTTATTGCAGGCGGCGCGGGAATAATTCTGGGCAACAGTATTCTATTTCCGGGTACATATTCCAGACTCGAATCCTTTAAAAGAGGAGCTGCTGACGGACTTAAAATTGTAATAGGGCTTATTCCGCTGTTTATTACCGCAGGATTTCTTGAAAGTTTTGTAACCCGCCATACAAATATGCCAATGTGGCTTAGTCTTTTTATTATTATTTCGTCACTTATATTTATTCTTTTTTATTTTGTTTATTATCCTATAAAACTAAAAAAACAAATCGGAGTAGAAAATGACTGAAACAGACAGAATTGAGTTTTATAAAGTAAGGGATTTCAGTGAAATACTGAATGTGACATTTGCATTTCTTCGGGAAAACTTCAAAAAGTTTCTTAAAGCCTTTGTTTTTATTGCCGGTCCGTTTTTATTACTTCAAACAATAGTACAGGTTTATATATATTCAAAGTTTTTCGAAAATATTACTTTTGGGGGGGTCTTAAATCTGTCTTTTTTCTTAAATTTTTTAAGTATCTATCCTTTTATGATTCTTACAATAACGGTAATTGAGCTTGTAACCTATAAATATATAATTCTTTATGGAAAATACGGCAGGGACGGATTTGATATTAATACTTTGTGGATTGAGTGCAGAAAAGATTTTTGGAGAATGCTCGGGTTAACAATTTTAACAGGAATAATAGTAGTTTTTTCTGCATTATTCTTTTTAATTCCCGGTGTTTATTTTGCCGTAGCATTAAGCATTTCAGGATTTGTTCTTCTACAGGAAAACACAGGGGTTTTCGAATCGATAAGCCGGAGCATCAGTCTTATTAAAAATTACTGGTGGTTTACCTGCGGAATTTTAGTAATCGTTTATATTATTCAAGTAATGCTCAGTTATGCAATTTCTTTTCCTGCAATGATTCTTTCGTTTATTATGGGTTTTCATAATATGGAAGCATCCGAAAACTTTTCATCATTAATGAGCATTATTTCAATAATAAGCACAATTGCACAAAACATTTCTTATTTTATTTATACGTTTGGAATGATTGCAATTGCATTTATTTATTTTACACTGATTGAAAGAAAAGAAGCCAAAGGTTTGGAAAACCGGCTTGATCAAATGATTTCGGATCAGACGGAACCCGATCAGAATGTTTAAAACCCTTTATATTTTTCTTTTTCTGGTTTTGTATAGTATTCCAATTTTTTGCAGCGGAAATACCGATTCACTTCAAACAGGCGGAAAAACGCAAAATATTGAAGTTCGGACTCCTTCGGATGCAGCGATGAAAAAAATTCTGCAGGATGATGATTTCAATTACGATAAAAACGCGCCCGCAGAACTGGACTTTGGGAATATAGTTATAAACTGGTTTTTCGAGAATATAGTCGAGCCGCTTATCCAGCTGCTTGGTAATGATGTAACGGAATTTATTTACTATCTTTTTTTTGCTGCAGTTATAATTTATGCGGTGATAAAACTCTTCGGAAAAGATATAAACTGGATTTTCCGGAAAACAGAGAAAGAAAATCCGCATGTAAATTTACTTGATACAAAAGAAAATCTTGCAGCAACAGATTTCGAAAAACTAATTGAGGCGGCAATTAAAAGCGGCGAACTGAGAAATGCTGTGCGTCTGATTCATCTTCAGGTTTTAAAGGAACTGTCGGCTAAAGAAATAATTGACTGGCGGATCGATAAAACAAATTACGATTACATTATTGAAATTAAGAAAAATAAAGGCAGCACATATTTGGCGCTTTTTGAAGAAATAACAAAGATTTTTGAATTTATTTGGTACGGCAATTTTACTCCCCTGCCCGATGTTGTTAACGAAATGCAGAAAAAAAGCGCACAGATTTTAAGGGCGGTTATATAAAATGAAAAACCTGAAATTTTATATAATGATATTTATTTCGCTGGTTATTTTGATACTTTTCGAATTAAGCCAGCCCAAAGAAATAGACTGGACAGAAAATTATACAAAATCCTCAAAAATACCATACGGCGGGTACATTGTTCATTCTCTTTTGCCCGAAATATTTAAGAGCGGAAAAATTATTGAAAGCGAAACCGAGCTTTACCGCACGCTTCGAAATAAAGACTACCGCAACACAAATCTGATTATTATAAACAATACGTTTCAGCCTGATAAATACGATTTGAAGGAGCTTCTGAAATTTACAGAAAAATCGAACAATGTTTTTATTGCGGCAAACATATTTTCAAAAGAATTAACAGATACACTTAATATTAAAATTTCATACTCTTTTTTAAATGATTCAACTTCAACCTATAAACTTAATTTTGCTGCCGGATGCGGCGACATAAAAATTAATAAAAGGCCTTACAGTTATTATTTTGAAAAGTATGATACTGCAAACACCCAAATATTAGGTATTTCAACAGATGGCAGGCCTAATTTTATATCACATAAATTCGGAAAAGGTAAAATATTCATTCATACAGATCCCATTGTTTTTACAAATTTTACGGCTGTAGATACGGTTAATAATATTTATTTATTTGCAGTTTTATCTCACTTACCCGATCAGCAGGTAATATGGGATGATTACTATAAAGCAGGAAAAATAAATATTTCTACGCCGATAAGATATATTTTAAAGGACAGTTCATTTAGATGGGCTTATTACGTTGCAATTACCGCTGTTTTACTCTTTATTCTATTTCAGGGAAAAAGGAAACAAAGGATTGTTCCGGTTTACAGAGCTCCTGAAAATACAACAGTAAAATTTGTTGAAACGGTAAGCAATCTGTATTATCAATCCGGAAGTAATAAGAATATTACAGAAAAAAAAATCGCATATTTTTATGAATTTTTAAGAAACAAATTTTTCATCGACACAAATCTTCCGGCAGCAGAATTAATTGAAGCAGTAAGCCTTAAAACAGGAGTCGGAACGGAAGAAACACGAAGTATATTTAGTAATATTTCGGAAATTCAAAAAAAGCAGAATATCACCAAAAACGAGTTGATTATATTTTTTGGTGAAATAGAAAATTTTATAAAAAAGATTAAGGAATAAAAAATGGAAAGCGGATTCGAAACGAGAATCGATCTTACAAAACTAACGGAAGGCGTAAATAAAATTAAATCCGAAATTAAAAAAGTTATAATTGGGCAGGATGAAATGATTGAATTGATGCTTGCTGCAGTTCTTTCAAACGGACATATCCTTTTGGAAGGCGTGCCGGGAATTGCAAAAACTTTAGCGGCAAAACTCCTTGCACGTACAATGTCAGTGGATTTCAGCAGGATTCAGTTTACTCCCGATCTTATGCCTTCGGATATTGTGGGAACATCTGTGTTTAATATGAAAAAGTCGGAGTTTGAATTTAACCGCGGTCCGGTATTTTCGAATTTTATTTTAATTGATGAAATAAACCGCTCGCCCGCAAAAACCCAATCGGCCTTATTCGAAGTTATGGAAGAAAGACAGGTAACAGTTGACGGCAACACTTATCCAATGTCAGCTCCTTTTCTTGTGTTTGCAACACAAAATCCCATCGAACACGAAGGCACATACCGCTTGCCCGAAGCGCAGCTCGACCGTTTTTTATTTAAACTGAACATAGGATATCCTTCGCTGGAAGAAGAAACGCAGATATTGCTGAATCAGCAGAATTTAACACTTACAGAAATATTAAAAAATGTTAAAGCAGTTGTTTCTTCCGAAGAAATTATTTTATATCAGCAGATAGCGCGAAATATAATAATTGATATAGAACTTGTGGAATATATTGCTAAAATTGTAAACAGCACGCGAAATCATAAATCGTTTTATCTTGGCGGTTCGCCGCGAGCCTCTTTATCAATAATGCAGGGAGCTAAAACTATTGCAGCTTTGCGCGGAAGAGATTTTGTAACTCCGGAAGATATTAAATACATTTCAATTCCGGCAATGCGTCACCGAGTTCTTCTTATGCCCGAAAAAGAAATGGAAGGAGTTAAAACTGAAGATATGATAAATATGATAATCGAAAAAATCGAGGTCCCGCGTTAGTGAAAATTATACGTTCGCTATATCTCAGCCGGCGTTTTTTTATTTTGCTCGGAGCAATATCTGCGGTATTTTTTATATCGCACTATTACAATTTATTGTATGCCGGGGCAAAAATTTCGTTGATATGCTTGATTGCATTTTTATCAATTGATATTTTTATCATCTTTAAAAAAGATAAAATCCGTGCTGAAAGAAAAACACCCGAAAAATTATCGAACGGCGATGATAATTTTATCCAAATCAAAATAGAAAACAAATATCCGTTTACTGTAAATGCAGTAATAACAGACGAACTACCCGTGCAATTTCAAGAAAGGAATTTCGAAAAAAAATTAGTGCTGCATTCATCGGAAAAAGCTGTTGCCGATTATACCGTAAAACCGGTTAAGCGCGGCGAATATTGGTTTGGAGCGTTAAATATATTTATATTCAGCCCGATAGGACTTGTTTCTAAAAGGTATAAAATTCAAAATGATATAATGGTGCCGGTTTATCCCAGTTTTATACAAATGCGGAAATACGAATTGTTTGCCGCTTCGAACAGGCTGGATGAACTCGGGATAAAGAAAAACCGCAGGATAGGGCATACTCTTGAGTTTGAACACATTAAAAATTATGTAAAAGGCGATGATTACCGGACAATAAACTGGAAAGCAACCGCACGCGAAAGCAGCATAATGGTAAATCTGTATCAGGATGAAAAATCGCAGCAGGTTTATTGTGCTATTGATATGGGACGAGTTATGCAAATGAGTTTTGAAGGGATGACGCTTTTAGATTATGCTATAAACACTTCGTTAGTTCTTTCGAATATTGCTGTGAATAAAAAGGATAAGGCGGGAATTATAACTTTTTCGAAAGAAATTCATAATCTGCTGCCGGCAGAAAGCAAATATACGCATATTCAAAAAATTCTGGAGCTTTTATATAATCAGGAAACATCCTTCCCCGAAAGCAGCATCGAACGTTTATGCGCGGTTTTAAATAATAAAATTACTCAGCGGAGTCTGGTGGTTTTATTTACAAATTTCGAATCTGTTTCTGCATTGAAAAGACAAATGTTTTACTTGAGAAAACTTGCTCAGAAACACCTGCTGCTGGTTGTATTTTTTGAAAATACCGAATTAAAAAAAATTACAGACTCGGAAGCGAAAAATATTACACAAATTTATAATAAAACCATTGCCGAAAAATTTGCTTTCGAAAAGCGGCAGATACTGAAAGAATTAAAGCGTTACGGAATTTTAAGTATTCTTTCTTCTCCCGAAGAATTAAGCATAAATACTATAAATAAATATCTTGAGCTTAAAACGCTCGGGAAAGTATAAAAAGTTTTTGGAGAATAAATGGAAAGGTTTTCTGTTGATACTGCGCAAAATGTGGCTATTGATTATAAAATTGCCGGTTTGGGCGAACGAATTGTTGCAACAATAATAGATACTTTAATATTAATCGGATATTCAATTTTTGCAGGAATTTTAACCGGAATACTTTCGAAACTGTCCGAAGAAACTTCGATGACTTACATTTATGTTATTATTCTGTTTCTTCCGGTTTTGCTTTATAATCTTTTAATGGAGATGCTTTTTAACGGACAGACAGTCGGGAAAATAGCCCGAAATATAAGAGTAGTAAAAGTTGACGGAACGCAGCCTTCTTTAAGCAGTTACCTGATGCGGTGGTTATTCAGATTTTTTGAAATATTTCCCTGCTTTGGTTCAATAGCCATAATAACAATGATTATAAACAGAAAAGGACAGCGTTTGGGTGACATTGCAGCCGGAACAACTGTGGTAAAACTGAGTGAAGAAGTAACTTTAGATCATACAATTCTTGCAAATATCCAGGAAGATTATAAAGTTGTTTTTCCTCAGGCGGAAATCCTTGATGATGAAAAAATTGCTTTAGCAAAAGAAGTTCTGTATTCAATTGTTGAAGGCGACAGACTGTCAATTAAAAAGAAAACGATGCTTCAAAAAACTAAAGATATTTTAGAAAACAGTATGGGAATTAAAAGCGCGCTTATGCCTGAACTTTTTATTCAGACAGTAATTAAAGATTATAATCATATCAAATCCAAAACATGAAAGATAGTTAGGAAAATTTATTTACCGACGCTGCTTAAGTTGTTTTAACTATTATTATTTATTCATATTGCATCTTATAAAAAAATAACTTTTATTTTCGATAATATAATCTCGTTGTTCATTTATATTTTTTCAGAAATATAACATTCTATGCAAAAAGAAAATGAAGATATTGTAAAACAGATTAAGGTATTGCAAAAAGAGAACAATTACCTTAAGAATAAGTTGAAAGATAAAGAAGCAGACAGCTTCGGAAACGAGATTTCTTCATTTTGGGAAATGTTTATTGACAGTCCCGCTGTAATGATATTAATTGAGCCTTCCACAAGAAAAATTATTGATGCCAATCAAGCTGCCGAAAAATTTTACGGCTACACCCGTACAGAATTTAAAGAAAAGCTTTTTATAAACGATATAAACATACTTTCTCTGTCCGAAATTGCCGAAGAAATGAAAAAAACAATGGCAAACAAGAAAAACACTTTTCATTTCAAACATAAAACTGCAAACGGTTCAATAAAAGATGTTGAAGTATTAAGCAATAAAATTTTTCTGAAAGGAAAGGAATTTTTATTTTCAGTAGTTCAGGATGTTACAGAAAAATTAAAATCTCAGAAAGAGCTTGAAACATCGGAAGAGAAATACAGAAGTTTGGTAGATTCCTCGCCGGCTGGAATATATATTTATAAGTTAGAAAAAGATAACAAGCTTATTTTTAAGTTTGGAAATGCTACAGCAGACAAAATGCATAATATAAAACATTCGAAGCTTGTGGGATTGCCGATTGAAGAAGCTTTTCCAAATCTTGCTTATACCCCGATACCCGAAATGTACAGAAAAATTGCAAAAGGCGAACTTGGTATTCAGTCTTTTGAAATTCCTTATAGAGACGAGCGATTTGAAGGGCATTATAAAGTATATGCGTTTCAAACCAACCCTGGATATACGGCAGTAAACTTTTTGGATATAAGCGAACAAAAGAAAGCTGAATTTGAAATTATTAAAATGAACCGGCTTTACGCAGTAATAAGCCAGGTTAATCAAGCTATTGTCCGCACCGAAGACCAAACCTTGCTGTTCAGAGAATTAACAAATATTGCCGTCAATTTCGGAAAATTCCGTATGGCATGGATAGGGCTTTTTAACAAATCCGATTCAACAATTTCAGCTGAATATTGGTCGGGTTACGAAGAAGGTTTTTTAAAGAAAACCGAAAAATGTTATTCTGCAAATAGAAACGAAACTTTTAATCCGGTTACAGAAGCATTCCTTACGGGAAAGATTTGCCAATGCAACGATATTTCGGATATAGCATTTACACCAAAGTGGAAAGAGGAAGCCCTTTCGAGGGGGTACCGCTCTTTAATATCGCTTCCTATAAAAACAGAGAATTCAACCATCGGCGTATTCAGTATTTATTCAGCAGAAACTCACTTTTTTAAGGGATTAGAACTTAATCTTTTAGAAGAAATAAACGGGGATATTAATTTTGCGCTAACTTCGCTGAACCAAAAACGGCTTTTAGATAAGACTTTAGAAAAATTGAAGGAGCACGAATTTATTCTTGCAAAGGCTATATCGCTTGCCAATATAGGAATTTTCCATGTTTATCCCGAGCAAAATAAAGTAATTTGGTCGCCGGAATTGTATAAAATATTCGGTATTAAAGAAGGTGTAACACCAACTCCGGAATTATATTATTCTATTGTACATCCAGATGATTATTTAAAAGCTAAGGAATTTATAGATAATGTATTGGGAACCAAACAAGAATATTCTGAACAAGAAATACGCATATTAAAGAATGGTTCCGAAATAAGATATATTTTTGAATCAGCTACCTATATTGAAGAAGCAGATTCTTCCAATACGAGAATTATCGGAGCAA
>CAYTFZ010000080.1:5694-12324 GCA_964437215.1 uncultured Melioribacteraceae bacterium | reverse complement strand
GGGCTTTTTACACGGAGTTCCTGATTATCGGCAAGATCCGAAATAAGCGCACCTACTGCGCTGTTTGTTAAATTACGAGAAATTGTTTCGGAAAAATATTCAACAGAGTTATCAGTTGCCTGCGATATTCTTTCAGATGTATTAAAACTTACAAGAGCAAATATTACAATTGCTCCCATAACTATTACTAATGTCGATTTTCCCATTTAAAACCTCAGTTCATTAAATTTTTAGGGCGTATTGTTCTTTCCCAATCAACCCCTTGATAAATTCCCTCAATAGCTTCGGGAGCCTGAAGGCGCATTGCTACTTTTATTGTTCGTATATTTTTACGTAATGCTACTGTATTCGGATTTACTATCTGCACGCCGGCAGAATCTAAATAAGAAAAGTAAGGAATGATACTATTAGTAGAATCTTTTAAATTTGAAATTGCAGCAATTTGTATAGGACTCTGCCCGTTCTGGCTTCTATAAAGCGGTCTGTCAATCGGGTTGGGAGTGCTCGAAAGATTTTCAATTGTACCTATGTAATAGCATACCGAATCGAGCGATCCGTTATTTTCCAAATCGGTACTGTAAACAACTTTTGTTGAATCCGCAAAACTTATTTTTTGTCCCGAAGCACGGTAACCGATTTTATAAAGATCGTATTCAAGTATCTGCCCTGTTACCACAGCATTTCCTTGTGTTAAAGTGCTGCTGAACATATCGTATGAAAAAGTGCTCATTTGGATATTAAACCCGACAAGCATAAGAATAACAAAACTGCTTACGATCACCGATCCTAGTACATCTATCAAATATGCCATTTTAATCTCCTTTTAATACGAAACAATGTGCGATAATTTTATTTCGTTAGGCAGATAATTATTCTTGATTTTTACATCAATTCTTTTGCTGAAAGTGGGTGCAAAACTTTTTGCAAGGGTTGATTTGTTTACATAGTAAACTTCAACCTCTAAATTGAATTTGCCTAAACGCCCGAGATTTTCGGTTCTCTTCATTCCGTTATAATCATCAACATCGTCATATTGTGTTGCATCAGCTTCGCCATCTGCTTTAAGCGTAAGCGAAAGATCCTGCACTTTGTCAACAAAATTGGAAACAGTGTTTTCATCGAAAGCGCGTGATTGCGCTTCATCTATAATGGATTGTCCTACCGCGGTTGCAGTGATAATTGCTTCGTTTTCGAGGCTTAAATTCAATTGGGAAATGCTGGCATTGTTGAAATTGAGAATCAGATAACTGAATAGAACTATTCCCCCTAATACTAACATTGTCTGATTACCTGCCATAAAATTCTCTTTTTTTACTTTATATTTTTACCGGACTTTTTCTGCCGGTTTTAATTACTTTTTTATATTAGCAACAACCTTGCCAAATTTTTCATTTTTAATAAACATTCCGTTTTTTTTCCTTCCTGAATAATTAAGGGTTAAAATTTGTATCCTGCATCACAGTATCGAACAGAAACTGATTATGTTTACCGGTATGTTTTACCATAAAAGGGTATTTTCTTTTTGCTTTATATAACCGCGTAATTAACTATTTTTGACATTATGAATTTTTGTCAACTTTTTGTTGCATACATTATTTATGAAAAGAATAACTTATATACTATTAATACATATAATTTTTTCTGTTTTTATTCCGGCGCAGGAAAACAGCGGATTTAAGATTGCAAGGTTGAAATACAACGGCGGCGGGGATTGGTATAACGATCCTTCATCGGAGATTAATCTTCTTAAATACATTTCGGAAAAAACTTCAATTAAAATTGATATGAAAACTGCATTTGTTGAAGCCGGCACCCCCGATATTTTTAACTACCCTTTTATATTTATTACCGGGCACGGAAACATTTCTCTTTCGGATCAGGAAGCTGCCAACCTGCGGAGTTATATTGAAAAGGGCGGATTTATTTATGCCGATGACGATTACGGCTTCGATAAATCTTTCAGGAAAGCATTAAAGAAAATTTTTCCGGAAGATAATCTTGTTGAAATTCCTTTCAGTTACGGTATTTACAATTGCTTTTACAAATTCAATTCGGGTCCGCCTAAAACTCACGAGCACGATAACAACCCACCGCGGGGATACGGACTTTTTATAAACGGAAGGCTGGCGGTATATTATACATACGAAAGCAACCCGAGCGACGGATGGGCTGATCCCGAAGTGCATAACGATCCTCCCGAAATCCGCGAAAAAGCTTTGCAGTTTGGGGTCAATATTATAATTTGGGCTTTAACAAACTAATGAACAGACCGAACCGGGAAATATTACTTTTAGAAGAAAAGCTTAAACGGGCAGAAAAAAAAGTTTACATAAAGAACTTTTTAAGCGGATTTTTTTTGACATTTTCCGTCAGTCTGGTTTCATTTTTAGCTTTGTCGCTGCTCGAATCTTTATTCTGGTTCGGCAGCAGCGCAAGAACTGTTTTTGCTACGATTTTTATTTCAGGATTTTTATCAGTCCTTTATTTTTTTTCGCTGAAATATTTAATTAAATCACTTTTCATTTTTAATAAACCCGAGTACCAGAAAACCGCGGAATCGGCAGGTAATATTTTTCCTGAAATAAAAGATGAGCTTAAAAATTCGCTCCAGCTTATTGCAGAATATAAGGACAAGGAACTTCCTGCACTTGTTGAAGCAGCTTTTAACAGGGTTCACCGGATTTCCGAAAAATACAATTTTAATGAAATTTCAGCTAATCCTGAATTAATTAAAAATGTAAAGCTTTCGCTGCTGGCTGTGTTAATCTTTTCATCTTTCTTATTTTTTGTTAATCCGGTTAAAGATGCCTCGGGAAGGCTTCTGCATTTCTCAAAGGACTTCTCAATTCCGCCGAAATTTGTATTTGAAGTATATCCGGGAAATTATGAAGCGGTAAAAAATCAGGATGTAACAATTAGGATAAAAGTAACCGGCGCCGAAACAGAAATACTGGAACTTAATACAAAATCGCGCGAGGATGCTCAATTCAGTATTATAAATCTTAAAAAGGATACATCCGGATTTTTTTCCTACAGGATAAGAAAAATACAAAGCAGGCTGGAATATTTTGCTCAGGCAGAAAATCTGCGAAGCAATATTTTTACTATAAATGTGAGCGACAAACCGGTAATAAAATCAATTAAAATTGTAATCAATCCGCCGGCATACTCGAAATTGGGGCAGGTTGTGCAGCTTGATAACGGAAATATTTCGGCGCTGAAAGGAAGCAAAGTTGAAGCGGAAATAATTTCCTCGAAACAGGTAAAAATTGCTAAAATGGTTTTTTCTGACTCTTCGGAAGTCCCGATGAATATTTCGGGGCTGAAATTGCAAGCGGTTTTTACTGCAAAAGAAAGCAAAAATTACATTTTCAGGATTACGGATAATTCAGGAAATAAAAACGCTAATCCTATTTCCTACAATATTAATATAATAGAAGACAATTACCCTTTTATTGAGATATTAAGTCCGGCAAAAGATATCGATCTCGGTCTGGATGATAATGTTTCTGTTTTGGCGGAAATAAAAGATGATTTCGGATTCAGCAAAGTTACATTTAATTACAAAGTTTCTTCGTCGAATTCGCGAAAGATTGAAGAAAATTATATGGTTTCGGAAATGAATTTCGATAAAAAATCAGTTTCGCAGAATGTTTATTTTAATTGGAATATTGTGCCGCTTAATCTTCAGGAAAATGAAACCGCCGAATATTTTATTGAAGTTTTTGATAATGATATTGTTTCGGGACCGAAATCTGTGAAATCCGGAATTTTTAAAATCAGGATTCCTTCACTTAACGAGATACTTAATTCGGCAGACAGACTTCAGAATTCCGCTGAAGAAATGCTTGAAAAGACTCTTAAAAAGACGGAAGATCTTCACAAAGAAATGGAAAAGATAACCCGCGATTTGAAAAAAGACAAAGAAGAACTGAATTGGGATGAGAAAGAAAAAATTGAAAAGGCGATGGAAAAATTCAAGGATTTGAGCAACGATTTAGAAAAAGCCCAAAAGGAATTAAATGAAGCCGCAAAAAAACTTGAAGACAACAATCTTTTATCGAAAGAGACTGCCGAAAAATATAATGAAATGCAAAAACTTCTCGAGGAGATTCAAAGTCCCGAACTGCGCGAAGCCCTGAATAAGCTGAAAGAACAAATGCAAAATCTGATGCGCGAAAATGTTCAGCAATCGATGGAAGATTTTAAACAGAATGAAGAGTTTTTTAAGAAAAGCCTGGAACGCACAATAGAACTGCTTAAACGCGTAATGGTTGAGCAAAAACTTGATGAGCTTTTAAAACGGACAGAAGAAATTTCTAAAAATCTTGAAAATCTGCAGGATAAAACCGAAGCTTTGAAGGAAAATCCTTCGGGAAAGAAAAACGCGGAAAAGCAGCAGGAAAAAATTACGGGCAATCTGAAAAATCTTGAAAAAGAGATGAAAGACCTTAACAATAAGATGAGCGGACTTAAAAATATGCCGTCCGATAAGATGGATAAAATGCAGAAAGAATATTCTGAACAGAACAATGATAAAATTTCGGAGCAGGCTGAAAAGGATTTATCGGAAAACAAAACAGAGCAGGCGCTGAACCGGCAGCAGGAACTTTCGCAAAATATAAGCAAGACAAACAGCAGTCTTTCGGAAATGAAACAAGAAATGCAGCAAAAAAGCCAAGCTGAAAATTTTATGAATATGATGAATATTACAAGCGATCTGATAAATCTTTCCAAAGAACAGGAAGAGCTGAAAAAGAATACCGAAAAAGCCGGCAGAAGCATAAAACCGGACGAAAGTAATATAAAACAGCAAAGTGAATTGAATTCCGATATTGGAAGCATTATCAACCGGATGTCGGATCTTTCGAAAAAATCGTTTGCGATTACACCGGAAATGGCTAAGATTTTAGGAGAGGCGCGCGGACAGATGTCAAATTCCATAAAAAATATGATGGACGGAAACAGCCGGCAGGCAGTGTTTAATCAGCAAGCCGCAATGGCAAATTTGAATAAAGCAGCTTCGACACTTAAAAATATGATGAGCCAGATGATGAACGGAGAAGGCGGGAGCGGCGGAATGATGCCGATGATGCAGCAGATTAAGCAGATGAGTCAGCAGCAGATGCAGCTTAACGAACTTACTAAGATGATGAATCAGGGAAGTCTTTCGGGCAAGCAGATGCAGGAGTTAAAAAGACTTGCGCAGCAGCAGGCGGCAATCCAAAAATCGCTTGAACAGCTTAACAAAGAAGCAAAAGAAGCAGGCAGAAGCAAAAAGCTTGCATCGAACCTCGAGAAAATAATTGAAGAAATGCAGGAAGTTGTAAACGGAATGAATACGCAGAAGGTTGATGATAATCTTATCAGAACACAAGATAAAATCCTTTCAAAATTGCTTGACGCACAGAGGTCGGTAAATGAAAGAGATTTCGAAAAAAACCGCGAAGCAAAAACCGGGAAAGAGTTTAATATTCTGTCCCCGGATGAGCTTGATTTAGACAACGAAATCATTAAAAACAGACTGCGTGATGAATTAATGAAAGCGGAAAAAGAAGGCTACAGCAAAGATTACCAGGAGTTAATAAAAAAATATTTCGAAATGCTGGAATCGAATAAAAATTGATTTTATCAGCACATAATTCTTTTACAGATTCAGCACATAAAGCGGTTCTTCTTCAATTTTATCGCCTTTGTAATAAACTTTTTCAAGATATAATCCTGATGGAGGAGCAGTATGTTTTGCAGGCTCTTTGCTATCCTTATTCAAAAACAAGCTGACTTTATCAACTGTAATTCTTCCTCTTCCAACTTCAACAAGAACTCCGACCATCCGGCGCACCATTTTCCATAGGAAATGCGAACCGACAATATGAATTAGAATTGAAGTTTCGCTTTCGTAAATATGGCATTTATCAATTTTAACTTTTGTCGATTTTTCATCGGGATCGTCGTTGCCGAATGAGCGGAAATCATTCATCCCTTCAAACATTTCAGCCGCCTGTCCCATTTTGCGGGCATCCAGTTCATCTTTTATCCACCAGACAAGTTTTTTACCGAATGCAGTGCGCCTTTTGGAAATATGATAAACATAACTGCGGGAAACTGCATCGTGGCGGGCGTGAAAATTGGAGGATACTTTTTCCGCTTCGAGAATGCAAATATCAGCCGGCAGAAGATCATTTATCTTCATCCTGATTATATGAGGAGCGAGCATAGTTTTTACTTCAAGATGCGCTACCTGAAAAAGTGCGTGAACCCCGGCATCGGTTCGTCCCGCGCCGTAAAGCTCAAAATTATCGGTATTAAAAACCTCGCGGCAGGCTTCCATAATTTTCCCCTGCACAGTCGGCTGGTTTTTCTGAAACTGCCAGCCGTTAAACCGCGTACCTTCGTATTCTATCGTTAATTTAAATCTTCCCATTTCAATTTCCGGTTAATAACAATAGCACAAAAAATAAGTATAAAAAGCATAAATAAACAGTTTCAAATGTCGAAATAAAATATTTCCCCGATTATTTTTTTTAGAGATGGCTAAATATTCCAGAGGAAATTCCAGAAAGCAAATTGTTCGAAGGGTTTATTGTTAATATTCCCTTTTTTATTTATTTTCTAAGAGTTGTAAAATCA
>CAYTFZ010000080.1:3487-5594 GCA_964437215.1 uncultured Melioribacteraceae bacterium | reverse complement strand
TTTTTTTAGATATAATTAATAGCTAACCGAAGAAAATAGGAAGTAAATAATAAAAATGGAAAGCTCGATAAGACTATTTGAAGAAAAAAGAATTCGTTCAGTTTGGAACGAAGCGGAAGAGGAATGGTTTTTTTCTGTGGTTGACGTAATTGGTGTGCTTACAGAAAGTGCCAACCCCACTGATTATTTAAAAAAACTTAGAAAGCGAGATACATTGCTTGGCGATTACCTAGGGACAAATTGTCCCCAGATAGCTATGGCTACTGGAACAGGCAAGCTGCGCAACACTTTAGCTGCTAATGCCACACAACTTTTCCGTATTATCCAGTCTATTCCGTCAAAAAAAGCTGAGCCATTTAAGCTATGGTTAGCAGAAGCAGGCAATCAGCGGCTTGACCAATTGCAAGACCCCGAACTGTCAATCGAACAGGCGATGACCGACTACAAACGTTTGGGTTATTCCGATAGCTGGATTAATCAGCGCCTTAAAAGCATTGAAATCCGGAAAGCATTAACAGATGAATGGAAGCGTTTAGGTTTGCAGGAAGGAGTTGAATTTGGGGCTTTAACAGACATTATCTATAAAACTTGGGCAGACAAAACAGCTAAGGAGTATAAGAAATTCAAGGGACTTAAAAAAGAAAATCTCCGTGATAATATGACCAATAAAGAATTGGTGCTTAATATGCTAGCCGAATTATCGACTAAAAAAATATCCGAAACAACAAATCCGGAGTCATTCTCCGAACACGAAGACGTTGCACGGCGAGGCGGAAACATTGCTAAAGAAGCCAGATAAAATTGGAAGTTGAAACAGGAAAGAAAGTAGTAAGTCCACTTAATGCAAAGAGTATCCGGTCAATTGAAAATAAGAAAAAAGGTTTGCCGGATAGATGAATTATTAATGATAATTTCCTCTGATTTATTCGCTTCATTCCTCTCGCCTCAACTTCTGTTAAGCTTAATCATTAAAATTATAATTTTGTTTTGTTATATTTCACTATCAAAACAGGAAAATATATGATACCGGAAATTATTCTTTTAAAGGGCGAGGAAGACAGACTTTTAACAAATCACCCGTGGATTTACAACAACGAAATATATTCAGACGATGTTTCCGCCGAAGCCGGCAGCATTGTTGACGTTCTTAATTCGAAAAAAAAATTTCTGGGAAGAGGCTTTTACAATCCACATTCTAAAATAAGAGTGCGCATTTTAACGCGTGAAAAAGAAGAAGTTAATAAGGACTTTTTTAAGAAAAGAATTTTAAGCGCCTGGAATTACAGGAAAAGTCTGGGATATAATGATTTTTGCCGGGTTGTTTTTTCGGAAGCGGATTATCTGCCGGGACTTATAATTGATAAGTTTCAGGATTATTTTTCCATCCAGACTCTTTCTTTCGGAATGGAAATTCGCAAAACTGAAATAGTTGAAATTATAAACGAAATATTTAACGCGAAAGGAATTTACGAGCGGAATGACGCGACAGTAAGAGCGCTTGAAGGACTTACCGAGCAGAAAGGATTTTTAAGTTCGGAATTCCCCACGGAAATTATTGTAAATGAAAACGGATTGCAGTTTTATGCGGATTTAGCAGGCGGACAAAAAACCGGTTACTATTTTGACCAGCGGGAAAACCACGCGGCAATTGAGCCTTATGTTAAAAATGCAAAAGTGCTGGACGCTTTTTCTTATACCGGAGGTTTCGGAATTCACGCAGCGCATTACGGCGCTTCAGAAGTTATTTCAGCGGATATTTCCAAACCGGCGCTGGATATTCTGCAAAAGAACGCGAAACTGAACGGCTTGGATAAAAAGATTGAAACTGTTGAAGCAAATGTTTTTGAACTTCTGAGAACTTTAATCTCGAACGGGGCAAGTTTTGATACAGTAATTCTCGACCCCCCGCCGTTTTGCAAAAACCGCGCGGCGTTAGATCAGGCTTTTAAAGGATACAAAGAAATTAACCGGCGCGCAATCCAGCTTCTTAAAAAAGACGGGTTCCTTATAACCTGCAGCTGCTCGTTCCATATGCTTCCCGAATTTTTTATTGAAATGCTTAAAGAAGCTGCAATGAATACAGGAAAAAATCTTCAGATAATTGAAA
>CAYTFZ010000080.1:0-3387 GCA_964437215.1 uncultured Melioribacteraceae bacterium | reverse complement strand
CAGGAGAGAAAAATTGAATTTACTGAATTCGATCTTTCAAACGGTCTGCACGTAATTTTGCATCAGGATAATTCCACCCCGATTGTTGCTGTAAGTGTTGCTTATCATGTCGGTTCAAAAAACGAAGATCCGAAAAGAACCGGTTTTGCACATTTCTTCGAACATCTTATGTTTACCGGAACTGAAAATATAAAAATCGGAGAACTGGATAAACTCCTTGAGAATGCAGGCGCAACTAACAATGCTTACACTTCGCAGGATGTAACTTATTATCACGAAATTCTGCCGTCAAATCAGCTTGAGCTTGGTTTATGGATGGAATCGGAACGAATGCTGCATTTGAAAATTGACAGCAACAGCGTAGAAACACAACGCAAAGTTGTTAAAGAAGAAAGAAGTTCCCGTTACGATAACAAACCTTACGGCTCGCTTTGGGAAACAGTTTTTAAAAATGCTTATAAAAAACATCCATACAAATGGACACCGATTGGTTCTGTTCAGTATATAGATAAAGCCACAATTGAAGAATTCCGCGAGTTTTACAAGAAGTATTATGTTCCAAATAATGCAGTTTTAACAATTGCTGGCGATATAGATGTTGATGATGCAAAAGATTTAGTGAAGAAATATTTTTCAGATATTCCTAAAGGGAAAATAGAAATTGAAAGACCCAATATTGCCGAACCGCCACTTACCTACACAGTTAGAGATACTGTTTACGATAACATCCAACTTCCGCTTGTTGTTTACGCATACAGAATTCCCGAGCAGAAAAGCGATGAAATGTATAAACTTAATATGCTTTCGGATTTGCTTACAGATGGAGAAAGCAGCAGACTCCGCAAAGTGCTTGTGGATGAAAAGAAATTGGCTGTTCAGGTTTCTTCATTTGTTTATTCGCTTGAAGACCCCGGACTTTTTCTAGTTTATGCATTCGCAAATTACGGCGTATCTGCTGACGATATAAAATATGCATTGAATAAGGAAATTGAAAAAATTAAATCCGAAATGATTGATGAATACGAATTTACTAAGCTCCGGAATAATGTTGAAAGCCAGATTGTAAGCAGCAACTCAACAATGGAAGGAATTGCCGAAGAACTGGCAATGAATTACATTTTTCAAAATAATGCCGCTCTTATTAACAAACAGCTCGAAAAATATATGAAAGTTACACGCGAGGATATACTGAATTGCGCAAAGCAGTTTCTTCCCGAAAACGGAAGGGTACAGATAATTTATTTGCCGAAAAGCAAGATGAACACTCAAAACTGAGAAGATATTTATGGAGAAGATAATGAAGAAGTATTTAATATTTATAATAATTTTATGCTCAAACCTGATTTTTGCACAATTAGATAGAAGTAAAATGCCGGCTGCCGGTCCTGCGCCGGAAATAAAAATTCCGGATTACGAATCGTTTGTACTTGACAACGGACTAACGGTTTTTGTAATCGAAAATAACAAGGTTCCTAAAATTTCTTTTTCGCTTATTATAAACCGCGACCCTGTTTTTGAAGGAGAAAAAGCAGGATTTATTTCTATTACCGGCGACCTTTTACGAACCGGTACAAAAACACGCACCAAAGAACAGCTCGATAAAGAAATTGATTTTATCGGCGCCAGTTTAAGCACAAGTTATAATTCTATTTCTGCCTCGGCTGTTTCGCGTCACAAAGAAAAACTTATGGAACTTATGTCCGATATTATTTTAAACGCCGAGTTCCGCCAGAATGAACTTGATAAAATTATAATGCAGACAAAATCGGGACTTGCAGCTGCAAAAGAGGATCCGAATTCGATAGCAAACAACGTGCGAAAAGCTGCAGTTTACGGAACCGAACACCCTTACGGCGAAATTATTACAGAGGAATCCGTAAACAGAATAAAGCTTGAAGATTGTAAAAACTATTACGAAACATTTTTTTCACCTGGGGCTGCTTATCTTGCTGTAGTGGGAAATATTTCAAAAAAAGAAGCAGAAACTTTGGTAAAGAAATATCTTTCGAAATGGACAAAAAAACAAATTCCTAATTTCGGATATAAATCTCCTTCCCTGCCAAAAACTAACACCGTTTGCCTTGTAGACCGCCCTGCATCTGTACAATCCGTTATAAGCATAAGCTATCCGGTAAATTTAAAACCGGACAGTAAAGATGTAATTCCTGCAAGTCTAATGAATGCTGTTTTAGGCGGTTCGTTTAATGCGAGACTGATGCAAAACCTTCGCGAAGACAAAGGATATACATACGGAATCCGTTCTTCTTTAAATTCGGATAAACTTACAGGATTTTTTAATTCCTCCTGTGAAGTTAGAAATAGTGTAACCGACAGCGCAATTGTTCAGATAATTCACGAAATGAAGAAGCTGAAAACCAAAGAAGTTCCGGAAAACGAACTTCAGAGTATGAAAAATTACATTACCGGTTCGTTTGCCCGTCAGCTTGAACGTCCCGAAACAATTGCCCGTTTTGCTATAAACTCTGCAATTTATAGTTTACCGGAAGATTATTACCGCGAATATCTTAAAAATCTTCAGGATGTTGAACCGGAAACTATAAAAGAAATGGCTAATAAATATCTTCATCCTGAAAACGCTTATATAGTTGTAGTCGGGAAAGCAGATGATATTTTGAATGACTTGAAAAGACTTAATTCTTCCGAAAATATTGTTTATTATGATGCCGAAGGAAATAAATTTGACCCATCGATGAAAAAAATTCCAGCAGGACTTACAGGCAGCGATGTTGTTGAAAAATATCTCCGCGGAATAGGCGGAAGAGGAAAAATCAGCTCGATAAAAGATATGACTTCCATTTATCAAACAACCGCAAACGGATTAGAAATAAAGCTTACAGTCATTCAGAAAAATCCGAATAAAATTTATCAGGAAATTGACGCAAATATTTTCAAACAAAAGACAATTTTTGACGGTAAAAACGGAGCTCGATTAAACGGCGATGTAAAAACTTCAATAAGCGCTTCGGAAATTGAACTTATTAAATTCAACTCTACTTACAGCAACTGGCTGAATCTTAGCAAACTTGGTGTAAAAACTAAAATTTCAGGAATTGAGCAGATTAAAGGCAAAGACTGTTATAAAGTTGATTTTTCGCTTAAAGACGGAACTTCTTTTTCTGCATATTTCGATAAAGAAACCGGCTTAATGACAAAGCAGACAACACCGCTTGTTACAGAGCAAGGCTCATTTACCACTGAGCTTTATTTTGATAACTACGATGAAGTTAAAGGGATTAAACTTCCTAAAACAATTAAACAGGTTATTGCAGGACAGTCTTTTACTTTTAATCTGGTTTCACGCGAAATAAACAAAGGAGTTAAAGATTCAGTTTTTGAAATTGATTGATATGAAATTTATTTCATTAA
>CAYTFZ010000079.1:7285-12477 GCA_964437215.1 uncultured Melioribacteraceae bacterium | reverse complement strand
GTATATAATGGATTTGATTTCGGCATCCGGTTAGCGCGTCCCGATTGGAATCGGGTTCACTGGCATTTAAAAATTAAATAAAAAAAGGCTGAGTAATTTAAGCTCAGCCTTTTTTATTCTTCAAAATTAAAACCTTTAATAATTTATTATATACTCTCGCTTACCGTCGGCACTGCTTTCGAGAATTGTTATAATAACTGTATGCGATTTGCCTGTTGAGCCGGCAACATATTCAACCAAATAACTGTTTGAAAGGGCTCCAGCAACAGGAAGATTTGTAAGGTCAAGTCCGGTAGCATAAGAATCAATAAACTTAATCGTACCTCCGGTCCCTTTGCTCATTTCCCAAGGTCTTTCTGCGGATTCATCCCAGGAGTAATATGTAGTATCTTCGCTGAAAACAGTATGTACAGTAGCTTTTCCGCCTATTTTTGAAATTAGTTTAGCAGTATTCCAAAGATAGTTAGTCCCTGTCTGGGTCGGTTCATCAGTAAAGTTTATAAAAATTCTCTGAGCACCGGCTCTCCAGCTGTAATTTGTGTCGGCAAATAAAACAGCTACAACACCGTTTTCATCATAAACTTCGCTGGCATAACCGTTTGCTTTGTTTTCTAATGTTGCACTGTCGCTGCCAAAGAAACCTACTGTTCTATTTGTGCCGGAGACAGTATATCCATAATAACTTTTACGTTTATTTAAGTAATGATCTATCTGCTCCGCAGATGTAAAATTAACACCTCCGGCAACCTGACCGTACACATCATAACCAACAACTGCAAAACGGACATTTAAACCGCTTGCCTGCAAGTAAGCTGCAAATTTTGTAATACTTGCAGCAACAGAGTCTGCTTCTTCGTTCATACTTCCGGAATTATCAACTGTAAAAACAACATCTGCATTCAATACATTTCCGGTACTTACTTTTGTAACTTTCAGTCCTTTAACAACTCCGTCTTCAGTTATAAAAATATTAGAAGAACCTGGATTTGCTGCGTTATAAAAAAGGTTAATAGGGTTTTGTGTTGCAGGATTGATTAATCCTGTTAAGTTTACTTGAATTCTTCCCGGGTTATTTGCTGCCGGAGTTATGTTTGCCGTAGGCTGTATGTTATTAATTGTCGGTTCCGGAACAGTAATATTTGAGGGGTTTGCTGGAATATCTGTGTTAGAAGTATCGGTTGTAGCTTCAGGTTCTGTGCTGTCTTTGCTGCAGCTCGATAAAAATAAAACAAGCACGATTCCAAAAAGTGTAATTATTTTTTTCATACTGGTTCTCCTAATTTATAAATTGAATTATACATTATAATCGATTAATTAAAGGCAAACTTAAGGGAAATAAACATTTAAAAAAATGATATTGAACACAATATTAATTGTTTGTAAGAAATATGACTTATTAGAACAAAATTAGATTAAAAAAAATCCGGCAAATAAAACCGGATTTTTAGGATTTATTATTATTTGAAGTTTGGGGAACTATTTTTGTTAATCAATTTGTCTATTTCTGAATTTTCGACTTTTTCCCAGATCCCGCAAATATTTTCTTTTATCTAAATGTTTTTTTATCCATAATTCTTTTTGCTCAGGATTCAATTTCTCAGAAATTTCAAACGTCATATCGATTCTTGTTTCTCTTATTTTTGTAAGCAGTTCAGCATTTATTTTCATGAATCTTTTTATTTCTTCCAAGTCAATTTCCTTTGAATTCAGAATTTTCTCAATCTCAATTTTGTCCTTTTCGATCTTTGTTTTAATATCTATCACTTTTTCGCGGTAATTTAACTTTATATCCTCAATTGCTTGTAGTTGCTCATCGGTCAAGTCCGGCACTATGCATTTCCCCTGAAATCTATAATTGTTTTCACAATCATTACGTTTCCCAAATTTCTGGCTAAATGATGATACTGTAAATAAAATCACAAAAAAAGGAATCCACGTTTTAACTTTCATTTTATATTCTCCCAAATTGTTGTTGTGCAAATTATGACATAAAAATCCTTTAACTAGTTTAAAATTAAATCTTTAAACCTTTTATGCATAAATTTTGTCATATTTGCGTAGTTAAAATCCGGATTGATGTGAAAGACGCAGAATTAATTGAAAGTTTTAAAAAAGGTAACAGATACGCATTTGAACAATTAGTTAAGAAATATCAAAAAAACATTTATTGGCATGCTCGAAGAATGACAGGTAATCATTTTGATGCCGACGAAATTGCGCAGGAAGTAATTATTACAATTTATAATAAAATAAGTTCTTTCAGATACGAATCGGAATTATCAACCTGGATTTACAGGATTACTGCTAATAAGACTATAAATTACTTGAGGAAGGAAAATATTAAAAAATTTTTCTCTATAGAAAATCTAACAAAAAAAGATAGCAATGATATTGTTAAAAACCTTGAGGATAAGCAGAAATTGGAAAAACTTAATAAATTACTTGGCGAATTGCCAATAAAACAGCGAGAGGTTTTTTTACTGCGTCATTTTGAAGGAATGAATTACAGTGAAATCGCAAAAGTTACAGGTAAAACAGAAGGGTCATTAAAGGCAAATTACCATCACGCAATAAATAAAATATTAAAACGGATGAATTATGAAGTTTATTAAAAAGGCATCAGATAAACTTGGAATTAATGATAAAAAGAAAATATCAGATACTGATGAAAAAGTATTTGATAAGCTGGATTTACTTCAAGATTACAATTATATCGAATTAAAGGAAAACTATTTCGATACTTTGATTGAAAGAAGTCTTGGAAGAAACAGAAGTAGAATTAGTCAATATAAATATGCAGTTGCTGGATTTGCAACAGCATGTGTTTTAGTTGTAACAATAATGTTTAGTTCGTCGGGTGTTGATGATTCTTCCGAAAATTACGATTTAACTTATTTAAATTATTACGATGAAGTTGTGCAGCAAGATGAATACTATTTAGCGGCTGTTTCCGAAAATTCAATTATTGAAAAAACATATGAAAACATAAAAATAACCTCAGCTGTCGATTATTATTTAAACAATGCGGCATTTGCAGAAATTGAACAGATAGCTGACGATTTTCAAATTACATTAGATATAAGATAGGTGATAATATGAAAACAACATTAAAGTTATTATTTACAGTTCTGATTTTATCAAGCATTAATTTTGCTCAAACAAATCAAAAAAACAACATCAGTCATGAGAAAATTGAAGAATTAAAAAACATCAAACTGATTGAATATTTAAAAATTGATGAAGAAGCAAGTATTAAACTGATAGCAAGAAAAAATCAGCATAACAAGAATATATTAAAATTAATAAGCGAGAAAGATTCGCTGCTTGAAGCAGCCAGAAATCTTATGTCGAATAAAACTGCTAATATCGCAAAAATAAATGATCAAATTCTAAATATCGATCTTTTAATTGTAAAAGAAAGGCTGAACTATTTTAATTCTTTATCAGATATTTTGAATGATGAAAAAATACTTAAGTACCTGTTGTTTGAAAAAGATTTTAAAATGGAAATAAGAAAGATGATGAAAAAACGCGCTGGTAAAGAGTAATTGGAACAAAAAAAAAGTGAGATTGTATACGAAAACAAGTTTTCGAGCAATTTTTTTTTGATTTAATAACTTATTATGTTGATTTTAACATTATTGAAGACTATTTTTCGACAGTTTTTTTGCGGAAGTGGTGAAATTGGTATACACGCTATCTTGAGGGGGTAGTGCCCGGTAGGGCGTACGGGTTCAAGTCCCGTCTTCCGCACAAGCTTTTCACGAATAAAAAAAGGTGCTAAAATGACAAAAACTTTAATGAAAGTGATGCTTTTATTTTTCTTTACCATTGCAATGATTGCGCAAGATAAAGAAATGGATC
The DNA here is from genome assembly GCA_964437215.1 of uncultured Melioribacteraceae bacterium. Lineage (GTDB taxonomy): Bacteria > Bacteroidota > Ignavibacteria > Ignavibacteriales > Melioribacteraceae > JAAYAN01. The sequence goes on along the minus strand of CAYTFZ010000079.1, from coordinate 8,613 downwards.
CTGATGCTAAAAAATTTTATAACGAAGGCAATAACCTCTTGAAAGCCGGAAATTTTCAAGGAGCTTTAGGTAAGTATAGTGAAGCATTAAAGACTTCAAAAAATTACAGAGTTTATTATCAGATGGGCGTTACATATAAAAAACTTTACAAATTGAATGAAGCAGAAGCAGCATTTAAAGAATGTGTAAAACAGAATCCTGATTTTGCAGAAGGATATAATGGTTTAGGGGGAGTTTATTTTTCATCAAATCAATTTCTTCAGGCAATTGAAAATTATGAAAAATTCGAAAAAATGAGTAACAATAAAAGTCATAAAAATATGGCTAAAGATAACATTGCAAAAGCATATACAAGCTTAGGGCATGAATCCAAAACAAATGGGAATTATGAAAAAGCTGCTGAATATTTCCGTAAAGCAGTTGAAGTTTCAAAATTTGATAAAGCTTATATTTCGTTAGCAGAAGTGTATATTGATCTTGCCAAATATGATGAGGCGATACAAGCTGCCGATAATGCTTTAAATAATCTTGATAAAATGCCTAAAGCAGCAGCGCTTTACTATAAAGGATTGGCATTCAAATTTAAAGGTCAGAATGAAAAGGCAAAAGAAAATTTCAAAGCAGGTTTGAATGACAAGGCTTACGGTCAGCTTTGTAAGTATGAATTAGATACAATGTAAAAAAAATAAAGTTTAGCCCCGCAGATGCGGGGCTTTTTTTTATAAGACATTAAATAAAACACTCAGCGAAACATTTGCAGTATTAAAACTTTCTTCTCCGTCTTCTTTTCCAATCAAATTATGTAATGCGTATTTTACAGAAAGATCGAGATCAACCATTGGTAATATTTTGATATCTACTCCAGCTCCAAAACCGATGCCGAAGCGTCCGTTTGATTCGGATAAAGATAAGTTTGAAGTTTTAAATTCGCCAAATGAAGTATACATTAAATCAAGCGCACCGTAAGGCTGTATCGGACCAGGAATAAAAGCAAATTCACCTCCGGCAGAAATAACATAAATAGTCTGCTCGGTACTAAGATTATTAAAGCTTCCGCTCAATTTTGCATACTGGAATCCTCCTGTAATAGTAACAGGCAGCATTGGCAGGCCTATTTTTAACTTTGCACCAAAATGCATATCCCCATCAAATTCCAAAGATTTATCAATTACACTTTGAATGTCTAAATCCTGACTATTTGGAAATGTGTAACCTACAGTCGGTCCGATTCTGATAGACTGAGCCGAGGTGTAAGAAATAAGAAATATGATTGCCAAAAAATACGATGTTTTTTTGACCTATTTGGCCTTGACCTTATCTTTGCGCTT
>CAYTFZ010000079.1:6919-7275 GCA_964437215.1 uncultured Melioribacteraceae bacterium | reverse complement strand
TATTTGTTGTTAATTATTATAAAACAATATGTTAAATATATTACTTTAGAAATAACTTTAACTTAATATCACTTTTTATTATATTAAAATCAATTAAAAAAAATAATAATTATTCTACTTGTATGCCTGTTGGCAGATTATTATTGAAACAAAAATCTTATAAGAATGTTTTACTGATTCTTTTAGTTTAACTTAAAGTCGGAAAAAAAGATGATAAAACCATATTCCCTGATGTTCTTACTTCTTGCAGAATTGATATTCCCGCAACAGAAAATTATTTCATTCGCGGAAGGTGAAAAGTTATTATTAAATAAAAAATATGCAGAAGCTCAGGAAATATTCCTGAATATTATATC
>CAYTFZ010000079.1:0-6909 GCA_964437215.1 uncultured Melioribacteraceae bacterium | reverse complement strand
GAACTGCAATCGACTGCCTACTATTATTACTCGAAATGCTTTTTTGAAATGGGAATGAAGGATGCAGGAGTTGCAGCATTCGAAAATTTCACAAGAAAATATCCACATTCTGCTTTTAATGAACCTGTTTTATACAATTTGGTAAAAGGTTATTTCGAAAGCGGGGAGAATGAAAAAGTAATTCTTAAAAGCAATGAATTTTTAACCAAATATCCTTACAGTTACTATGCCCCAGAAGTCTATTACTATACAGGAAAAACTTACGATTTCCTGTCCGAAACAGAAAAGTCGGAAACTATGCTTGTTAAATCAATTTCATATGGCAAGAAAAACCAATTGATTGAATATGCAATATTTTCGGCTGCTGAATTGAATGAGAAGAAAAAAGATTATTCATCTGCTATTAAATATTACGACCAGCTTTTATCATATTATCCTGAAAGCGAGTTAAGCCCAACTGCCCAGCTACGGATAGGATATTGTTATTACCGCTCGGGACGTTTTGAAAATACGGTTCTCGAATTAAGCGATCCGCGAATTAATGAATTGGATAAAAAAAATAAAACGGAAGCAGATCTTGTAATGGCTAATTCATACTTCCAGCTGAAAGAATATAATCAGGCAAAAGAAAAATATTCGGAAATCTTAAAATCGGCACCAGATTCAGTTACAATTGAAATGGTAAACTTCGGGATTGCCAGAGTCTATTTCAGTGCAGCAAAATATGATGAGGCATATAAAATCTTTGAAGAGTTAAAAACATCTGCTTCTGATTCGATTGCGATTAATTCTTTTTATTTGGCGGCAGAATCAAAGAGGATGGCACGGGACAGTAAAGCTGCAATTAAAATATACGAGTCATTCCTCGAAAAATATCCCGCAACAGATCTTGCAGAAGTTGCGCGGATAAAACTCGGTTTGATATACCTTGAGAATAATCAAATACAGAAATCGCAGCAATATTTAACAAAAGCAAATGTTACTGAAAAAAAGCAGACAAAAGCGGCAGCTTTAATAATTCTTGGGGAAATGTCGTTGCAAAGAAAAGAATTTTTACCGGCGGCTGAATACTTTGACAGTGTTCTGGTTATAAAAAAACTTTCCGATGAGTTTAAAAACAGAGCGCTTGCAGGAAAAGCTATATCACTTTTTTATATGAACAAAATGCTCGATTCGAAAAAAATCCTTGAAGGATTACTTTCTTCGGGAAGCAAAAACGAAAATATCCCTTTCTATCTTGCCGAAATTAATTTTTCCGAAAAAAAATACAGCGATGCATTAAAATATTACAATCTTGTAGATTCAAAAGAATTAAAAAAGAAACTTGATGTTTTATACGGGAAGGGGTATTCCAATTATAATATTAAGAAATATGCCGATGCGATGAACTTTTTTAGTGAATTTGTTAAAAACGGAAAGAGCGATAAGAGAATTATTGATGCAAAAGTAAGGCTGGCAGACTGTTATTTTGCGCTGAAGAAATTTGATGAAGCTTCGGCACAATACAAAGAAGTTATAAGAGAAAATGTGAAATATAAAGAACTGGACAATGTTCATTACCAGTATGCGCAGGCATTATTCAACAGCGGAAACTATGATGCTGCAATAAAAGAATTCAGCGCGATGCAGCAGCTTTATCCGCAATCCCGTTATCTGGACGAATCGCAATATTTTATCGGATGGATTTATTTTAAATCTGCAAAATATAACGAGGCAATTACAAATTACAAATTTCTGTTTTCAAATTACGGAAATTCAGCTATCACTCCCTTAGCTTATTATTCAATTGGCGATTCGTATTTTAATTTAAGCCAGTACGATTCGGCAATTGTTTATTATAAGAAAATTCTGGAAAAATATCCTTCGGCAGGATTTTTATTTGATGCAATTAACGGAATTCAATATTCGTATCTAGCAAAAAATCAACCTGAACAAGCTGTAAAATTACTTGATGATTTTTTGAATGAAAACAGAAATTTTGAATTTACTGATCAGATAATATTCAAAAAAGGCGAAATCCTTTTCAACTCAAACAAGTATGGCGAGGCAATAACTAATTTCAATTTACTGATAAACCAATACTCAAAAAGCAAGCTGGTTCCCGATGCATATTTCTGGAAAGGTAAATGCTATCTTGAAACAGGAGTAAAAAAAGAAGCGCTCGAAAATTTCAATTTTGTGATAAATAACTTTCCAGGAACAGAATTAATGATTTCATCGGCTGTAGAAGCCGGAAAGATTTATACAACTGATTCGGATTTACAGTCGGCATTAAATATTTACAATAAAGTAACAGAAAAAATGCCGCTGTCCGAAAAATCGGCCGAAATTTATTATTTGAAAGCTTTAATTAATATTGAGCAGAATAATGTTGCATCCGCATATGATAATCTAAATAAACTGATAATGTATTACGACGGAAATGTGTTTTCGGATAAGGCAAGAATAGAAATGGGAGTTCTTGAATTGGCGCGTGGGAAATACGAGTCAGCTGAAGATCTTTTCAGGGAACTGGGCGAAAAAAAACTTGATGATATAGGAGCCGAAGCGCAGTATTATTATGGAATTACATTAATGGAACAGGAAAAAATAAATGAAGCTGTTTCGGCATTTGTAAGGGTCCGTTCGGTTTTTTCAATTTACGATGAGTGGTACACAAATTCACTTTTAAAATTGGGTGAGTGCTATCAAAAACTGGGCGATAATTCAAAAGCCCGCGAAATGTATTCTGCTGTTGTAAGCAGACATAAAAATGATGATTATGGAAAACAAGCTACCGAAAAATTAAAAGAGCTTAAAAAATGAAAAAATATTTAATTGCACTATTATTTGCTTTAACTGTATATGCACAAACAAATGATGATCAGAAAATTGAACTTCCGGATTTTGTTATCACCGGTGTAAAAGAAATAGATTTCCCTGCAAAAGATAAAATAAAACCTGAACTTTCAGTTAAGGTTGATAATATAGAGTTGCAGCAAGCAGAAGATAAAGATCCTTCGATACCCGATGTTATTAATTCAAATGCTCCCGAATTACTGCCTCCTGTTTTTAAAACTAAAGATTTTATAAACGGAAGAATAAAACTTGGTGCAGGAATTTATACTTTGCCCGAAGGAATTTTTCAACTATCCGGAAATACAGAAAATTTTTTAATCAACGGGAAAATTTACGGGCAAAATGTAACCGATTACGTTAACAGAGCAGGAATTACATCATCGGGAGCAGGGCTTTTATCCGAGTATAATGTGGGAAATAACAGCACATTTTTACCGGGATTAAAATTAAAATTTTCCGGAAATTTTGAACGCGAAAGTGCCGGATTTTTTGCTTCAGACACAGCTTCTTTTAAAAGATTAAAAGAAATGGGGGATATTTCTTTCGGGGTATCGAATTTTTGGGATGAAAATATAAATTATTCTGTTAATTATCAAAAATTGATTTCACGTATTAAAGAAATCGGGTTAAAGGAAGACCAAGATAATTTTGAAATATTTGCAAGCGGAGGTATCAGCGAGTTCACTGTAAAAGGAGATGTTACATTTTCTAAAGTGAAATATTCGAACGATACAATCAGTAATTCAGTAAATTTCAATAAAGTTTATGCAGCAATTGTATCCGATTTAATTCCGCGCCTTATACTTGAAGGAGGAATAAATTATTTCTGGGCAAACGATGCTTCGAGAATTAAGTTAAATCTGTCTGCCGAATTTTATATTGGAAACGGAATTACGATTTACGGAAGGTTTAACCCGAAAGCATATTTACATACAAACAGAATGCTTTTATCCGAGAACAGATATTTCTTACCCGATGTTCCACTTGTTCCTGTTGTTAACGAAAAAAACAGTCTGGAATTTTCAGCAAAATATCAATTAGCAACTTATGTTGAAATAAATGCCGGATATGGGCTGAAAACTTTTTCATCTAAACCTTTTTATCTGAATGATAAAGGAATATTCCGGCTTGGATTAATGAATTCGGTTAAGGAGAATTATTTATTTGCAAATTGTCTTTTTCATAACGGACCTTACGGTAAATTTTATGCAGGTGCGAAAATTAACAGTACAACATTCCCGGGCGGAAATAAACTGCCGTATTCACCTTCATTCTTCTTGAATTTAGATTATACGTATTCTTTCTTGTTTGATCTTGATGCCGGAATTAATTTGAAATATACGGGAAGTTCATATTCTGACATATTAAACACAATTGAAAATCCTGCATTTGCACAAGTTGATATATGCTTATTATATAAAATCAGTCCGGAAATTGACGCGCTCCTGCGATTTGAAAATCTGCTGAACCGTAAAAATTATATTTGGGGAATTTATGAACAAAAACCCGTTGACATAATTGCGGGTGTTGAATATCACTGGTAATATATATTTTTAGAAAAAATATGATTATAATTTGAAATTAAATAATTGCCGGTTCTATGAATAAAGAAGAATTAATAAATCTTATTTCGGATAAATTATCTGTAAAAGGTCCCGAAGAACAATTGGCTTTCAGCATTTTTGTTGATAAGTTAAGTGAAATGCTTAATAAAAACGAAGCTGTCAGGATTAAAGGGACAGGGGTATTTCAATTAAAACAATTTTCAATTCCCAAAACCGACAGCAATACTGGCAATAAAATATTCGAAAGGAAATTCTCGCTGATTTATTCGCCTATGACTGAAGAATTTGCCCAAGATTCGAATACGCTTTTCCTGAAAATTGATTTACCCAAACTTCGTATTTCTTCCGATTTTGACGATTCTGTTTTCAGCATCGGGATTAATAAACCGATGATTCCTTTTACCGAAAATATGAGCGGCAAATTGGATACAGAAACTTCTTATCTGCTTTTACGAAAATCGATAGAAGAAAAAGTTGAAAAAATACTCGGAGAAACTGAAAAACTTGAAAACTTTGACTTATGGGAAGATTACATAAACGTAAAAGAACCCGATGCCGAAGAAAGCGGACTTTTAGAAGAAAATGAATCTGTAAATGAAGAAGATGAAAGTGAATTCGAAAGCAGCGAAACATCCTCTACTGAATATCTGAAAGAAGAAATTAAAAATCTGGAAGCAATAGAAGAAGAACAGGACGAAATTGCAGATTTGCGTGAACAGGAAAATCACGTTGATATGCTTAATGAAATTTTATCGGATGATTTAGATTCTATTCTGGAAGATATTGATGAAGATGAACCGGATGAAAATAACAATCTTGTTGATGAAGAAAAATTAACACAGGAAGACATTGAATCTTTGATTACCGAAGAACCTGAAAGTGAAGGATTAAATGATGCTGTTACTCCTGAAGTTGATTTACTTGATGATATATCTTTTAATGATATTGAGGAAGAACCCCAAAAAAAGAAAATCGAATTGCCCGAGGAAGATTTATCCTCAGTCGGCGAGCCGGTAAAGCAAGCTGTTTCTGTTCCGCCTGCTGAAGAAGAATTCGGCAAAATACCGGTTATAAAAAAGAGAAAATTTACTTTTGGCAAGATGCTTTGGTTTATTATCGCCGGAGCTGTAATAGTGAATGCAGTATTAGTCTATTTTATCTTCTTTTCGGGGAATAGTTCTGAAAGCGAAGACGAAAATGAAAGAATAAAAAAAGAACAGATTTCCGAAAACGATAAAGAAGCTGCTGATGGTAAAACAAGTGAAGATCTTGGGAAATACAGTTTATCTCTTAATCCACAGAAGAGTGCTGATGAAAAGATTAAACAAGATACATCCCTAAGCTCTGACGATAATTTAAGAAATTTAAATGCTCCGCCAGAAAATTCCGGAAAAACAGTTAATCTTAAAGATATTTACCAGGATTTACCTGAAGAGACAAGAATTCCGAATACAAACATATTTTACGACGGGAAACGATACAATTTGCAGATTTCTTCGTGGAAGAAAATGGCAATAGCTGAGACAGAAGTAAGAAAACTCAGGGAAAAAGGATATAATGCCTTTATCACAAAGGCTTATCTCGAAAAATTCGGAGGAACTTGGTACCGTGTTAAAATAGGATTTTTCAATTCAGAAAAAGAAGCTAGCGAATACGAGAAAAATTTGAAATAAATAAGGATTATTATGAGTTATTTAGAAATGTTTTTAAAAGGCGGCTATATGATGTGGCCTATTCTGCTATGTTCAATTATTGGAATAGGAATAATAATAGACAGGTTGATTGCAGTTAGAAAAGCTAAATTAAATGTTCCTGCATTTATGGTTAAAATACGAGGATATCTTAAACGAGGCGATGTTCAAGGTGCAATAGGGTATTGTCTTGAGGATAAATCTTCTGCCTCAAATATAATCCGCAAGGGATTAAAAAAATATAGATTAGGACATGAACGCGTAAAAGAAGCAATTGAAAATGCCGGGAAACTTGAAATCGGGAAACTTGAAAAAGGACTTTCGATGCTTGCAACAATTTCGGGAGTTGCTCCGCTAATAGGATTTTTAGGTACGGTAACAGGAATGATTCAGGCTTTTGTACAGATAGAGGATTTGCAGGGCTCTGCTAGCCCGAGCGACCTTGCTGCCGGTATTTGGGAAGCTTTAATTACAACCGCTTTCGGATTGGCTGTAGGAATAATTGCATACACATTTTATAATTATCTTGTTTCAAAGATTAGTAAAGTTGTTATTGATATGGAAGTAATATCAAATGACGTTGTTGATATAATTGAAGAAGCTACAGGCGCAGGACGCGATGTTCAGGAACCTGAAGAAATAGAAATGTAGGTAAACAATGAAATTCCAAATGACAAATCAAAAACTGCAGCTTTTCAGTTATTCATCATTAACAGATATTGTTATGCTGCTTTTAATATTTTTCCTGCTAACTTCGCAGTTTGTTATAAATACAGGCGTAAAAGTACAGCTTCCGGGAGCTAAGCAGAATGAAC
>CAYTFZ010000078.1:0-12593 GCA_964437215.1 uncultured Melioribacteraceae bacterium | reverse complement strand
GGGATTGCGTATTTAATTGTAGTTACCGGATTAAATGGATTCGGATAGTTTTGCATAAGAACATAAGTCTTGTTATTGTTTACCGATTTTTCCACATCAACTGTTGTTTCGTCCAGCGAAAAAATACCATTTGCATAGGTGCAAAGATATATCTCAGTTCCTGATTCGGCAATAGAAAGGTTCGTTATAATTCTGCTATTTAACAAATTGTTGGTCTCAATCCAGCTGCTGTAAGTATTATCGCCGTTTCTGTAAACACCCGAAGACTGCGAGGCAAGCCATACAATTCCGTCCGGTGAAGTCTCCATTGCTGCAAGTATCATATCAGAAGGAATTGAGTTTGTGTTAGTCCAACTTGTGCCTGAATTTGAAGAAATATAAATGGCAAACTCTCCGTTATCAACTCTGTAAGTGTGCGCTAAAGCCTCACCGTTATCTAATTCTGTTACAAAATAGCATCCATGGTATGAAGCGGGTAAATCGGAAGTTACCGGAAGCCATTCTTCGCCACTGTTTGCAGAATAAAATATTCCGCGGTTTGTGCCGATAACTAAATTATTATTTGAAAGTTTTGTAATTGAATAAACAACAATCTCATCTTCAAGTCCTGCATTAATTTTTATCCAGTTATCTCCATTATCTGTGGATTTGCAAACTCCATCCGAAGAAGCAAGGTATAATTCGGAAGCAGTTTCAAAAATATCGTAACAATCAAGATAGTAAGAAAATACAGAAGTAATTTTTTCCCAGCTGCTGCCGTTATCAGTTGATTTGTATAATCCGCCTTCTTTGGAGCTGCGATATATAGATAAAGCCAATAAATTTCCGTTATTAATCTTTATAAAATTGTTTACCAATCCCATATTCGATTTAACAATCTGCCAGCCGGCACTGTTATCATTCTTATAAATTGTGCCGAAAGAAGTGCCTGCAAGCTGAAAATTATTTCCTTTATAATAAGCGGTATAAAGCATATTATTCAATCCGCTGGATGTAAATTCCCAATTATCTCCCGAATTGCTGCTTATGTAAATTCCTCCGGGCTGGCTTTCATTTTGAACGCCGGCAAAAATTCTGCTTCCCGAAATTGCAACCGCATACATCGTAAAGGGAGAAGGGAGGCCGTTATGTTTGCGGATCCAGTTTTCACCCGAATCAGTACTGATGTAAATTCCTCCAGTAGTATCGCGCGAAATGGAATACAATGCAGCATAAACATTTCCGTTGGAATTATCAACCTTTAAATCCAGCACGCCGTGTCCTCTGTCGTCCATAGGAATTCCTGTGTGAACAGCTTCCCAATTATCTCCATCGTTTGTGGATCTGTAAACTCCGTTTGCGTATGTTCCTGCGTAAAGATAATCGCGCGATGTTTGATGATTTGATACAGCAAGCGAATAGATATCGAAATTGTAAGCAAATCCTGTTGTTTTTATTTCCCAGTTTTGTCCGTTGTCTGTTGAACGATATAAAGAATTCAGCTTAGAGGCAAAGATATAACCCTTGCTATTAATGGCCAGACGAATTACTGATAAAAGTCCGAGGCGCGACCAGTTTAATCCGTTATCGCGGGAAATATAAACTCCGTTGCCGCCGGCTGCATAAATAAATCCAGATGTAGAATCGAAACGGGAAATAGCAAGATTATTATACGAATATTCTAAATCCAGACCGTTATTACGCTCTTCCCAGTTTTCGCCTTTATCGGATGAATAATAAATTCCGCCGGAATAAGGTGCGATAAAAATTTCATTATCATTTATGCATAATATATCGTGAATTATTTCATCGTAAGGCAGTCCACTGTTTATTGGTTCCCATTCCGAAGTTCCTGAATTAAATCTGTACATACCGCCGCGGTAAGTTCCCGCATAGACAGTTCCGTCTGGAGAAGTTTCAAGAGTTTGAATCAATCCTCCTTCGGGCACATTAATACTTTCCCATCCTGTCTGGGCAATTAATATCGCGCTAAAAATCATAAATATAACAGTATTTCTCAGCATGGTATTTCCTCCTCTAAATTTGTATTGTAATATAAGAATTCCTTAAATGAAATATTTGTGATTATTTTCACGAACTTTTTTAAAACTAAATAGATAATAAGTAAAAAAAATGATTTAAGCGCGGGCAGGCAAGGAGGCTTTGCTAAAGTAAGAAATGAATAACACAAGCTTGTAAATTAAGTCTCCGGAGCTTAAAGCCCCGGAGATAACTTTTTTTACTGCTGCTGATTTATTGAATACCAGTCAATTTTACGGGTTAAAAACATTACAATTGATAAAACAATAAACAAGAGAATACTTCCTACAATAAGCGCATAATCCTGCATCTGGATAATTGTAAAAAGGAAACCGTAAAGAATAAGCAGCAGCGCAAGAATTACAAACACAAGTTTTTTATCCTTTAGAACAGCAAGTGAATAAAGTGAAATAACTGAAATACTGCTTAATGTTGAAATGAAAAATGCAAAATCGTAATTAGTCTGTTCACCTACCGAAAGTAACAAAAGATAAAAAATAACCAAGGCAAAACCTATCATCGCGTACTGGAAAGGGTGCAGGTGTTTTTTGTTAAGAATTTCTATAAGAAAAAACGCAAGAAATGTAAGTCCTATAAAAAGAAAATCGTATTTGGAAGTACGCATAGTTTTTTGGTATTGATCAACCGGAAGCAGAAATTCCACTCCGAAAGAAGATGATTCGAGGTTAACATCGGTACCGAGCCAGCTTTGAGGAAAATTTCTGTTAAGGTGCGATATCCGCCATTCGGAGCTGAAGCCATCTTCGGTAATACTTCTTTTCTCCGGCAGAAATTCTCCGCAGAAGCCCGGGTTTATCCAATTCGAACTAATTTTTACTGTAGTGGATTTCCCGGCGGGAATGAAATTAATTCTGCTGCTTCCGCTTAAATCAATTTCAATTTGGAAAGGAATAGCTGCGGAACTTTCTAACCTTTCTCCAATTACCGCTGTAATTCCGCTCTTTATTAATCTGTTATTTTGTATTCCTGGATTTGTATTAAGTTTTTTCCCGCCGAAATTAATAGTAACATTTCCCTTAATTCCTTTTAAATCTGTAATTCCGAGGTTCATCACAGCTTTATCCCACTTAATGGAATTTGTGTCAATACCCAGCTCCGTAAAATCGGGAGCTTTAAATTCCCCAGAAATGATAAGTTTCGAGTTGTAAAGCGGAACTTCGTAAATACCCCGTTTTCTTATTTCACTTACAATATTTCCGTTGATATTAAGTATTTCTGGTAAAAAACAGGCTGTTTCGTTGACAAATGTTCTGCCGCTTATGGTAAAACCTTCATAAGAAAATGATAATACAGGACCGGTAATTGTTTGCATTCTTCCCCATTTTTCGCTTACTTCAAATACAGCTTCTTCTCTGCGCGTTTCTCTTTCGCGGATTAAATCCTGAATCATAAAAGAGGGAATCATTAAAATCAGAATTAAAAAAAGGATTGTAATAAGTTTTAGAACAGGTGAGTTTTTAAGTCTGTCGTTCATTTCTGCCTCGGTTTTATGTTTTATTAAAAATATAAGAAACGGAAAGCAGTTCAACAGAAATTTCCGCAAACAGTTTCGGAGGCGGACAGGTAGAAATAAATCTCCAAAATTGTTGAAATCCGGTTTTCATAAATGTACAGAAAAACTTTATTCTATTTCAAAAGAAGTTGATATTTCAGCCGTTTTATCAAGCATTCCGGAAACCGAACAGTATTTCTCCATTGAAAGATCGATAGCGCGTTTTACTTTTTCCGGGTCTGCTTTTCCCTTTAAAATATAATGCACGTTTATTTTGGTGAAAACGGCTGGCAGAATTTCTTTTCTTCTCTCGCTTTTTATTTCAATTCTGAAATCTGAAATTTCCTGTCTTTGCTTTTTAAGAATATCGATAATATCAACTGCGCTGCAGCTGCCGAGAGCCATTAGCACAAGTTCCATCGGGCGGGGGCCGTTGTTTTTGCCGCCGTGGTCAATTCCTGTATCAATTAAAACTGGCACCCCGGAGGAGCCTTTTGCTTCAAAATTGAATGCATCGTCAATTCTTTTTAATGTAACGTTCATATTTCCTCTATTTTGATTTTTCTAATGCCTGAAAAATATCTTCAAGAATATCTTCGTAATTTTCAAGTCCCACCGACATTCTTACCATTCCTTGTGTAATTTTCACGTCCAACCTTTCCTGTTCCGCAAGTTTAGAATGAGTTGTGGTAGCAGGATGTGTAATTGTGGTCCGGCTGTCGCCAAGATTTGAAGTTACAGATAACATTCGCAAGTTGTTGATAAATTTCATAGCTCTTTCAACGCCTCCTTTTACTTCAAACGAAACAAGACCGCCGCCCATTTTCATCTGCTTTTTTGCAAGTTTAAATTGCGGGTGGGAAGGCAGAAACGGATACTTAACAAAATTTATCTCGGAATTTTTTTCAAGTTCTTTTGCAATTTCAAAAGCATTAAAGCAGTGGCGTTCCATTCTTAAAGAAAGAGTTTCTATACTTTTAGATAAAACCCAGGCGTTAAAAGGGGAAAGGGAAGGTCCGGTGGTACGGGCAAAAATCCTTATCTGGTTTATTAAATCCTTTCTTCCTACAACTGCGCCGCCTAAAACCCGTCCCTGTCCGTCAATAAATTTTGTTGCCGAATGCGTAATCAGATCAGCGCCAAAATCTGCCGGAGTTTGAATGACCGGCGTGGCAAAGCAATTATCAATATTGAAAATCAGGTTATGCTTTTTTGCCAATTTACCGAGAAGTTCAAGATCTACAAGCTCAAGTCCCGGATTTGAAGGTGATTCAACGTATATCATTTTTGTATTCGGGCGGATGCTTTTCTCCCAGTCTTCCGGTTTATCTGCATCAACATAGGATGTTGATATATTCCATTTGGGAAAAATTTTGGTGAACAGAGAGTGGGTTGCTCCAAATACCGAACGCGAAGCTACAATATGATCACCGGAATTTAACAGAGCTGCAATCCCCGAAAACACAGCAGCCATTCCGGTAGCAAAAGCAAAACCGTCCTCACATCCTTCAAGATATTTCAGCTTTTCAATAAATTCGTCCGTGTTCGGGTTCCCGAAACGTGAATAAGAATGACCCTCGACTTCCTCGTTGAAAATTTCCTTTGCGTGCTCGGCACTGTTAAAAACAAAACTTGATGTTAAAAAAAGAGGGGAAGAGTGTTCCCTATATTGCGTTCTTTCTGTCTGTTTGCGGATTGCTTCTGTTTCTTTCTTCATAAAATACCGGATGTCTTATTATTGATGTAAGCATAATAAAAAAAATAATACTATTTACGAAGAAAAATGTTGAACAAGAGTAAGAGTAAGAGTAAGAGTAAGGTTCAAGAGCCTGCCTGCCGTTAGGCAGGTAAGGAAAGGCAAAAACCTAAAACCCTGATTTCCTGATTACAACAGAAAAATTTAGTTATGACAAAAATAGTTTACTTGACACATATAACGTTAAGTGTTATATTTCGTTATGATTAAATCGTTTGCCGATAAAGAAACCGGAGAATTATACTTCACCGGAAAAAGTAAGAAAATGAATCAGGTTATAATTAAAACCGCATTACGCAAATTAGATTATTTGAATGCTGCTGTTTCGATAAAAGATTTAAAAGTTCCTCCGGGAAACAGATTAGAGGCTCTTAAAGGTGATCTAAAGGGGAAATACAGCATAAGGATAAATGATCAGTACAGAATAATTTTCTATTTTGAAGATGTAAACGCTTTTGAAGTTGAAATTATCGATTATCATTAGGAGACAAAATGAATAATATAAAAAGAGAACCCGCACATCCGGGTGAAATATTAAGGTCCGAATTTCTAGAAGAAATGGGAATTACGCAGGTTGAACTGGCAAAAGCAGTAAATACAACATTTAGAACCATTAACGAAATTATAAATAAAAGAAGAAATTTAAGTCCAGAAATGGCGCTTAAATTATCGAAATATTTCGGTACATCGGTTGAATTATGGTTGAATTTGCAAAATCAGTATGACATATATTCATTAATGAAGAAAAATAAAAACATATTGGATGCAATACAACCTTACAGGGTGAGCGCATAATTATTGCCATGATATTTTTTCAGTCGGGTCAGGTCTTACGACCTTGACCCGTTTTTGTTTTTACCGCCGCTAACCACAAAGCGGGAAAGTAAATTTATAATGCCGTGCCTGCCGGCAGGCAGGTATAATGTAGAATTTATAATGCAGTTGTTGGGGTAGTACAGCAGAGATTAAGCTTGTCCAGTTTACCCGGCTTTGACGGGCCGCAGGTGGGAATATGATTATGATTACGATCAGGGAAAAACCTGAAACTCTAATTTCCTAAAATCCTGAAAACCCTTTTTACTTATAACTTACGGCTTAGAACTTAAAACCGTTTTTTTTAGTTTGTTTTAGTAAAAATATTGTTGATATTTACATAAAAAAATGGGAAAGAAATGATTGCACCAAATTTTTCGTATAACGAACTTATTGAGAAAATAATAAAATTACCGCTGGATTATAAACTTGAAATTAAAGATATTATTGAAAAGAATATTATTGAAACGCGAAGAGAAGAGATAGAAAAGAATTATCAAAAATCTTTGAAAGAAGAAAAAAACAACGAATTGGAATTTTCTTCGAAAATAAGCCAACTAAAGAAAATATTATAATGGAAGTAGCGTTCAGCGGCACATTTAAAAAAGCTTTTGGTAAGAGAATTAAAGATTCCGAAATGGAAATGATGTTTTGGAAAAAATTAGAATTATTTGTAAAGAATCCATTTGAAATAAGTTTAAAGACTCATAAACTTTCGGGCAAGTTAAAAAACTTATGGAGTTTTAGTGTAGATTATGATTTGCGGGTAATTTTTTATTTCACAAAAGGTAATCCTAAAAAGGCAGTATTCGTTGATATTGGCAACCATAGTGAAGTATATTAAAAAGTAAACGAAAATTTCTCGCTAAAACCTAATTCCCTAAAACCCCTGTTTTTACTTATAACTTATAACTAAAAACCAGAAACCGGCAGCATTTTTCACAGCCTCCGATCTCCAGTTAACCATTTTTTCAATTCATAGCAAGTTATAAATTACAAACTATTTAGCCTGCCACGCAGTTTTTGAATTTCCGAAACGTCTTTTTGAACTGCTTTTCCCTGAAGGATTGAACCGTGAAGGATTCGAACTTCTTCTTCCCTGACTGGTTGCTGTTTTTGCCGGATTATGATCTTTTAGCGGGAATGGATGGTTATCAATTATGTCTATTTTTTTAGAAGTCAACTTTTCAATATCGCGCAGATACGATTTTTCTTCTGCATCGCAAAAAGATAGCGCTGTGCCTTTAGCGCCGGCTCTTCCGGTTCTCCCTATACGATGAACGTAAGTTTCTGCAACATTAGATATTTCGAAATTAATTACGTATTCAAGATCATCAACGTCAATTCCGCGTGCAGCAATATCAGTTGCTACAAGCACACGTGTTGTTTGCGCCTTAAAATTAGAAAGCGCTCTCTGCCGTACACTTTGAGCTTTATTCCCGTGAATTGCTTCGGCTTTTATATTATTCTGTAAAAGAACTTTTGCCACTTTATCGGCACCGTGTTTTGTACGTGTAAATACAAGCGCGGTTTTAATATTTGTATCCTTTAACACATTTACTAGCAACGCGTTTTTATTGCCTTTATCTACAAAATATATGTATTGTTTAATAATATCAACTGTTGATGAAACCGGAGTTACCGAAACCATCGAAGGATTATTTAAAATAGTATTAGAAAGTTTTATAATTTCGGGCGGCATTGTTGCGGAAAAGAATAAAGACTGCCGTTGCTTTGGAAGCGCCGCAAGTATTTTTTTTATATCGTGAATAAAACCCATATCAAGCATCCTGTCTGCTTCATCCAAAACAAAAATTTCAATGTCGCGTAAAGATAGATGACCCTGGCTCATCAAGTCCAAAAGTCTGCCTGGCGTAGCAACTAAAATATCGATTCCGTTTTTCAGAGCAGTTATTTGAGGATGCTGCCCGACACCGCCGAAAATAACAGTGTATTTTAATCCGGTATGTCTCCCGTATGCTTTAAAACTTTCTTCAATTTGTATAGCAAGTTCGCGGGTGGGTGTAACAATCAGACTTCTGATTTTCCTTTTTTTTGTATAAGATTTATTTTTACTCAGCAATTGAAGTATCGGTATCGCGAAAGCTGCTGTTTTTCCTGTTCCGGTTTGAGCGCATCCAAGTACATCTTTTCCTTTAAGAACAATTGGAATTGCTTGTTTTTGAATTGGGGTTGGTGTTGTGTATCCTTCTTCTTCTACGGCTTTTAATATCGGTTCAATAATATTTAATGATTTAAAATTAATTTCCGTTTCCTGTGACGAGTTATTAAACTCTGCAATGTTTATCAAGTATTTAATCCTTTGATTATTAGTGTGTGTTTGTTTTTTGCGGCTTGTAGTAAAACGTGGGGTTTAATGCACATATATTTCAAGCATACTAAGGAGATTTAATTTATCGCCCGTAAAACGCAAAACAAATATAGCGTTTATTTATCAAAGTTAAAAGGGGTTTTACAATCTCTAAGGCTGCCTAACCAATCCTTGCAGATTGCTATTAAGTTTTGTGATTTCGGGGATGCGTTGAAGATGCAAGAGTTTTTATAATGATTTTATCAAGCAGTGTAACTTTGAACACAGGTATTCCGGAAAGGCTAAGCTAACTCCCAAATCTGTACTCTGGAAAGTATTCTGCTTCAGGCAATTTATTTATCGAAAGCAAAATATAATTTAAAACCTGCTTATATATTGCTTTTAAAATAGTATTGCCTTAATATTGCGCAATGAATTCTTTAAGCAACAATTCCAAAATACAAATCTGGTTTATAACAGCCAGACCCAAAACTCTGCTCGCAGCAATTGTGCCGGTAATAGTCGGCAGCGCGATTGCTTTTAACGACGGTTCATTCAAGTTCATTCCGGCAGCGGCAGCTTTATTGTGCTCTCTTTTAATACAGATAGGAACCAATTTTGTAAACGATCTTTACGACTTTAAAAAAGGAACCGATAAAAAGGACAGGGTTGGTCCGAGGCGCGCTTTGGTTGAAGGACTTTTAACCGTAAATGAAATGAAAGCCGGAATTGCCGCAACATTTCTTTCTGCTTTTCTACTGGGCTTGTATCTTGTTTATATCGGCGGCTGGTTGATATTTTTAATCGGGATTGTTTCAATTGCCGCAGGATTTGCGTACACGGCGGGACCATATCCGCTTGCATATAACGGACTGGGCGATGTTTTTGTCTTCCTCTTTTTCGGGACGGTAGCAACAACCGGAACGTATTTTGTCCAGACGGGAGATATTTCGCTTTTCGTATTCTGGGCTTCTATTCCGGTCGGCGCGCTTGTTACAAATATTCTTGTTGTAAATAATTACCGCGATATCGACGAGGACCGCATCGCCAACAAAAATACGCTTGCGGTAAAACTCGGCAAAACCTTCACGCGGCTTCAATACGTCAGTTTTATGATAATTTCGTATCTCGTTCCTTTTGTAGTTTATGTAACATTTAAGAACAGTCCTTTTGTTTTCCTGCCGCTGTTATCATTTCCTCTTTCGGTAAAATTAGTTAAAATGATTTACAAATTAGAAGGCAGCCAACTGAACAAAACTCTTGAACTTACGGCAAAATTATCCGGTATTTATGCAATATTATTTGCAATCGGTATAATTTTATGAAACTTGGCGGATTGGAATATTACAATTATTCACTTCCGTTAAAAACCAGTTTTATAACTTCCGCCGGAAATATTTCCGAATGCCGCGGAATAATCCTGAAAATTAGCGATGAAAAAGGGAATGAAGGATTTGGAGATATTCCTTTGCTCAAAGGTTTTAACTCGGAAGATGAATCTGAAATTATTACAGAATTAAACAGTTTTAATCCTCAAAGAATTGAAGTAACTGATGAGTTTCCGTCTGGCAAAATATTATTCCGGTCAAAGACACTGCAATTCGCATTCGATCAGGCGATAACTCAAATAATACTGAAAAACAATCCTAAAGCGCTGAATGTTGATTTTGTAAATCCTGTAAAAGTAAATGCCGTAACCAGTTTAAGTAATCCCGAAGTTTTGGAAGAAAATATCCGCAAGTTTATTTCCAACGGCTGCGATACAGTAAAAATAAAAACCGGCATTTCGGATTTTCAAACTGAATTACAAACAATCAGGAAAATGCGGAAAAAATTTCCACTGCTGAATATCCGGTTGGATGTAAACGGAGCTTGGAGTTTTGAAGAAGCGCTTAGAAATATCGATTTACTGAAAGATTTGAAAATTCAATACATTGAGCAGCCGGTTGCAGAAACGAAAGACTTAATCAAACTCTCTCAGGTTTCCGAAATCCCGTTATGCGCCGATGAATCAGTCAGATGTCTTAACGACGCTGAAGAAATTATTAGTTGCGGAAAGATTAAATTCATTGTCCTCAAACCTTCGCACTTCGGCGGATTCGAGGATTTTTTCCGCTTAAAAAAACTTGCAGAAGAAAATGCTGTTAACTTAATAATTTCCTCTTCGTTCGAATCTTCTGTGGGAAACAGCTGGCTGATTATGCTTGCCGCCTCGTTAAACCATAAATTTGCTCACGGACTTGCAACACGTGATTTTTTTGCCGGCGACTTAATACAGAATCCTTTTCCCGTTTCCGGCTTTAAAATAAATTTTGTGCCTGAAAAATTAGTTCAAATAAATCCTTTGCGGGAACATGCAAAATGAAAACCCCTAACTTGGATAAATGGCTTTTTAAAAATTTTATCAAGAACGAAGAAAAAATTGTATTTGAAAACGCGGAAGCGCAAATTAAATTAAAAGATTTGCGAGAATTGATTTCAGGTTTCTGCGATTTCCTGCTGTCTAAAAAAATTAAGGAAAATGACAGAGTTGCAATTTGCGCTGCTAACTCGATTGAATTTGCGGCAATGCTCTTTGCAATATGGGAAACAGGCGCTGTGCCGGTTTTGCTTAATGTCAGACTTTTTAAAGAAGAGTTGATTTCTCAAGCAGAATTCTCGAACTGCAAAATTATCATTTCGGAAAAGTTTGCTGAAAAACCATTCGTGCCGTTTCCCCAAATAAACAAATCTTGTTTTTTTGAATCCGGAACGCACAGGTTTTTTCCGATAAAAGATGCTCTTATTATTTTTACTTCGGGTTCAAGAAACCAGCCCAAAGCAGTTGTTCATTCTTTCAGAAATTTGATGAACAGTTTTAAGAACACAAAATCGGCAGTCAATTTTCAACCCGGCGATACTTTTCTTGCATCGCTTCCGTTTTATCATATCGGCGGATTGATGATAATTATCCGCGCATTTCTTTCCGGCGGAAAACTTATTTTCCCGAAATCGATAAAAACTGATGAACTGATTGAAGATATTCTGAAATTCCGCCCGAACTATATTTCGCTGGTGCCTGCGCAAATGATTTCTGTTATCGAAAAAATTAAAAAACCTTATAACGGATTAAAACTCATTTTTCTTGGCGGCGGACCAACGACACCCGAAAATATGGAAATGTTTATCAACTCAAATTTCCCGATTGCAAAAGTTTACGGTTCTTCCGAAACCTGCTCGATGATAACGCTTCTTCCGCAGGATGAATTAAAAAAGTACCCGCTTTCTTCCGGCAAAGTTTTACCGGGAACTGAAATTGAATTTACAGCCGACGGAGAAATTGTTGTGAAATCGGATACGCTTTTTAAGGGGTATTTAGGAAAGAGTAAGAGAAGGAGTAAGAGTAAGATTTTTTTTACAGGGGATTTCGGGTATGAAGATAATAAGGGGTTTATTTATATTGAAACCCGAAGGGAAGATCTAATTATTACCGGCGGTGAAAATGTAAATCCCGGAGAAATAGAGGAAGTTTTATATTCTTTCATCGGAATTATTGAAGCTGCTGTCTTTGCTGAAAATGATGAAAAATGGGGACAGATAATTTGCGCGGCTGTTTCTGTTAAAAATAAAAAAGCAGATTTTGAACAAAAAATATTTGAATATCTTCGATCAAATCTGCCTGATTATAAAATTCCTAAAAAAATATATTTGTTCAGTAAATTGCCCCGAAACGAAATGGGAAAACTTCTGCTGAACGTTTCCGAAAAAAGAAAAGCCTTAAATACTTTTAAGAAACTGTAAAATATTTTCGGGTATCGGTTTTTTATTTCCCGTCTTTTTCTCGAGGCAAACGTGGACAGTATTTACAACTGCTACAACATTATTATCGTTGTTATAAATTGTAAATTCGCACGAAAAAGAAGATTCGCGGATTTCCAGTATGCTGAATTTAATTTTAACTTCCTGTCCCGGACTTAAGGGTCTCTTAAAATCCGCCGAGGTTTGCTTTACCGGATATGTATAAATCTCATTATTGAAGAAATCGTCGTACAAACCGCCGGAATTAATGCATTTTTCAAGCGAATAGTGTACAATCCGGAAAGTGTTTCCGAAGAAAATAACTCCAGCCGGATCGGCATCGTAAAATGTAACTAAATAATTAACAAACATATTTTCCCTGTTTTTTTTATAGTTCAATATAA
>CAYTFZ010000077.1:0-12662 GCA_964437215.1 uncultured Melioribacteraceae bacterium | reverse complement strand
AGTCTTTTTAATCTTATAAGAATGTCATCAAATTCCACGGGTTTAATCAGGTAATCGAAAGCCCCGTTACGCAAAGCTTCAATTGCAGTATGAACTGAAGCGTATGCAGTCATAATTATAAAAAAAGTATCGGGTGAAATTTTTGAACCCTTATCCAAAAGTTCAATCCCGTCAATTACCGGCATTTTTATATCGGTAATAACAATATCAATATTTTGGGATTTAAGCATTTCAAGCGCTTCTTTTCCATCGGCTGCTGCAACAGTAGAGTAGCCTTCTTCTTCAAGAACCGTTTTAATTGATTCCCGGATTGCTTTTTCATCATCGGCAATAAGAATTCTAAATGACATTCAATCTCCTGATATTTTAGATAAACGGAATTTTAACTGTAAAACTGCTGCCTTTTCCGGTAGCGCTTTTTACAAAAATATCTCCGTTAAATTTTTTAATAATACCGTAACTTACAGAAAGACCAAGCCCGGTTCCTTTTCCCACCTCTTTTGTTGTAAAAAAAGGATCGAAAATTTTATCGATAACATCTTGATCCATCCCGCAGCCATTATCGGTAATTTCAACAAAAGCATAGTTTTCATCATGCCAGGTTTTCACCGAAATTTCACCGTTTCCTTCAGTTGCATCAAGAGCGTTAAAAAGTATATTTACAAACACCTGCAAAAGCTGATCCGAAACTATACTGATAAGCGGCATTTCAGAATCGAAAGAGGTTTTGAATTCCACCTTTTTTACGCGTTTATCGTATTTTACAATTCCCAAAGCAGTTTTAATAACATCTGTAATTTGGATTACCATTTTTTTGTAACTTGGCGGACGAGAGAAATCAACAAGTTCGCGTACAATTTTTGAAATCCTGTCAATATTTTCCTTCACCTGCGCAAGATGTTCATTTAATTGATGATCACCTGATTTACGCTGTAAGAGCTGAACCACTGAAGAAATAGCAGTAAGAGGATTTCCTATTTCGTGAGCTACGCCGGCGGCAAGCTGCCCGATAACTGCAAGTTTTTCCGATTGATTTACTTGCTGCTGAAGTTCTTTAATATGCCTCGAATCCTTTATTATTACAGAGCGTCCGCTGTATTCTCCTTTATGTCCCGGCAAAGGAGTAACATTTAACTGTACGGGAATAATTTCGCCGGTTTTTGTTTTGCGTTCTGTTTCGTTTACTTTATAATAACCATATTTACTAATATTATCTATCACCCGTTCAAGCTCTTCGGCATAAGCCGGACCATCCGGAATAAGCAGAGAAGAAGGCTGCCCGATTACTTCCTCTTCGGAATAACCGAAAATTTTTTCCGCTCCCGAACTCCACGCAATAATTTTCTCGTTTTTATCGATAAATAATATTGCAGCATCCGATTGATTTAGAATATTAGATAGATACCGCTGATTTGTATCGAGCTTTGCGGCAAGCCTGTCGCGGTCAATGCTTAATTCCTTCATTTGCGCATCTTGATGCAGAATTCCGTAACGGGCAAAAATCTGCTCAATTATTTCATCCAGAAAACCGAGAATTGCAACCGGATCGCCGTCCATATTTTCTTCTTTACGCAGAATATTTATAACCGCGTTTCTGCCGTGCGTGAAAAACTGGCTTACTTCAAGAAGATTTAATCTGGCTTCTGAAAAAAGATTGTAGATTTCTATCAGGTACTGATCTGCCGGTTTATAATCGGATGTTTCTACTACATCTTCAATAGTTTCGAGACTGCTGGAAACAAATGTTCGTATCCGGTGTTCCGAAAGTTTATTTCCGTATTGCTTTATCAGTATCGATGTCCAGTCCTCTTTTATTTTGCCGGAATGTATTTCCAGTAATGTTTTCAGCGATTTTTTCATTTTATAAAAAATAGTTTGGCAACATCAATCAGCAGCGATGGATTATTTACCAGCGCAGTTTTAAATACATTTCCTAAAGATCTTTTTTCGAATGGAACTTTAAGAACCGATTGCGCAATGCTGTTAAATTTTTCATCTGAAAAATTATATATTCCTTCCTTAACTCTGTTGAACATTTCGTGGCGCTTACCAAGTCTGTCCGCCCAGGCTTTATCGTAGCTTAGCAAATGAGCATGGTTGCCGTTCTTTATGCTTTCTCCGGCTACGCGTCCGCCAATCATTCCGCCAATCATTCCGGTAACAATTCCCCCTCCCGAAACCGGATTAACCTGCCGGGCAGCATCGCCAACAAGGATAATACCAGGTGCAGAAATTTTGCTTAAAGTAACTGAACAGGGAACTCCGCCGGCAATTGATGTAAGAACCGGAGCATTAGGATATTTCCTTCCCATAAATTGATTAAGATAAGCGAGCGCTGATTTTTTTTTGCCGGCATCACCGCTAACGCCAAGTCCGATATTTGCAGTTTTATTACCTTTCGGGAAAACCCAGAAATATCCATTCGGAGCAACATCTTTTCCAAAATAAAAATACAGAGTGTCATCATTTACAGGAATATTTGCAGCGGTAACTTGAGCGCAGCATTCCATATCCCGGAAATCGATATGAGTTTTAATTCCCGCCCAGCGTCCCACGCGCGATTCCACACCGTCGGCAGCAATTACAACTTTCGATTTCACCGAAAATTGCTGTCCGCGATATTCATATTTCACTCCGCAAACAACATCGTTCTCAATAATCAACCCGTTTACATACGCGCGGGTTAGAATCTCCGCTCCGGCAAAAGCTGCGGTTTTTGCAAGTTCGTAATCAAATATCCGCCGCTCAAGCACGTAACCTTCTTCTTCAAGAGGAATTACAACTTCTGTTTCATTGGGAGCGGTAAGACTAAACTTGTTTATTTTTGCAGAAATAAATCTATCGTCGGATGGAATAAATTCTTCAATTCCTTTTTTGCTTACAGCTTCGGCACAGCGCACAGGATAGCCGATGTCTCTGTCTTTTTCGAGCATTAAAACCGAAACCCCCTGCTCTGCCGCGAACCTCGCAGCCATCGACCCGGCTGGGCCTCCGCCTACTACTATTATATCGTATTCATTCTGCATAAAAATTTCTCGTATAACATTTTTTCAATAATATTTGGTGAAGATTAAGATTAGGATTATGATCAAGAGTAAGAGTAAGAGTAAGAGTAAGAGTAAGAAATTTACCTTATCTCCTGAATACCTGATAACCTAACTCCCTGAATCCCTGTTCCTGTTAAACTTAAGAACTTCAAAAGGACAGCTCCAAACACATTTGCAGCAATTTGTACAAAGTTCTTCGCTGATTTTTATTTCCGCTTCCTTTAACTCAATTGCATCTTCGGGACAAATGCCGACGCAGCATCCGCAAAAATCGCATTTATCCGGAAGTATCTCAATCATTAACATTCTAAAACCTTTCAAAAAAATGACGAAGTAAAAATAGCGAATTGAAATGAGAATATCACTTTTTTTGCCAGAGGTTTTTGGGGGAATACCTTTTCGAAAGACTTATTATTTAACCCAAATCCGCTATTTGAAAACAAAATAATGGCGGATTCTGATCTGATATCATCAATCATTCTATTTATTAAAATGATTGAAGAAAAAATAATTTTATATTTTTTTCGGCGGCTGATTGAATACAGGAATAAACTCAATTCATTCTAAATGTTCAAATTTCAAGAATGAAACTCCCTGCCCCGGTAACGAAAACCTGACAATTGCCTTTCCGTCTTTCACATCTATCCATTCGGGAGAGGTATATAATTTAAGCTGACCAGCCAGTTCAATTTCCTTAAATTGCTCATCATTTATTTTTTGAGGTTTACCAAGTTCTGTCCATTTTGTAAAGGAGTTGCTGAATTTCTGATCAACACGATAGTGGCTTAGCAAAACTCTCCCATCTATCATTCCATTAATAGATATCTCTATGTCCGCAATTTCTTTCAGCACATCATCATCGTGATAATTCCATACCATTACTGTCAGATTATTTTCATTTTTTGAAGCCAGAGCATTTATATCCGGTTTATCTATAACTCCTTTTTCAATAACTTCTTCAGCTGAATAAGGATTGCCAGACACTTCAACTCTTTTTCCGTTCATCATCCCGAACATTCTGAAAACATTCAATACTGGTTTATCAACTC
Source organism: uncultured Melioribacteraceae bacterium (assembly GCA_964437215.1). Lineage (GTDB taxonomy): Bacteria > Bacteroidota > Ignavibacteria > Ignavibacteriales > Melioribacteraceae > JAAYAN01. The sequence continues at coordinate 8,566 of CAYTFZ010000077.1, read as the reverse complement.
CATTGCTTGCCAGTTCTCTGAATCCGGCAAACCATTCCTGGTTTTCAAATTCAAATGACCAGCTGAGAGCGCCTCTTAAATTAATTTTGTACTTATCTGCAAGTTCGTAAATTTTTGCAAAAGCAGATGCTGTATAACTTGGATAAACCGTTCCGTTCCTGTATCCATATTTCGGGTCTCTTTTCCACGAGCAGGCTGCGCATCCTTCCGGATCGCATTCTCCAAGGATTACAGGAATTCCTTTCAATTCAGGAAAAGAATTAATTGCAGTAAATCCCTGAACAAGATCATTCAACTGGGCTCCCATATTCATTCTGATATGCCCGTCCACAATTTCGGGCTGTCCTTTAGCATGAAAAGCTATATATTCCAAAGGTGATCCTTTTTTACCGGTTGCGTAATTTGTTCCGTAAAGACAATGTTTTAGAAACCCGTATAGAAACTTATTGCCGCTTTCCCCGCCTGGTCCGGTTGTGTGGGGACCTCCTACAACACAATCGGGACAAGCTCTTTTCACAGCTTCAACGGAATAATCGTATAGTTTACAATATTCATCAAATGTGCCTGACCAGTATCCTATATCCGGTTCATTCCAGACTTGCCAAAGCCAGGTTTTAATTTCATTTTCCCCATACCTTTCCTTCGCGTGAATAACTAACTGGTAAACCAATTCAGCCCACTTTTTATAATCTTTTGGCGGATAAGTCCACCCCGTCCATAACTCGCCTCCGCTGCTCCATTCATGTTTATAGGGCTCAGGTTTTGTTGAAAGCGCTTTGGGCATAAAACCCAATTCAACTAACGGACGCAGCCCCCTTTCAATATAAGTATCAAATATTTTATCTATAATTGTCCAATCATAAACAGGGTTTCCATTTTCATCTTCAGTGTAAACATTCGAAAATCCCCATTTAAGATCCGGCTCTCCTTCTTTTGTCGTTAATAAATTGTGCGCGCGGATATAAACGGGCACGGGACTTAAAGCGGCAATTTCACTTAAAAGCTTTTTGCCGTTTTCCATATATGTGTAGTTGGGCTCGTCATATCCGAAGTATGCGTAAATCGGTTTCATTTCCCCGATTTCTTTTGAGGCGTCAATATTCAGTGCAACTTTTTTATTTTGCGGAAACATTATACCCAAAAACAATAACGATATCATCAGAGCATATTTGCTTTTCATGTGAATTTTCCTTTAAAAACCTTATTAAACCTATTTAGCTGAAAAATACTTACTTGTTATCTTTGAATATTTTTCTCATAGCTTCAATTTTCTCACTTCCGGCAATTGGCCTCATTTCCATCCTGTCGCCAAGTTCCATTATTTGCTCTGAACCTGCCGTATATTCAATCCACTTTGCTAAACCTGTTCCATTAGGATTTCCGGTCGAAATGAAATTAACCCAATAATTAGACATTATTTCAGCAATTTCTCTGTCTTTTGTTTCCCAAGGTCTGGGCGCGTGGTTGAGATTGTTAAATATGTAAGGCAGCTCGGATGAATGGAATGCCAGATAACGCTCCTTCGTATCTCCAGGTTGTTGATGTGTAAATATGTAGGTGTATATGTTTGTCTTAGCTGTGTTTTTACGATTTTTTGCCCACACCAGCATAGAGAATACTGACATTTCACGGGCGAAATCCTTTTGCGATTCGGCGCAAATGGTTTCATTATCCGAAGGGTAGAGTTTCAAAATTTCATCAGCCTCTGAACCAATTCCTTGTTTAATCTGCTGTCTGAATTCTTCTGCCGGAACTTTACCATATGATTCATTGAAACTCCCTTCGTCTGCAACCCAACCGGTTAAGGTAGCCACATCGTTCTGTTCTCCGGCAGAAAATATTTCATCTACACTTTTGGGGAGATACCAACCGTCAATAATTGGTAAAAAACGGTATTTATTGTCTGAAGCTGACAATAAATCCTCAGCAGGAATTGCTCTTAATTCAGCTATTGATTTTGTTCCAAGTTCTTTTGCAAACCTTTCTCCGGTCTGTTCTGCTGATTTCAAATTTTCTCCCGGTCCATTTCTAAAGTTAATTCCGCTCTGGGCAATTGCGCCGATAAACAGACCTTTTGCAAGCGGAGATGCTGTAAGATAATTTACTGATGCAGATCCAGCCGATTGACCCATAATTGTTATCCGGGACGGATCTCCGCCAAATACTGAAATATTTTTTTTAATCCATTCAAGTGCAGCCAACTGATCCAAAAGTCCGTAATTACCGGAGGAATTGTGTTCCGATTCTTTTGTCAATTCAGGATGCGCAAGAAATCCAATTACCCCGACACGGTAATTGATTGTAACAACAACCAATCCCTTCTTAGCAAGATTTTCTCCATTGTAAACAGGCACGTTGCCCGATCCCCCGGTAAACGCTCCGCCGGGAATATACATCAAAACAGGCAGCTTTTCATCTTGCGTATTTGCAGCAGTCCAGATGTTCAAATAAAGACAATCTTCGCTTACATTTCCCTGCGGCTGATATTCTGCAGTCCACGGACCATACTCCTTTACCATTTTTTGTATAGGATTGTCAGAATATTTATCAGCTTTCCGCACTCCTTCCCAGTTCGCAGGAGGACGCGGAGCGCACCAGCGCAATTCACCAACAGGCGGAGCTGCATAGGGGACACCTTTATAACTGATTACTCCATTTTCTAATATCCCCTGCAGCAGCCCTTGCTCAACCTTAACCGGTTCAGATTGCTGCGCATTAACAAGTTCAATAGTAAGTATTAAAATAACTGCAATGTAAAAATTTAGATTTCTCATCGGCATTTCTCAAATTAAAAGGTTTTGAAATTATTTAGCCCACCCGGCTCCCTCCGGAGTTCTCCTCCATTCAAAATATTTATCAAGAACTTTTAAGGATTCTTCGCTCGGAACACTTCCCATTTTAGGAACTTTATTAAAATGCATTACAACAGGGTTTTCACTGCTGAAAGGTTTCCATTCCGGAACTCCTTTGCCGTTGGGATGACCATATTTTGCAAAGTTAGTCCAGTAGGTTGCCATAGCTTCCGAAATTTCAAAATCTGCTTTTGTAATTTCCGGATTTGATGAATCAAGGTGCTTGAAAACGTAAGCCACATCCTGTCCGTGAGGCGAACCGAAACCTGCTTTCGGCGAATTTTCAGGATAATCAGGATGCTGATCAAAATAGTATAAATACGATTCGGATTTCCCCAGTTTCGATTGAAGCAGAGCCCAGCTCCAAGTCTGCCAGCCGAATGCCGCATCACGGGCAAGATCGCGCGCTGTTTTTGGAACAGTTGTTTCACCGGCAGGATAAGCTTTAACAAGACTTTCGGCAAACGGACCGTAACGTTTTTGAACGCCGCTTATATACTCTTCCGGTGTTTTAGGAGGAGAGAAACTCAATCCTTCATCCGAATTGTAACCGACAAGAATTGGAGTATCGTTAAACTTCCCTGCTTCGTAAAGTTTATATTGGTCGCCTGGAACTACATATCCGTCAACAATCGGCCAAGCCATTCCCTGTCCGAATCCGCCGCCCGGAAGTTTGCGTGCTTCAATCTTCCGTAAATCCGCAATAGTTGAAACTCCGGCTTTTTTAACATAAGCCATGCCATCATTCTCAGCATCCGAAAGCAGTTTCATATTTTCGCCCGGATATGTTGTAACGCGGTTTGGACCGAATGAACCGCCGCTTTGAGAAATAGCTCCGTGGAATAATCCCTTTGCAAGCGGAGAAGCGCACAGCATACTAACCGCAATTCCTCCGGCTGATTCGCCGAAAATTGTAACCTTGTTCGGGTCGCCGCCAAAAGCTGCAATATTTTTTTGAATCCATTGGAGTCCGGCAATCATATCCAGCAGACCGTAATTTCCCGAAACTTTATTCGGGTTTTCCGCGCTCAATTCGGGATGTGCTAAAAATCCAAGATTTCCTACCCGGTATGCTATGCTTACAAGCACCACTCCTTTTTTCGCAAGTTCATTTCCGTTATAAACAGGTTCGGAAGTTGAACCGGCATTAAAACCTCCGCCGTAAATCCAAACAAGAACAGGAACTTTCTCGTCAGCCTTTTTTGCGGGAGTCCAAACATTTAGATACAAACAGTCTTCACTTTTTCCTTCTCCTGAGCCCCAGCTTTCAACCGGACCGGGAGCAAACTTGTTTGCCTGCAATACTGTATCCCATTTTTCAGCCGGCTGCGGAGCCCGCCACCTGAGCTCACCAACAGGCGGTTTGGCAAAAGGAATGCCTTTATAAATTGTTAATCCTTCTTCAAATACACCCTGAACCAATCCCTCTTGAACTTTAACCGGGGCAGAGTTTTGAGCGGAACAAAATTCAATACTAATTAAAGTCAGGAAAATGAATAAACCACTTCTGATGCTCATAAAATTCATCCTTGCAATTATTGTTATTTTTCATCGCCAATTTCGTAAGAAAATGCTTATTAAACAAGCTGTTTTGTATTTTGATTATTTATGTGTTTATCTAAATAATAATATGAGACCCGAGGAGCATTAATGGATAAAGGAAAGTATTGTAATAATTCTTCCCCTGTTTTATTTTAATATTTATTTACACAAACTGCATAAAGGGAATATATATCAGTTAACTTGTCTTTTTATTCCCGATATATAGTAGTAAATAATAGATTTTCCCTGATTGTGAAATATCAAAGAGGAAAACTTGAATCAACATTTAAAATTACTTATTTACAGCAGTTAACAACTTAGTAATAATAAAGTAAAAAATTATTAAGAATGATTACTCCATTAGAAGAGGTATTTCTCTGAATCAAAAAAGAAGATAGTGTTAAAGTAGATTTGTGAAGAATTCCGATATTTGCTAACTATATTTAAATAATTGTAAAATTATTTTTTATTAGTCCTTTTGATATTGAATTTGCCTCGGAAACTACGGATTCCGGATATTTCATTATTTCCAATAATTTAATTGCGTTACCTGATGAACAAGATCCTTCTTTAATTTTATAATTAAAAAAGAATTCGTCATTTTCAACCTGTTCGCTGAAATGAAACATTCTGTAATTTTCATTTAGTAATGTTTGCAATTCAACGTCGTGGGTTGTAACCATAACCTTGTTATTTTTACATAGATATTTTAAAACAGCAGTTGAAGATGCAAGTCTTTCAATTGTATTGGTTCCACGGAAAATTTCATCAATAATAAAAAGGTATTTTCCCTGTTTTTCCGAACACTTTATAAAATCATTTATTCGTTCAATTTCGGCAAAAAAGTAACTTTTACCTTCTTCTAATTCTTCATTCCTGTGAATAGCCGATTTAACAAATAATTTTGGAATTAACATTTCTTCCGAAAATGAGAAGTATAGTGTTTGTGAAAGAATGAAGTTTATGCCCATTGTTTTAATAAATGTTGTTTTGCCTGACATATTGGAACCGGTAATCAATAATGAATTTTTTTCATCATTTAAAGTATTTGAAACAGCATTTTCTATTAATGGATGATAAATGCGGCGGCAGCTAATTTTATTCAAATTATTAAATTCAGGATTTGTATAATATGGTATTTCCTCTAAAAATGAGGCAACAGAAATTGCAGCATCAAGGTTGGCTACATTTTTATAAATCTTATGAATTAGTTCCTGATTTTTCAGCAGCGTATTTACTGACCTGTAATAAGTGAGTAAATCGAATAAAAGAAACATATTGGCATATTCAATTAGTAATTGTAGTATTTCAGGAATTGGGTCTTTATCAATAACAAGGAAACCTAAGTTGCCTTTAAGTTTTTTCAAAAAACTTGTATTTTGTTTCAAATATTCAATTTCCTTTATTGGCTGGTTTAAATAAATTTTACTTAGTGAAATTGCACAGCCAATCAATTGATTTAATCCCGAAAATCCAATGAAATAATCATAAATCCTTTTTGAAAACAATTTGTTGATTATAATGTTTATTAATAAAACTGCCATCGAAGGGAAAATAAACATACCGTTATAAAAAATAAGAGCAGTTGCAATTATGGATAAAAATGAAAGCAAATAGAAAATTCTGTAATACCTGGTATAAGGAATTTTCTTATTCAGTATTAAATGAGCAATAAAACCGGATGAATGGCCACTTATGCTTAATAAGTTTAACTGTATTTCTTCTCTAAGTTTTTGATTGTTTTTTAACAAAGAAATTAAATTAAATCTTTGTTTCAGCAAATCAGTATTCACTTCATTTTTATGAAGAAGATTATACAAATACTGTTGGCCGATCCCGGAAATGTTTCTATCCATATTTGTAAATACAGAATCTAAATCCAAGTCCCTCCATGTTTTTTCATCAACAATTGATTCATTATTTTCTTTTAATAATTTGTGGTAAACAGCTATTTGATCGAAATTTCTGTATTTGATTACTTTTTTGCCCCAGATCTTCCTGAGTTGTTCAATCCTTTTCTTTTTTATTGATTTCATAAAATTTTAGTTATCTGTCCATCCAGTTTTTAAAATCGGAAACTCTTTCCCTGCTTACAATAATTTCCTCTTCACTTTTCCAACCTATTAAATTTACTTTTAAACGACTGGAAGAATAAACAGATACTTTTTCAATTGAGTTTATATTTACAATAAAATTACGGTTGACCCTGAAAAATCTCTTCTTATCCACAAGTTGTTCAATTTTATCAAGTGAATAGTCAATTAGCAAACTTTTACAATCGGAAGTTATAACATAGTTGCACTTATTTTTTATATAAAAACAATTTATATCCATTACGGAAATGGATTTGAAATAGTCACCAATTTTTATAAGAAATCTTTCTTTTTTAGTTGGCTGCATATTTTCAAATAAATCAGTATATTTTTTCTGCAATATGCTTTTGTCAAAAAAGGTTTTATACTTAATAATTGCATTCTGTAAAGCCTGAAAAGTAACAGGTTTTAATATGTAATCCAGACTGTTCAGTTTGAAAGCATCTATTGCGTATTTATCAAAAGCGGTAATAAAAATTATAGGCGCAGAAATTTTTACTTTTTCGAAAATTTCAAAACTTATTCCGTCTTCAAGTTGAATATCGCTAAAAATTAAATCCGGTTCAGCATTTAATGTTAACCAGTTCGAAGCATTTTCCACTGATTCTAATACCGCCATTATTTCAATCTGATTATCAATTTCTCTAATTAATCGCTCAATTTTTTTTGCAGCCGGTATTTCGTCTTCAATAATTAATACTTTCATAAATGTTAATATACAAAAGGAATTTTTACTATAAATTCGTTATCTGTTTCAGATACAATTAATTCTTTGTTTAATTTCAGTTTTACCATTTCCTTTAAATTTTGCAGACCTGTTTTTGTTGTTTCTTTTAATACATTTTTCTTTTGTATGTTATTTTTGACAATCAAATAATCACCATCCTGTTTTATTTCAATTATTAAAGGATTTTGTAAAGAAAAGGAGTTATGTTTTATTGCGTTTTCAACTAATGATTGAATAGTAACCGGCAAAACACGGACATATAGATTTGAAGCATTTATGGTTAACTGAATTTTTTCTTCACATCTTACTTTTTGAAGTTCAAAATACCGTTCAACAAATTCAAGCTCTTCTTTCAAGACAATCAATTCAATTTCTTCATTGTCAATTATGTACCTGTATGTGTTGGATAATTTTTGAATAAAATTATCAGCTTTATTTGCATCTTCGTAAACAAGTTCTGAAAGTGTATTTAAGCTATTGAAAAGAAAATGAGGGTCAAGATGTGATTTTAATGTTTTATATTTGAATTTAACATTTTCGTTTTGCAGTTTTTCCTCTCTTTCGAATAATTTTTGCATGACAATGAAAAACAGGAATAAAGACCCTACGAAGATCCAACCAACAAATTGTAGTAATGAAGTTGTGAATTCTGAACTGAACAGCTTATCCCAGTTAAATTTTATGTTTGTTAGAAAAATACTTTGAACAATATATACGCCTAATGGAATTATCAGTAAAAATAATGTTATTATTACTAATAAATAGGTGGCAAAATAAAAAGGTATATTCTTCCTAGGAACGTTTGGTGAATTATAAACATAATTTTTGAAAAAATTTATTGAGGCACCTAAAACTATTACCATAAAATAATAAGTTTGAGCAGAGATGAATGGTTCTCCTTTTTGTGCCCATTCTAAAGAAACTAATAAAACAGGAACAGGTGCAATAAGAATCAACATACCGGCAATATTATATTTTTTGATTTTCATAATAATCTCATTTTTTGATGTGTTAAACATTTCCTTAATTTTTAGACAACCAAAAGATAATTTAAGGAAAGAGTTAAAAAAAATAATGTTTACTGAACGGAAATATAATGTTTTTGAGCTGTTAAATTTAATAGTTGAGTTGTTGTGGTTTGCATTGATGCTAATCAGCCTTAATCTCCGCAATTAATTCAAAGTCTGTTACACCTGCCAGATGATTCAAAAAATTAAAAAACAAACCAAAAGAATTATCCCAACAAACAATTATCCTTTGGCTAAAGCCGGATTTGTGTTCTGAAAATTTAATAATCCCCCGAGATAAATCCCGGGGCAAATAAAAATTTTTACCCAATGGAAATGCCTTTT
>CAYTFZ010000076.1:0-12719 GCA_964437215.1 uncultured Melioribacteraceae bacterium | reverse complement strand
TGTTTCAACAAAGTGACCTTTATCGCCCCAGTAATCTGCATTAAAAAAGAATGCGTAAGAAGAAAAAAGTATTGATACAACAACAATGAAATAAAGCTTTTCGTATGCAGTGCAAGTTTTCAAAATAAATCCTATTGATTTCAGAAGTTATTCCTGCTATAAAAATTGAAATAGCAATTCATAAAGGTAAGAAAATATTAAATTCAACTTTAATAAAATTATGCTCAATGCTATTATTTCACAATTTATTTTATCAACAATATTCGTAAAAAACGCTACCGTTGCAGTAAAATAACAGTTCAGATACTTATTGAACTGGCAATTAAAACCGTAACCGAATTTTGTATAATCATACGCCTGAATTCATTTTCCGATCAAACGTAAAATACCGTTAATAATAGTTAAAGGGTGGGGCGGGTTCCCCGGGATATAAAGATCGATTTTATATTTATCTAAAAAGCTGCGGTTAATTGCTTTACTGCCTTCAAAAATGCCGCCGCTTATTGCATCGGTTCCGCACAAAATAATTATTTTTGGATCTGGAGTTGCATCGTAGCAAATTTGAAGCGGCTCAGCCATATTTTCGGAAATGGGTCCGGTTATTAAAATACCGTCGGCATGTCTCGGCGAGGCAACGAAATCAATTCCGAATCTGCCAATATCAAAATTAACATTGCCCGAAGCGTTTAATTCCCATTCCGCGCTGTTATCTCCCGCAGCGGATATCTGGCGTAACTTTAAAGAACCTCTAAAGAAAGATGTAATTTCGCTTCGAATAATATCCGGGTCAATTTCTATCGGTTTATCTTCATTTTCCCTGATAATAAGGCGATTTCTGTCGTTCGTTGAAGTATTATAGTCATTTGTGAATTTTATTTTCTCAGGGAACTGAAATGCACATTCTCCGCAGAAAGTACACCTGCCCATATCAAGCCGGAAAGGATTAAGCTGAATTGCTCCTGTGGGGCATAATTCCGCTGCAGATTTCTCATCAATTTTACTATCGCTAATTATAGGTCTGCCTCTGAATGCTTTAGTCAATTCAACCGAGGTTACATCTTCAATGAATTGTTTACCTTGGTGTTTTAATATTTTTAATGTATTGAACATTTCAAATCCTATAAGTCAAATCCTGAGTAGGATAAATTAAAACTTTTGTTGCAGACCGGGAAATCGGATATTTCATTTTTCCTGACAGCAAGTGCCAGCGCCAGCCAGTTATGGAATGACGGATCCTTGATTTTGTAATGAGCCAATTTTCCGTTTCCATCTGTAATTGCGCAATGGCATATTTCGCCGCGCCAGCCTTCAACTAACGATAATATAAAAGTATCCGGCTTAGGGTTCGATAAGAGTTCCCTTTCTTTATTCGGCGGCACCGGTATTTCATCCAGAAAGTACCGGATGTAGCTTATTGACTGCATAATTTCTTCTCTTCGAAGCTGAGTGCGCGATAAAACATCTCCGTGATGTTTTAAAATTGGAGTATGAAACAAACCGGAATAATTGCAGCAAGGATGAGTTAAACGTACGTCACGGTTTAGTCCCGAAGCCCTTGCAGCCATTCCAACTGCTCCTATGCCGAGGGCTTGTTCAGTTGTAAAAACTCCTGTTTTTTCAAGACGCGAAAGACTTCCGGGGTTGTGAAAAAACTTGCTGTTCATTTCAAGGTAATCCTTTTCGTAAGCATCAAGAATTTTCAAAAATATATCCCGTAATTCACTGGTGAAAGCAAAATTATTTCTGCCCGGCCGTATTAATCCTTTTGCTAAACGGTTTCCGCACCATTGCTGGAAGAAATTAATTATAGGAGTTCTCAATCTGCCGTAAACACTGTTTCCTATAAGAAAAGCAATATCGCCGCAGATAGCGCTTAAGTCGCCTGTATGAATTGCAATCCTTTCAATTTCGAGAGCAAGGGTTCGCACATAGTTAAGCTCTTCGTCAGCAGTAAATCCGCAGAGAGATTCCCATAAGTTTGCAAAAGCCGTTGAATGCCCGACTGCAGTATCACCCGCTATCGATTCGGCAAGAGTTGCTTTTTGCAGCAAGCTGTTCTTCTCAATAAACAGACTTTCAATTCCTCTGTGCTGATAACCGAGCTGGATTTCGAGATGCAGTATTTGCTCGCCTTTGCATAAAAATCTGAAATGTCCCGGTTCAATTATTCCGGCGTGAATCGGGCCGACGCCAACTTCGTGAATTTCTTCGCTTTCTATTTTGTAAAACGGATAATCGGCTATTCCTATGGTTTTGTTCTTTCTGTTAAAAGAATAACGCAAAGGTTTTAACCACGGGTGATCGGAATAATTTATACCGAAATTTTCTGCAATTTCGCGCTCGAACATATTAAAAGCCAAATTGTGCGCCGAAAAAGAGGGATAGGATTTCTCCGTATTTAATTCAATATTGCAGGAAGTAACTTTTATTCTTGATTTATTATCATTCGCAATGCAGCATATTAATTTCAATTTATTGTCTTCCGGATAACCGAAATAGCTTACGCAATGATTATGAAAATCTTTGAGAAAAAGAGTATTGCATTCTAAAAAGTCATCATACCTTAAAATAGGAATTGAACTTAAACTTACAGCTTCGTTATTTCTTATAGTTAAATAATTATGCATACTTTTTTATACCAGACTTTCAATAGCTTTATTAATAAGTCCTATTAAAAATTGCGGTGTATTAAACCCTAAATAAATTACGGCAAAAATCAACACAAACTGAGGAACGGATTCCCAAAAAGGAGTTTTTGCCGCGGGCGCATTTGTAACAGTATTTTCCATTTTATGAAAAAGAAGTTTGAACATATTATCACCAAATGCCCAGATTATTATTGTAATTAAAAATACAACCGGAATAAGCAGCCAGAGATAGCCGTTTTCGAACAATGAACGGAAGATAAGAAATTCGCTCATAAACATTCCCGAAGGCGGAATTGCGGTTACCACAAAAAAAGAAAGCAGCAGCACATAAGCCCCGGAAGTATTATACTCAAAGTAGTTTCCTGTTTCGTTAATATATTTGCTTTTTAATGTTCTGAAAACTGAACCGTATTGGTAAAACAAACTTGCTTTAGTAAATGAATGAAGAATAATATGAAGGACAGCTCCAAAATATCCTGTACCGCCCATTGCCATACCAAGCATAATTATTCCCATATGCTCGATGCTTGAATAAGCAAACATTCGTTTGATATTTTTCACGCGTATCATATACGATGATGCAATAAGAATTGATAATATTCCGCTGATTATAAGTATTGAAGATGCCCATTCGGCAATACTTGTTTTTGTAATAATTCCATAAACCCTGAAAATTCCAACAAACCCGACGTTCATCAATGCGCTTGAAAATATTGCCGACGCAGGTGAGGGGGCTTTATCTTTTGCATCAATTCCTGCAGTGTACATCGGTACTAATCCGGCTTTTGCCGTGTATCCGGTAAAAAGAAAAAGGAAAGCAGCTTTAAGCCAGAATGAATTGAGAACTTCCGCATTTGCGGAAAGATTTGTATAAAAAAGTTCTCCTATTTCGGCTTCTTCTCCAGCCAGTCCTAAAAATAAAATCCCTATAAAAATGAAGGAAACACTGACCGAACAGATAAAAATGTATTTCCAGCTTCCTTCCAGACTTCTTTCAGTTCTTCTATGATAAATAAGAATTGATGAAAATAAAGTTGTAAGCTCCACAAAAATCCATGCAATTGCAACGTGATTGGCTATATATGCGCAGGATAAAGACATAATAAGCATAATAAATGCAGCAAGGTAAATGCTTCTTATCCTGTTATCGTCTCCGCGCTTTTCGAGATAAATAAAACTGTAAATAAAAGAAGTTACCGAAAGAACACTTAATACTGCCAGCAGAATTATTCCTATTGCATCCGGAAGAAAGTACTCGAATTGTGACTCGTTTAAATGAAAATACTCGTAAACTGTGAAAGCCCATTGAGCTGCAACAAATGCCGATACAAAATAATAAGATGATTTCCTATTTCCAATAAAATAAACGGCGAGAGCAGATAGTACCGAAAATAATATGTAGCTAAAAATAATCATCGCTAATCCCGCAGCTTGTTTAATTGGTCGGCTTCGGCTGATTTAAATACATCGCCGATTTTATTGGCAAAAATTCCCAATACTAAAACCGTTACAAAAATATCGAGAAAAACACCAAAGTTTACAAGTATCTGCATTTCGCTGCCTAAAGCTAACGATAAAATTACAACGCCGTTTTCCAAAATAATAAAGCCCATTACGTGAGTTATAATTTTTTTTCGCGAAGTAATTAAATACAATCCGGTAAACAGGGTAATAATTGCAACAACAAAATATATGTTCCCAAAAATTCCTCCGCGCAGCGTGCTTGTTAAAAAGAAAGTTGTAACTACAATTGCAGAAATAATAAACAGAGATGCAAAGTTAGAAATGTACGGTTCGGCTTCGCGGGTAATCCGGTTTCTTTTAATCAAATAATGAAGAAAGTACGGGATTGCAATCGCTTTAAATATTAATGTTTCCAGCAAAAGAAAAATAAGATTAAAGATATTAATTTCATTCAATCTTAAAAGAAAAATTCCAAATAAAAGAATACCCTGGAACGCAATTGCCTTTATAAAAGTGCGAAGCCTTATTGCAGTTGAGCAAATAAAAAGTGAAATAATAAAAAATATCAATAGCACATTTATCATTTAGTTAACCGATTCTCCCGATTTTTATCATTACAATTAGAAAAATTAAAAGTGCAACTGATGAAAGCAGCAGAACGAACTGAGGGTTCTGGTTAATTCTGAATCTTGCCATAAACGATTCCACCAGTCCCGTAAAAACAGCATATAAAAACTGAATTCCTAAAAAGATTATTATCATAACAGGAATTGAAGAAAAATATGAAAGGAATAAATTGCTTATCAGCGCTCCGTACATTGCAAATTTTAAGAAGCTTGTAAATAAAATCAATCCCAAATCAAAACCGCTGTTATCAAGCACCATCACTTCGTGAATCATTGTCAGTTCAAGATGTGTATTCGGGTCATCCACAGGTATACGGCTGTTTTCAATGAGCCCCATAACCATAAAAACATAAACAGCAATAAGACTGAAAGAGATTGAAACAGCCTGCATTTCGGGGTTGATAAAATGAATGGATTCAAAAATCCGATAAAATGAAGTATACCCTGTAAACAAACTTAGCGAACCCATTGTGATAAAAAAGGCTGGTTCAATGAGCATTGAATATAAAGCTTCGCGGCTTGCTCCCATTCCTTCAAAACTGCTTCCGGTATCAAGCGAGGCAATTATCATAAAAAATTTCCCAAAAGCAAGAAGATATGCAAACATTACAAAATCGAAATTGAATGAAAGAATTCCAGGGAATGTACCGAATGGAATGAATAAAATTGCAGAAAGCACGGAACTGAAATAAATAGTCGGAGCAACCCTAAAAATTATGCTGCTTGTACTGCTGTAAACCGAGCCTTTGCGCAAAAGTTTTATAACATCCTTAACCGGCTGAAGAATTACCGGACCTTTTCTTCCGGCAACAATACTTTTTGTACGGTTAACCAATCCTGAAAAGAAAAAACTTATTAACAATATCGAAATAAAACCTATCATCTTTTATTCCGGACTAATAAAATTAGAAATCAGCTGAATTAAATATTCGGCATAGGAAAATAGAATTATAAAAAGTATAAATATTAAACCGTAAAGAATATACATTTGCAGCCTGCCGTTTTGCAGGAAGTTTAGTTTAGATAAAAGCTTTTTAATATTTTTTAGAACTTTATCTATCAGGTAAAATTCTAGTTTATCGTAAGTGTGGCTCGAATATTCTTTTTTCCCGGGGAATACTTCATCAATTACAACATCGCTTTTATGAAGAATAAGCAGAGGTTCAACCAGGTTTGAATAAGGTTTTACAAAAGAACTTGCAGTGTACTGCATTTTCGAATCAGGGGCAATATAACCGCAACCCCAGGTCGGGGAAACTGAAGTTGCTTTTTTCTTTTCGAAATATATTTTTGCGTAATAAACTGCTATTGTAATCCCTAAAAAAATAAATCCTGCAAAACCTATGTTCGAAAGTAAATCTGTCTGGGCGGTAAAGTAGCCGGATGCAGAATTATTTATATCGGGGATAAAAAGTGCTACCGGACTTTTTAAAAGCTGCAGGAAATATTTAGGGAAAAGGCCGATTGCAATTATCAAGGCGCTAATTAAATATTTCGGCAAGAGCATCCCGAAGGATATTTCATCGGGTTCTTCAGGATACCGGCTTCGGGGATTTCCTAAAAACACAATGCCGAATGCTTTTGTAAAGCAAAGAAATGCAAGTCCGCCTGTAAGAACAAGGGCAAAAATAGCGGTAATAATAAAAAGTGAAAATGCAAAACTTTGTGTTTGAAGTCCTTTAAATAAACCTGAATAAATTAAAAATTCCGAAATAAAGCCGTTGAAAGGCGGAAGTCCGCAAATTGCCAATGCCGGTATGAGAAATAGAATTGCAGTCTTCGGCATTTTCTTTATCAGTCCGCCGAGTTTTTCAATATTAAGCGTTCCGGTTTTCTGATAAACACTTCCAGCTCCGTAAAACAACAACGATTTAAACAGCGAGTGATTAAGAATATGTAAAAGTCCCCCGGCAAAACCAGCAATTGCCAACGTATTATTTTTTAGTCCCAAACCTATCGATCCCAAACCTATGCCAATGCCGATAATGCCTATGTTTTCTATGCTGTGGTAAGCAAGTAGTTTTTTAAGATTATGCTGAACTATTGCCAGCATAACACCATACAGACTTGTAATAATTGAAACAATTAAAACGAACTCGCCGATTGCAAGATATTCGCTGTTAATCAGCAAAAGAGTGCGGAGAATTCCATAAATGCCAAGTTTTATAATCACTCCGGACATAATTCCCGAAACGTGCGAAGGCGCTGCGGGGTGTGCATAAGGCAGCCAGGTATGAAGCGGAACAAATCCGGCTTTAAAACCGAAACCGACAAAAAGAATAATAAATAATGTAATGCTGAGAGTGCCTGAAAGCTGCTTCGAAAAATCGTGGATTGCGTTAAAATCAGTGGAACCGGTTTGAGCAATTACCCAGATAAAAGCAATAATAATTAACAATACACCAATGTGCGATTGAATAAAATAGTTTATTCCTGCTTTAATTGTTTCGGACTTCCAGTACTCAAAAATTACAAGAATAAAAGCTGAAACTGTCATTAATTCCCAAACGATAAGGAAGGCAATAAAATTTTGAACTGTGCAGACAAGCAGCATTGTTATATGAAGAAAGGCTAAACAAAATCGGTGAAATATTAAATTTGCCTTGTTCTCATTGTAATGCTTGAGGTAGCCTGTTCCGTAAAGTATTCCCGTAAGTAAGGTGAAGTTGATAATTAAAATCATCCAGCCGCTCAGTGCATCAATGCGGAGAGGAATTTGCCCGATCAACTGATTTCCGGTTACAACAAATTCAATTTCTTTTTCAGTTAAAGAATATACAGCAATGGCAGAAGTAAAAATTACTACTGCCAAAGTAAATAAAATTAAAAATCTTTCGTAAAATTTATTCTCCATATCGCATCAGCTGAATGGAAAAATATCCTGAAAAAGCAAAATTGCTGCCTCCGTTAATTCATTTCGCGCTTAACACTCGGTATAAAGTCTTTTGATCTGCCAAGCTTAGGAAGACCTAATATTTCTCTCGATTTATCAAGAGCATCATCTATATTTCCGAAAATATTATCCTCGCCGATTTTATCAAGAAATCCTGCTTTTTCTAAAGCAAAAAGCGGCTGGGTATGAACTCCCGATAAAAGGAAATAAACTCCTTGTTTTACAGATTCTTTGTAAACATCCATTAAAGCGTTCATTCCTGTTGCATCAATTGCCGGTACGTTTCTCATTCTTATAATTCTAATTTTTGGCGGGTTTTCAACTTGGCGCATAGCTGCTTTAAATTTTTCGGCAGCTCCGAAGAAGAAAGGTCCGTTTACTTCAAACACTTCAACTCCTGCAGGAATTGACTTTTTATCAATCGACATTGGATCTACCGGCGGTTCCTCTTCTTCATTAAATTCCCGTGTTATAACTCCAACATTTGTTACTGTAGCCATTCTTCTCATAAACAAGAAAACTGCAAGTACCATCCCTATTTCAATTGCAACAGTTAAATCAAAAATAACTGTTAACCCGAAAGTGGTTAATAAAACCATAACATCGCTGCGGGGACTTTTTAATATTGAAACAAAAGTTTTCCATTCGCTCATATTATACGAAACAATAACAAGCACTGCAGCAAGCGCCGCCATAGGAATTAATTGGGCAAACTGACCAAAGAAAAGCATAATTAATAAAAGAGTAAATGCGTGAATAATTCCTGCAACCGGGGTTCTTCCGCCGTTTTTAATATTTGTTGCGGTACGCGCGATTGCGCCGGTAACAGGTATTCCGCCAAAAAGAGGTACAACAATGTTGGCTGCTCCCTGCGCAATAAGTTCCATATTGCTTCTGTGTCTTCCTCCAATCATTCCATCGGCAACAACTGCCGAAAGAAGAGACTCGATGGCTGCCAGAAGTGCTATTGTAGTTGCAGGCATTATTAAATTTTTAATTGTTTCAAGATTAAAACCAACCATTTCCGGTTTAGGAATTGAAGCCGAAATTGTTCCGAATTTGCTTCCGATAGTTTCAACAGGAAGTTTGAATATTGTAACAAGAACTGTTGCAACAATAAGCGCTATAAGTGAACCGGGAATTTTTTTCGTTATTTTCGACCAGAAGATAATTATCAGCAGACATAAAAGGCTAATTCCTAACGCATAATAATTGATTGAATGGAAGTTCTCGCTGTAGGAAGCCCATTTTTCAATAAATTCCGAAGGGACTTTTGCAATGTCCAATCCGAAAAGGTCTTTTATCTGTGTTGAAAAAATGATTAAAGCTATGCCGCTTGTAAATCCTACAACAACAGGATAGGGAATAAATTTAATCATAGATCCGAACTTGGCAAAACCCATTATCATTAGGATAATACCTGCCATTACTGTGGCTATTGTAAGTCCGGTAAGACCGTAATTTTCAATTATTCCATAAACAATTACAATAAAAGCTCCTGTGGGACCGCCAATTTGAACGCGGCTGCCTCCAAGAAACGAAACAATAAATCCGCCGATAATTGCTGTAATTAATCCTTTTTCGGGTGAAACTCCGGATGCTATTGCAAACGCTATTGCAAGTGGCAGCGCAACAATACCTACAATTACACCGGCTGACGCGTCTTTAAAAAATTGATCTTTTGAGTACGTTTTAAAAGTAGTAAATAATTTTGGTACCATTCTGATAATTCCTGAATATTAATTCAGTAAATATAATAAAAGCTTAGATTATTATTTAAATGCAGGTTGGAAAAACAAAAAAAAGATGAAAAAACGCAGAGACGTTGTTTTCAACGCCTCTTTTTTAACGGTAGTATTTATAAATAAACCGAAAGACCGAAAAGAACTGAACCGGGATAAAATTTCCATAATTTTGATTTGTTGTTGGAATAATAAACACGAGGATTATTTTTCTCATACATATAGATTGTTTCCTCGGCATATTCCTGCTTTTGAATTTGATAAGTTAAAGAAGCAGAATATTCTGCGTGAATGCTAAAATAAGATGTTACAAAATATTCTACACCGGCTAGGCCTGTAAAGCCGATCTCAAAACCATCTCTTTTATTCCTTGAGTTATTTTTGGAATACAGGGTGTCAGCATTAAATCCTGCATAGCTATTACCAGATTTATAACTACTTAAATTAAATAATGGACCCGCGCCAAAATAAAAATTAAAATTATTTGAATTTGAAGGATAGAAAATATAAACTGGTTTTATTGAAACGTTATAGTTATCTATGGGATACGATCCCTCAACTTTATTATTTTTATTTCTGGCAGATTCAATATTCTCAACTTCTCCGTTCTGTCCATTTGCCGTAATGCTTAATCTTATTGCTGATTGGTCAGTTAAATGATATTTTCCTGAAAAAGTGCTGCCGTTAAAATTTGATAATGTGAAATTATTTGAGATGCCGAATTGCAACGCCCAAGAACCGGCTTTTAGTGAATGTGTAGAATCAGGTTTTTCCTGCGCGCTGATAAATGTAAAAAAAAGAGCTGCTGTAACGAAGACTGGTTTTAACTTCATTTAATGCCTCCCAGAATTAGGTTTTAGTTTTATATCAGTTAAAATTAAAATTGGATTGTTAAAGAAATTATTTATTATACCAAACTTTTTATTGATGTAAGTCGTAAATTAAGAAAATTACTTATACAATAAAATACATTTGATGTATCTAAATATTAATAGGCGAATTTTATTAAAACTGAAACTCAAATTAAAACAAAATAAAAATTCTGAAAATTTTAACGGAATACCTATTTTTCGGACATTAAAAAAAACTGAATAAAAATGAAAATACTTTTCACGTGTTTATCGGAAAGCTGGGGCGGGATGGAAATGATATTTCTGGAAACCGCCGGCTATATGAAATCGAAAGGATATGATGTTACTGTTCTTGCCTGCAGAAATTCGCGGATTGCACGCGAATCATTAAAAGCAGATATGCAAACCCTGCAGATTAAAAATCCCGGTTACTTTGCCCCTTTGTTAATCTGGGAAACAAGCAGAATAATGTTAAAAGAAAATTTTGATATTATCCATTCACATTATTCAAAAGATTTGTGGCTTCTCGTACCCGCGTTAAATTTATCAGGAAAAAAAACTCCGCTGATACTTTCAAAACAGCTTGGTTCGTACATTGTGAAAAAGGATTTCCTTCATAAAAAATTGTATAAAAGGGTTGATAAAGCTATATCAATCAGTAAAGTGATTTCGCAAAATCTTCTTGATACTTGTCCGCTTGAACCCGGAAAAATTGAATTGATTCATAACTGGACAGACCTAAAAAAGTTTGATCCGGCAAAATACAACAAAACAGCAGCACGTACCGAATTAGGAATAAAAGAAAATGATATTGTAATAGGAATGTCTGCCAGATTTTCACCCGGCAAAGGCCACGAAGAATTTATTATTGCTGCAAAAAAAATAAATAAAGATAATTTAAGATTTATGTTTGTTGGCGAAGCAAGCCGAGGCGAGCAGGAATATGCAGATAAAATTAAGCAGATGATAAAAGATTACGGGATTGAACAGAAGACAATTTTTACCGGATACAGAAGCGATATGCCCGAAGTTTTGAACGCGATGGATATTTTCGCTTTCCCTTCGCATTCCGAGGCTTTCGGGATTGCGCTTATTGAGGCAATGGCAATGGGAAAACCAAGCGTTGCAACAAGATCGGATGGAATTCTTGATATAGCAGTTGACGGCGAAACTTCGCTTCTTTTTGAAAAGCAAAATGCCGAAGATCTTGCCGAGAAATTAAATATTCTGGCTGAATCGGGAGAACTGCGCCAGCGGATGGGCAAAGCAGCAAGATTAAGGGTCGAGAATAATTTCGGAAAAGAAGACCAGATTGGTAAAATTATTCTTCTATATAACAAACTGGCAAAAATTTAGCTTAATAAATCGCTTTATTAGTCAAATCCTCAAAAAGCTTATTGAATCTTTTCCGTCTTAAACTCGGATGTAAAATGGAATTGTATCTTCTTATTATCTTCCATCGTGCGTCTCAGCATCCATTCGGATTCGGCAAAATAAACCATATTATCATCTTTATCGAAGGCAATATTCTGACCTTTATACCGCGCGAAATCTTCAAGGATTTTCGGGTCATCGGCTGTGAGCCAGCAAGCTTTGGAAAATGAAAGCGGACGAAACATTGCGTTTGCGCCGTATTCCTGTAAAAGCCTGTATTGAATTACATCAAACTGCAAATCGCCCACAGTTCCTACAATTTTTTTCGTTCCCTGATGCTGCAAAAACAACTGGGCAACTCCTTCATCCGTAAGCTGGCGGATTCCTTTATCAAGCTGTTTCGATTTCATTGGGTCCTGATTTACAAGCTCTTTAAATATTTCCGGTGAAAAACTCGGTATTCCGCGGAACATCATTTTTTCGCCTTCGGTAAGTGTGTCGCCAATTTTAAAATTTCCTGTATCGTAAAGTCCAACAACATCTCCCGGAAAGGCTTCATCGATTGTACTTTTTGCCTGCGCCATAAATGTAGCAGGATTTGCGAATCTGAATTCTTTATCGAGCCGTACGTGATAAAAGAATTTATTTCTCTCAAACTTTCCCGAACAAATGCGCAAAAATGCAAGCCTGTTGCGGTGTTTGGGATCGAGATTAGCGTGAATTTTAAACACGAACCCGCTGAATTTTTCTTCTGTGGATTCTACTTTGCGCGTGTCGGTGTCTCTTCCTACAGGAGTAGGACCAATTTCCGTAACTGTATCAAGCAGTTCTTTCACTCCGAAATTGTTAATCGCGCTTCCGAAAAATACAGGAGCTAACATTCCTTCCAAATATTCATCGCGGTTAAATTTGTCGTAAACTCCGGTAATCAAATCTATATCTTCGCGAAGTTTTTCTTCGTCGCCGTAAAGATAATTTGCAATTTCAGGATCATTCAAATCGGAAATTGAAACAATATCGTCTTCTATTTTTGTCTTGTTTGCTTTGAAAAGATCGAGATTTTTCTTGTAAATATTATAAACTCCGCGGAAAGTTGCTCCTTTGTTTATCGGCCAGGTGAG
>CAYTFZ010000075.1:0-12865 GCA_964437215.1 uncultured Melioribacteraceae bacterium | reverse complement strand
TAAAGTTAAACTTCAGGATTTTATTTTCGAAACATAGCAGATCGATTCTGCGAGCACTACAATCGATTCTGCAAGAGAAGCAATGACTATGTTGCAAATATTGGCGCAAGAGTTAAAAGTCCATTAGACGGATAGACACTGGATTTTTTTATCAAGAAGTTATTTCTTGATAAAAAGTTTTTTAAATAAAGAATATTATTTGTAATTTACTATAAATAAATAATTTACAGCAGATTAATATGGAAAGCAGAAGATTTTTAGGCGGAAATAGTTTCGGATTAAACAGCTTTTACAACCATATCTTAAATCGGCTCAATTAATAGTTGGAATTAACGCTTATATATGCATATGGATAAATTTGAATTCAAACACAAAACCTTGATTACAAAAGATTTATACGTTAATACTTTATCTATTTATTTAAAATATAAACGTTCTAAGTTATTTCGCTTTCTCATTACGATGGCAGTCGGGATATTATGTTTATTCTGGATTTATACTTTTTTATTAGGCATTTGTATAATAATATTTATTTTATTTGGAACATTATTCACAAACCTCATACCTCAAACCTCATCTTTCAACTATTACGAGTATAAACATTTCCTCGAAGAAGTTGAGTTTGGTGTAAATCAAGACAAATGTTGGGCAAAAAATGATAGCTTTGTTTCTGAAGCTGAATGGAAATATTATAAAACTTGGGTAGAGAAAGATGGCTGGATTTTATTACGTGGCAGCGGGTTTGTCCCAGTGTTTTTACCAGTTAACGAATTAAAGAAACAAGGCTTATATATTGCTGTCCTTGAATATGCTAAGAAATATGGGAAAGGTTTCGGTGAAATTCCACAATTCATCTATGACAAAGATATGAATCTTGTAGATGTTAAATAATAAATGGTTGGTGATGTTAATTCTAACCTCTCAAATAAGTAAAATCCCGATTAAAGGAATCGGGATAAGATATCAAAGGAGGAAAAATCCCTGTTAAAGCCGTGTAAGCGGATTGGTTAAAAAGACAATTTAACAGCTTGCAGCAAACATTTAGCAACGGTTTTTACCTTTGATGATTCTTCTTTTGGTTTTAATTTTTTTGAGTTCATCTTGTCTCCCTTTTTTCTGTAAACTCAAATTATTATTTTATTTCCTTTTTATCTTGTATTTTTACCTTTAAGATAGAAATCGTTAACTGAAACGATGAACGCGAAACCAAATAGTAATAAAGAATTCGGATTTTTAACCGGCACTACTGGAATAAAAACCGGATTACTTGTCTGCCGGATAGGTAGAAACACCCATAGCTTTTTCGGTTTCGCATTTATGCGCCTTGGCGTACAACAAAATTTTATCAGTAAAAATATGTTGGCTAATCCTTCATATATTTTTTGTTCTTTTACTGATAAAATTCTTTAAAGTTAGGTGATAAAAATATTGCGGAATATTCACAGAAAAATTATTGGTTTTATTCAGGTTCTTATAGGAGTGTTAATTCCCACTTGGGTAATCGCCTCTTTTATATTTACAGACAATATTCATTTCTCACTTGAATTAAAAAATATTATAAGGTTACCCTTAGCAATTATGTTTTTTGTTGGCTGTATTAAGTATGGTTGGAGATGGATGTTTAGTTTATTTGACATACTTGATGAGGAAGAATTAAAACCAGATGACGTATATTACCGTCAAGCGAAAATTAAAGCACAATCGAATATTGAGCTATTTTTGAGTTATCTGAGAAAAGAAGAATTTATATGTCAAGTATTGATTTCTGTACCACCAAAAAATAAACCCAAATGGGTGATGGCCTTAACAATAGATGAGGAAAATGTAATAATTAAAAAATTCCCAACGCTAATTTCACGAATATTGAAAAAAAATAATTTTGATTCTGTGCATAAATCAAAAATCGAAGATTGGTTTGTAAAAGTTGATGACACTGCAATCGGATTTTATTCTGTAAAAGCATTAGCTCAGAAAGCGAAGGATAAGGGGCTAATTTTAAACCGGAGATCTCAAAAAATACTTAGTAAAATTATCACCTAACCTCTTAAATCCTCCTACGGCGGACAGGTAAGTAAAATCCCGATAAGAAGAATCGGGATAAGATCTCAAAGGAGGGAAAATCCCTGTTAAAGCCGTGTAAGCGGATTACAAACAAAATAAGGAGTAATAAATGTTACAGAAAAAAATCAGACTGGAAAAAATCGGAAATATGACAATAGTTCTTGCAAGCATTTTGTTATTAGGAGTTATTGCTATGGCATACGGTTACTTCCAAATTAACATTCATTGGATTTATTTGGGATTATCCATAACAGTTGGAATGAGTTTTACAATCATTTTCCTGACGATTCTCCGCCCGCAGAATTTAATAACATTAAGAAGAAATAAGCAAGGATGAGAATTCTTTCCGGGATAAAACAATGCCGTTAGGCAATTTAAAGGTTATCATATATGAAGATAAAAAAATATCCATTAGTTGCAATTACAGAAAGTGAATTGAAATCTGAAGCTCGCAGAACAACCGGAATTTTGAAAGGTAAAATTGCAAAGAAAATATGGAGACATTGTACAAAAGAAATCGGAATCCAATTTACTGATGGTACAAGATTATTCGTAGATATATCAGAAGGTGGTTTAGAATTATCAATTACTGAGTTATAAATTTAAAAATACATTTGAGTAAATTTTGGAATGATAAAATGAACAAGACAAATTATGGTTCTATTGAAGGAAATCTTGAGATAAAATTTATTGAAGAAAATAATAAAAAAATGATTATGATTTATGGCGATCCTATTGGACTTTCATCTTTTGGTAATCTTTTGATTCGTTTATCACAACAAAATCAAAATGAATTCATAGGAATGCCTACCGGAGAAAGAGAACACATCCATATATATCCAAATTTTCAACTGTCAAAATCTTCTAGTGAAACAATTATTGGAAGACTTGATGCTAAAGGGACTGGAAAATTTCCGCCCAATTTTAAGAAAAAATCAAATAGAAAGATTCAATAGGGAATGTTAGTTAATGCATAGCCATCAAATCGATCAGAGGAAAGTATTTGCGTTAAGTATTGCTTTGGTTGCATTAGTAGTTTAATTATTAATATTTTTAGTCCTATAAGGAGTTTTCTTCTGACAGTTTAGGTAGAAAGTATCGCGGAGGGAAATACAGCAAGTACGAAAATCCTGCCGGGATAAAAAAACGCCACGGAATGATCAGTGGCTTGCAGAAAAAAAACGAGACGTTCAATTGAACGTCTCTACGACATCAGAAATTGGAATATTTTCTTATTCCATTAAAATTCAAAGCTAATTCCGCCAACTATAAACAACCCGATTTGATAATTGTATTTTACTTTTTCAGCTTTACTATCCCATTTATGAAATAACACATTTTTTCTGCCAAATACATTTTCGACCGAAATGTATTCAATCAATGTTCCTATTTCGTAAAAATCGCGATGGTCTAAACGTAAATCAAATCTTTGATATGCCGGGTAAACAGCAGTATTAATAGCAGATAAATCGTAAAGTCCTTTTCCGGCAGACTTTGAAGCCGGAATATTGTAAGGTGTGTAAGGGTTTCCACCCGAATAGCGGAATTTTGCGCTGACTTCGTAGTTATCGGTGATGCGGTAACCTAAAACTACGTTCAATACATTTTTATTATCAAAAGCTCCTCTTCTCAATTTTCCATCAAGGGCTTTGTGTTTAATATCAGACCACGAGTAACTTACAATACCGTAAAAATCGTCTGCCATTTTTTTCTGAAGCATAAATTCAAATCCGTATCCTCTCCCGCTTCCTTTGCTGATAAGTTTATTTGAAGTCAGGTTATTTCCGTAATCGGAACCGGTATTTGCAAGTGAAATCATTGAGTAGCCTGAATCCGCTGATACCGGATAGTTATCATAATTTTTAAGATATGCTTCCAAAGTTAATTTTAAACTCGGCGTTAAAATATAATCCGTGCCGAGAATATAATGTGTGCATTTAATATCCTTCAAAGTTTTCCGGTTGTTCGCGTCACTTAAAATCCAAATCATTTCCGGGTTCTGATAATAAATTCCGTAACCGCCGTGAATATTGATTTTTTCGTTTATCTTATATTGTAAATTAAAGCGCGGACTTACACTGAAGCTGTTTATCAGTTCAAACCTGTCGGCTCTTAATCCTGCATTAAAAGTAAATCTTTCAGCAAATTTCTGATTCCAGTTTAAAAATGCTCCGTATTTAAGCTGTTTTTTTATATTATATTTAATTATATATGGTTTTGGCAGCTGCCCGTAATTGTCTATATCCAAAGGATCTTCCGGGACATAAACTATATTATAATCCAGCGAATTTAATTTAGCATATACACCGGATGTGATAAAAGCTGACTGTCCAAGCATCAGGTTTGCAGAAAATTTAATTGTACTTACATTTTCCACGGAAGAATTATCATAAACATCTTTTTCAAGAAGTTTTCTCTTTTCCGTTAATTCATCATCGTCCCCATCTTCGCCTGTCTTTCTAATCCCTTCCAAATAAATATTATTATTATCAGTGTAAAACTTGTTGTAATTATGACTTACGGTCATTAAAGTATAAAACCCGGGTGACCAGAAAGACTGCAGTTTTAACCCGCTAATTAATTGCCGCGATTTAAATACAGTTTTATCATAATCGGCGGTATCTTTAATACCAACCATATAGTCATCAACATCCGGCTCGTCCATTGTTATTCTATCATCGCCTCCCAGAAATATTGCCGAAAGTTTCTGATTGCTGCTGAAATCGTAAGTTAGTTTTCCCTGAATATTATTATAAACCGGCACGCCGCCGTAATCAAAAAGCTTTTCGAACAGATCTAGAAAACTGCGGTGAACACCTAACAGGATAGATCCTTTGCTGCTTATTGGAGTTTCAAAGTATCCTCCGGCTCCGCCAAAATTCAGATCGAGTTTTCCGTCAGTTGCATTCCGGTTGCCTTCACGGAATTTAATATCAACAACACCGGACAGTTTGTTTGAATAAGCCGAAGTAAATCCTCCCGAATAGAACTCAATGTTTTCAACAAATTCATTATTAATCATAGAAATCGGTCCTCCGGTAGAACCCTGAGTTCCAAAATGATTCGGGTTGGCAACTTCAAAATCGTCGATTACAAATAACACTTCCGTCGGACTTCCCCCGCGTATCAGCAAGTCGTTCCGGTCATCGTTGGAAGGATTTACTCCAGGTAAATTTTGAACCATTCGGCTGACATCTTCCCTTGCACCGGGGTTTCTTCTCACTTCTTCGAATGAAAGAGATTGCGCGCTTACAACTGAATTCTGCGTATTATTAAAATAACCTGATGTAACCGTTATTTCATTTCCTTCAATTGCAGCCGCCTGCATTTCACTATTCATATAAACAATTTTGTTCGATTTAATCACAACATCAGGAATTGTTCTGCCCGAATAGCCAATATAGGATAAAATTACTTCGTAAATACCAACGGGTATTTTTTCAATAATAAACTCACCTGTCTCATTTGTTGCAGCTCCAAAATTAGTGTTTTTAACAATTACATTTACTCCTATTAACGGCTGCTTATTATCTGCATCAATAATTTTACCGCGTAAACTTCCCGTTTGCGCAAAGTTGATTACCGAAATGAATATTAAGACAGAAAGAAATTTTAAAACCATTTTTGTAATCCTCAATTTTTAATTTAATCGGCGCTAATATAATTGTGCGCAATAAAAACTATTTTTTTTTGGGATGAACGGTTGAGTTTTTGTTACGAATTGCAAAAGGGTTTATTTAAGCAGTCGTTCTTTCAATTCTTTTGATGATGATCTTGCGACCGGAACATAGTATTCACTATCTTCAAACAGTAACAAATAGCCCTGTGAGTTGCCTGATATACTCTTTACTTTTTCAAGGTTTACAAGATATGTTCTGTGGCATTTGAAAACAAATTTAAAACCGGCTAATAAATCCTCTACCCTTTTCAAACTGGTTCTAATCAATTTACTTTTAATTGCTGATTCATCGGAATAAAAGATTTCTACATAATTGCTTGCTGATTTAATGAAGTATAAATTGCAAACATTAATGCTCAAGCTGTCTTTTCCAACTTCCGATTGAATATTTATTTTTGCAGAAGTATTGTTTTGCTTTTCTGGATAAAAGCCTTCGTTTAGTTTCCTGGCTTCTGCCAGATTTTTTTTGAGTTTCCGGTTATAGATAATCAGAACTGAAATCATCAGCGGTAAAAATCCTACAAGAAATGTTTGATATGTAAAATCAAAAATATGAGACAGAGTAATTGGGAATCCTTCTGTTAAGGAATTATATATTGAATTTGCTACTGCAATTGAAAGGATTGTACAGATAGTAAATAACAATTCGTGTTTTACCTTCCAATCCGCTTCACTTCGCAATTTTAAAAACATTATGCTCAGCAATGTTGAATTGACAAACATTATTAAACTTGTAAGAGCACCATATCCCGAAAGAAGCCAGAATAATTTAGATACAGGCTCTTCCTGATTAACCCCAAACGGGCGGAAAATAATCAGAAATGCAGCGACAAACAAACCGAAAACCAATGAATATATGATATTCATCTTAAGGGTATATTCAAACGGGAAAGGTTTATCGAAAAATTCTTTTATTTTAGAAATGTATGTTTTGATATTCACAAATACAGGTTTAATTTTTAATTCGCAAATATAAATATTTCATATCGTTTTCAGAAAGAATAATGTTTTAATATTTTGGAATGGTTCAAAAAAATTTTCCGGTATTTATGTTTTTTTGGGTCGTAAATACAAATTTTTTAGTTCGAAACCGAGCATCACAAAAACCGGAACGTATTCGGCATAGAGGATTAAAGGATTCTGCCTCCATATTCCTGCCTCAAAAAAGAGTATGAAGTCAATATTAACAAGACTTACAAGCGCCACCCATAAAACTCCGCTCCACCGGAAATAAAACGGGAGAAATAGTAAAATCCAGCTTAAATACCAAGGATAGACTGTGGAAGCAGTTAAAAAGAATGATAAAATCAGATAATAACTTTTTTCAAAAAAGCTCCCCTTTCTTAAAGATATAAAAAGCCATATTGCAAGAAATATTCCCGCACAGATAATTCTTGCGGCAGCATGCTTTCCCATTACAAAATGCAAAATTTTAAAAACTGAGCCGTTGTACATCCAATGCCCGGCAAACTTAACAATAAAATCAAACGGATCGGAATTACCCAGCATAAATAAAGCATAAGATATAACCAGAATTCCGGCAGGAATTAAAACTGAAAGCAACCGCTTATAACCTTTTTCGCTGAAAAATAAAAGCGGGATAAACATCCCCGAAATTAGCTTGCTTATGATAGAAAAACCGAGAAATCCGGATGCAGTATTTTTTTTATTCTTCAGATAAAAATAAATAAAGCCGGAAAGGAACATCACTCCCAGACCGTCGATATGGGCATCGCACATAAATTGAAGAATTGGCAGCGGAGATAAAAAGTAAATAAGCGACAAACTTAAAGGCTTATCCAGCAATTTTAACGAAAGGCAGATAAATATTACTGTTAAAATTTCGGAAATAAGCAAAAGTATTTTAATTCCTAAAAAAGAATCGCCGCCAATTAAATAGCCCAAAAGAAAAAATACCTGTGCGGCCGGAGGATAAATACTTTTATAATTTGAATGATTTATTTTATCCGGAAGATCTTTCGTGTGGAACCTCTCAAGAACCGGATCATCGGCATTATATGAATAAGGATTAATTCCTGCAGAAAAGACTTTGCCGTCCCAAATGTAACGGTAGATATCATCCGAAGCAATAGGCCCCGTATCAATAAGCATTAACCTGAACAGCAATCCTGCAATAAGAAAAGCATAAACTTTTTTTGGGGAGACAGGATATTTGATAATAATGTAAGTTAAAACCAGATAAACAGCAGATAAAGAAATAGATGCAATTGTAAAATCCTTTATGGAAGCATTTGAAAAAAAGGCAAGATAGGCATATATAAAGGCTGAAAGAAAAACTGAAAACGATAATGTTTTTTTTACCATATTATACGGCGAATATTATCCCGGAAATCATTTTAAATTTGACAGTTTGACTTTAATATTCCTGGATAAAGATTCATCCTAAATATTAACGGCAATTTCTGTTGTTTTATTTCCTGCATTATGAAAAACCAAAGCCGATGCTCCGAGAATTGCTGCATCCCCGCTGTTTAACTCCGAAAGTATTATTTTCACTTTTCCCTTAAAAATATTCATAATATTTTCTTCCATATACATCTTTGCCGGAACGGTTAAAAAGTCTCCCGCTCCTGCAAGTCCCCCGAAAAGTATGAATGCTTCGGGGCTGAAATATGCGACAGCATCGGCGCAAGCCAATCCAAGATAGCGCGCAGTAATATCAAAAGCTTTCAGCGCAACGGGGTCTTGGTTAAGAGCAGCTTCATAAATATCTTTTGCAGTAATTTCTGCCGAAGGTTTAAGCTTCAAGTAACTTTTATTCATCTTTTTAGAAAGAAGATAAAAATAAGTACGCACAATTCCTGTTGCCGATACATATGTTTCGAGGCATCCTTTTCTTCCGCAGCCGCATTCTCTTCCGTTGCGTTCAATAATTGTGTGCCCCATTTCGCCTGCAAAACCGTCGTGTCCGTAAACCAGTTCTCCGTTTACAATTATTCCGCTTCCAAGTCCGGTTCCAAGAGTAATTTCTATAAAATTTTTCATTTTCCGGGCAGCCCCGAATTTCATTTCTCCAAGAGCTGCAGCATTTGCATCATTTGTAACATAAACCGGAGCAGAGGAAAAATTAGAAACAGTATCTGCCACATTAACAAATTTCCATCCGAGATTCGGCGGATTTTCAATTGTCCCCTTATAATAATTGGCATTGGGAGCGCCAATCCCTATTCCGCTAAGACTTTCTTCGGAATCAATTTTTGAATTGATGACCTCGAAAATCCTGAAAAATAAATTCTCCGCCGGTTCATCCGATTTTGTGGGAATACTTTTTTTAAAAATACATTTACCTTCAGAATTTACAAGTCCGAAGGCTGTATTTGTTCCCCCAATATCAATTCCCAATGCAATTTCATTCTTAATCATTATCAAACCTTGTTGTAACCAATAAAACAGAAAGTATGTACGAAAAATATATTTAATTCTCGTAAAAATCACAGTAATTATAAAAAAGGGGAAAACTAATTTCCCCTTTTTAATTATTTAACCTAATTCAACTTCTATCTTATGAATTTTGCCATCGTTATAAATAGGAGCTTTATTTCCAGAAACGGGATTTCCGTCGATTTTCATATTTTTAACACCTTTGCTTTTGTGTAAAGGATTTGAAACACTTATTACATAAGTGCTGTTGCGGAAATTTCTGGTGACTTTAAATTTGTCCCACGATTCAGGGATGCAGGGATCGATTATAAGCCCGTCAAAATCCGGACGGATACCAAGAATGTATTGAGATAAAGTCACAAATGACCAGGCAACTGTTCCAGTGAGCCAGCTGTTTTTTCCCTCTCCCGGAGTCGGCGCATCCCTTCCGGCAGTCATCTGACTGTAAACATAAGGTTCCGAACGGTAAATATCAATTTGTTCTTCTTTTGAAGGCGGGCAAATTGCTTTGTAATATTCCATCGCCTGATCGCCTCTTCCTATCAGAGTTTCCGCAATTTGTATCCAAGTGTTGTTGTGAGTAAATATTCCGGCGTTTTCTTTATATCCGGGCGGATAAGAACTTACTTCGCCGAGGTGAACATAGTATTTTTGGAAGGCCGGCTGCTGAAGGATAATTCCATTTGGAGTTGCTAGATGTTTTTTCACACTGTCAAGCGCTTTTACTGCAAAACCGTTTTCAAATCCGGCTCCGCCAAGTATGCACCATCCCTGACTCTCAATAAATATTTTACCTTCATCATTTTCTTTTGAACCGAGTTTATGCCCATAAGAATCGTAAGCGCGCAAAAACCATTCTCCGTCCCATCCGTGTTCGTAAATCACCTTTTTCATTTCTTCGGATTTATTCAAATAATCTTCAGCTTTTTCTGTATTTCCTAAACTCTTAAGAATGTTTGCCATTTCTTCGCAGGCTTTGCAAAACAGTCCGGCAATCATAACAGACTCCGCTGTTTTATCATTTTCTATATGACCGGCAAGCTGAAAACTTTCACCCGGAGTTGTTGAAAAGCAGTTCAGGTTTAAACAATCGTTCCAATCCGCGTGACCAATTAACGGCAATCCGTGAGGTCCGCGATGCTCCAAAGTATATTTCAGTGAAATATATAAATGATCCAGCAAAGAATCTTTCGATCCCTTAATATCTGCATAACCTATCTTCTCATCCAAAATCGAATAATCGCCGGTTTCTCTGATATATGCAGCGGTAGATAAAATCAGCCAGAGCGGATCGTCATTAAATCCGCCGCCAATATCGGCATTTCCTTTTTTGGTTAACGGCTGATACTGATGATAGCAGGTTCCGTCCGATAATTGTGTTGCAGCAATATCAAGTATCCTCTGGCGGGCGCGCGAAGAAATCATATGAACAAATCCCAGCACATCCTGGTTGCTGTCGCGGTAACCCATACCTCTGCCAATTCCCGATTCGTACATCGATGTTGAACGCGACATATTAAAAGTAACCATACATTGATACTGGTTCCAAATATTCGCCATTCTGTTTACAATCGGGTCGGGACTTTCAACTTGATAATTCGAAAGCAGTTTCGACCAATACTCTTTCATTTCTTCGAAGGCAGAAAGAACCGAAGCCGTACCGGAATACTTCTTTTTCACTTCATAAAATTCATCTTTCCTGATAACGTGATCTGCAATAAACTTTTTATCCTGCGGATTTTCGGCGTATCCAAGTATAAAATTCATATCCTTTGTTTCGCCGGGTTTAATTTCCAAATCAATCTGCTGAACGCCGATTGGAAGCCATCCGTAAGCTGTAGAATTCTTACATTCTCCATTCAAAACAACCTGAGGGGCTTCAAGTCCGTTATGCACTCCCACAAAAGCATCGCGGCTGCTATCGTACCCCGATATTTTTGCATTTGTAGAAAAATACGCGTAGTGGTTTCTTCTTTCGCGGTACTCGGTTTTATGGAAAATTGTTCCGTCTTCAATCTCCACCTGCCCTGTAGAATAATTTCTCTGGAAATTTGTCATATCGTCGTTGGCTTCCCATAAGCACCATTCTACATAACTCCACATTCTAATTTTTTTTACTTTATCGGAATTGTTTTTTACGGTTACGTACCAAAGTTCGTTGCGCGCTTTTAACGGAATAAAAAACAGCGACGATACTTCAAGTCCGTTTTTTTCACCTGTTATTTTCGAATATCCTATTCCGTGGCGGCATTCATATTTATCAAGCGCTACCTTCATAGGTTTCCACATAGGACTCCAAGAGCTATCGCCGTCTTTTATGTAAAGATAACGGCCGTTGCTGTCCATCGGAATATTATTATAACGATAGCGGGTAAGTCTTCGCAATCTTGAATCCTGATAAAAACAGTAACCGCCTGCTGTGTTTGAGATTATCCCGTAAAAATCTTCCGTTCCCAGATAATTAAACCAGGGTAAAGGGGTATCAGGACGTGTAATTACATATTCTTTATTAACATCGTCAAAATAACCGTATTTCATTTTTTCACCTATTATATATTTTCGTTTTTCTTATTTTCAGTCGTGTCAGGACTTGTATCCTGACATATTTATCAATCTTTTACGCGTCAAGGACGCAAGTCCTGACGCCACAAAAATTTGGGCTAAAACATACATTTCATTTTTTAGAAATATATTCCAAGCTCGTTCATATCTAATACATTTGAAAACCTATAAAGACTACTTGATAATCCTATCAGTTTAAAATAAGAAACTCCTTTTACAATAAATGTTCCATTCAGTAATGTTTCGTTTTTATGTTCTAAATGCAATTTGTTTGAATAAAAGCTTATTCCATATATCAATTTGATATACTTGGGAACAATGTAATTATATCATTTTGATATATTATAATTTAACAATGAGTTAGAAAGTTACAGATTTTGCTGCCCGATTTGTTGGTTTATAATATTTTCATTCTTTTTAAGTATTTAACCCCAAATAATAACTTCTTTTCTTCTTCATTCCACTTGCGGGGTGAAGCATCGATGCCCGGAAGTGCGGCGTTGATGTTATTTTCTTGAATGCCTTGCCTGTTTTCAAACCCATTGATGTTCGGAGGTTCAATTTTTTCTGATATTTCGGGAAATGCCGAACCTCTGAGCTTAAAGAGCGAACCTTTTTTCATCAACGCTGAACTTCGGAGCTTGAATGAGTATGTTCTGATGCACAGTTTATAGTACATAATAACATCGATGTTGAACCCCGGAGGCGGGAACTTCGAGAAAATTACTTGAAAATGTATGCTTTGGGAATGGAAGTTTGTGTTCTGAGGTGCGGTTTTCCTGTTATTTACTGCAATAGGTAACCTTTTTTGTAGAGACGTTCTACTGAACGTCTCGAATGAACGCCTTTGACAACAAGCAGGAATAGCATTTGGTTTACAAAAAAGAGAGGATCGTATTTTGCCTGAAACAATAAGGAGAGGTTCATTAAAAATATTTAATTTGAAATGGTAGAAGAAGAGACGTTCATTAGAACGTCTCTACGGCAACATAAATTTGGTAATAATTATATGAAATGGTAAAAACAAAAGAGATGTTCAATGGAATAAATTTAATTTGCATCTGAATAAAAGACGAGACGTTCATTAGAACGTCTCTACGATATGATTATTTTGCATTTTTGTTTTCTACAGCGGGAGCGTTTTTATCAAATAGTTGTTTC
>CAYTFZ010000074.1:9569-13095 GCA_964437215.1 uncultured Melioribacteraceae bacterium | reverse complement strand
ATAAAAATTCAATATTGCTTGTTCAAAAAACATTTTTGAATTAAAACCTTTACTCGGCAGCAAAATACTATTTAAAACAAAAACGCCGCCTGAAAATAGGCGGCGTTTAAAAACCAACTGCAAAAATCAATATCTATAATAATCGGGTTTAAACGGTCCTTCAACTTTCACCCCGATATACTTCGCCTGTTTTTCAGTTAAAGTATCAAGTTCAACTCCAATTTTTTCAAGATGAAGTTTTGCTACTTTTTCATCGAGATGTTTAGGAAGAACATATACTTTATTTTCATAATCTGCTGAATTATTCCAGAGTTCAAGTTGCGCAAGTACCTGATTTGTAAACGAATTTGACATTACAAATGACGGATGACCGGTAGCGCAGCCGAGGTTTACAAGTCTTCCTTCGGCAAGTACAATTATTTCTTTTCCGTCAACGTTGTAAATATCAACTTGCGGTTTAACAGTTTTCTTAGTGTTTCCATAATTTTTGTTCAACCAGGCCATATCAATTTCGTGATCGAAATGACCGATGTTACAAACAACGGTTTTATCCTTCATCATTTTAAAATGCTCGCCGCGCACGATATCGCAATTACCGGTAGCAGTTACAACAATGTTTGCACGTTTAACAGCATCTTCCATTTTCTTAACTTCGTAGCCGTCCATTGCAGCTTGCAGCGCGCAAATCGGATCTATTTCTGTTACAATAACGCGGCAGCCTGTGCTTTGTAGCGATTGGGCGGAACCTTTACCAACATCGCCGTAACCTGCAACTACAGCAACTTTTCCGGCAAGCATTAAATCTGTTGCTCTGCGGATTGCGTCAACCAAAGATTCGCGGCAGCCGTATTTGTTATCGAATTTAGATTTTGTAACAGAATCGTTCACGTTAATTGCCGGGATAGGAAGAGTTCCTTTTTCGGCTCGTTCATAAAGTCGGTGAACGCCTGTTGTAGTTTCTTCCGAAATTCCGCGGATATCTTTTACAAGTTCGGGATATTTATCGAGTACCATATTTGTAAGATCGCCGCCGTCATCAAGAATCATATTTAAAGGTTTTCTGTCTTCGCCGAAAAACAAAGTCTGCTCAATACACCAATCGAATTCTTCAGCATTCATACCTTTCCAGGCATAAACCGGAATGCCGGCTTTGGCAATCGCGGCAGCTGCGTGATCTTGAGTGGAAAAAATGTTGCAGGATGACCAGGTAACTTCTGCTCCAAGTTCTACAAGCGTTTCAATTAAAACGGCAGTTTGAATAGTCATGTGAAGGCATCCTGCAATTCTTGCGCCTTTCAACGGTTTTAGCTTTCCGAATTCTTTGCGGATTGCCATTAATCCTGGCATTTCGGCTTCGGCAAGACGTATTTCTTCTCTTCCCCATTCAGCTAAAGAAATATCTTTTACTTTATACGGAAGATATTTTGTTTTATTTAATACTTCGCTCATTATTTCTTTCCTTTGCTATTTGTTTTATATTTACCAAAAAGAGGCACTAAATCAAGCTGCTCCCAGGTAAAATCTTTATCGTTTCTACCAAAGTGACCGTAAGAAGATGTTTTTTGATATATCGGTCTTCTAAGTTTTAATCTTTCTATAATCCCTTTGGGAGTCAAGTCAACTTCCTTTTGTATCATTTCAGAAATTTCTTTATCCGAAATTACGCCTGTGCCTTTTGTATCAACAAAAATTGAGACAGGCTGTGCAACACCTATTGCATAGGCAACCTGCACTAAACATTCTTTGGCAAGTTTTGCAGCAACAACATTTTTTGCAATGTGGCGTGCTGCATAAGTTGCGCTTCTGTCAACTTTGGTCGGGTCTTTACCCGAAAAAGCGCCGCCGCCGTGAGGAGCCCAGCCGCCGTAAGTGTCAACAATAATTTTACGCCCGGTTAAACCGCTATCGCCGTGAGGTCCGCCAATTTCAAATCTTCCTGTAGGATTTACAAAATATTTAGTGTTCTTATCAAGAAGTTTTTCAGGGATTATTTCTTTAATAATATATTTTATAACGTCATCTTTAATCTTTTTCTGACTAACTTTTGCATCGTGCTGTGTTGAAACAACAACTGCATCCACACGCAGAGGTTTATGATTATCGTCATATTCAACTGTTACCTGCGATTTTGCATCCGGACGAAGATAAGGCATAGGTGTATTTTTCATCCTGCGAACGTCAGCAAGTTTTTTTACAAGTTTGTGCGCATAGACTATAGGCATTGGCATTAATTCTGGCGTCTGGTCGCAGGCATATCCGAACATAATTCCCTGATCTCCGGCTCCTCCTGTATCAACACCCATTGCAATGTCGGGCGATTGCGAATGAATTGCATTTAAAACCGAGCAGGATTCGCTATCAAATTTATATTCTGCTTCGGTATAACCTATTTTTTTAACTGTGTTTCTCACTACTTCCTGAATATCTACATAAGCTGTAGTTGTAATTTCACCGCCAACAAGAACAAGTCCGGTAGTAACAAATGTTTCGCAGGCAACTCTCGCCATCGGATCTTCGGAAAATATTGCATCCAATACCCCGTCGGATATTGCATCGGCAACTTTATCGGGATGTCCTTCAGAAACCGATTCGGATGTAAAAAAGTATGACATTATGACCTCTGTTAATATTAAATAAATATTTTTGGGAAAAACAATTTTTTCTTAATTCCAGTTTCCTAAAATAAGATTACAAATTTAATTATTTACTTTTCAAAATTCAATTTTTTGGAAATTTCCAACCAGTTCAATAGATTTAGAAATTAAATTTAATGAGGAAATAAAATGAATATTGTGAATAAAGTCACTGCATTATTAAATATTAAGTACCCTATTATTCAAGGCGGAATGGTTTGGGTATCAGGCTGGCGTCTTGCCTCTGCTGTTTCGGAATGCGGAGGACTTGGGTTAATCGGTGCAGGTTCAATGAAAGCTGATCTTTTGCGCGAACATATTCAAAAATGCAGAGCTGCCACCGAAAAACCTTTTGGGATAAATATTCCTTTACTCCGCGGCGATGTTGAAGATTTAATTAATGTAACAATTGAAGAAGGCGTGAAGATTGTTTTTTCTTCGGCAGGTCATCCCGGTAAGTATATCGAAAAATTTAAAAACGCGGGAATTACTGTTGTTCATGTTGTTTCTTCTGTAAAATTCGGATTGAAAGCTGAAAGTGTTGGCTGCGATGCTGTTGTTGGCGAAGGCGTTGAAGCTGGCGGACACAACGGGCTTGATGAATTGACTACTTTTGCTTTAACTCCGCAATTAGCGGATAATCTAAAAATTCCTGTTATTGCCGCCGGAGGAATTTCTGATGGCAGAGGTGTTCTTGCAGCTTTGGCTCTTGGAGCTCAGGGAGTGCAAATAGGGACACTTTTTGCATCAACGGAAGAATCATCGGCTCATCAAAATTATAAACAAAAACTTGTTGAAGCAACGGATACTGATACAACTTTAGTCTTACGTAAAGCCGGAATGGCTCGAATGATTAAGAATAAATTCAGCGAGGAAGTAATTGCCGCAGAAAA
>CAYTFZ010000074.1:6304-9469 GCA_964437215.1 uncultured Melioribacteraceae bacterium | reverse complement strand
CAAAAGATTTAGAGAAAACTTTTACCGTGGTTTTGGATGATAATCTGGAAGTTGACGGATTTACTGAAAGCAAAAAACCGGACTGGGCTTTGTTAAAAAATTTCCGCTGCGAAATATGCAGTCTTGATGAACAAAGATATAAATACTGCCCTGTATTATTAAATCTAAACAAAGCTGTTTCGTTCTTCACCGGTTTTCCCTCATACGAAAAGGTTCAGTTAACGGTTGAAACACCCCAAAGAAATTACGAAAAAAAAACTACTGTACAGGATGCGTTAAGCTCAATGGCAGGAATTCTTATGGCAGGAAGCTGCTGCCCTGTAATGAGTAAACTTAAGCCATTAATTAAATTTCATCTTCCGTTTGCCACAATCGAAGAAACCAGCTACCGCGCTTTATCAATGTATCTTGTTGCCCAATACCTGCGGCAAAGTAACGGAGAAAAACCTGATTGGGAATTAAAAGAGATGGATAAACTGTACAAACAAATTCAAATTGTTAATGCAACTATTGCCGAACTGCTTACTTCGCTGGAAGAAAAAGATACTGGCAAAAACGCAGTGATAGTTTTAAATAATTTCGCTTCATTTCTCGCTTTGCGCCTCGAAGACGGCAAATTTTCGGAATTAGAGGGAATATTTAAAGAGTATCTTAGTAATCATACTTGATATTATCCTTTTAACATTCACCCGGTTATCTTATTTTTAAATTTCTATTTTAATTTTTTAACTTCATTTTTTTTCGTTAACAGGTTTTTGATGAAAAATGTAATTATTCTTGGTTCCACCGGTTCAATTGGTGTGAATACTTTAAATGTAATACGCGAATTTCCTGATAAATTCAAAGTAAAAGGTCTTACAGTAAATAAAAATATCGGTCTGCTGGAACAACAGATAGATGAATTCAGTCCTGATACGGTTGTAGTTACCGACGAATTGAAAGCCCAGGAGCTTGAACGAATAATTGGTAATAAATGCAGCATTTTAAAAGGTGAAAAAGGGCTGCTTCAATTGGCAGGTTATGATGATTACGATATTCTTGTTTCGGCTTTAGTTGGTTTTGCAGGACTTGCGCCGACCATTGAAGGTATTAAAAAGAAAAAAAGGATTGCTCTTGCAAATAAAGAGACACTGGTTGTTGCCGGCGAAATCATAACAAAACTGATAAGCAGCTGCGGTGCAGAAATGATACCGGTGGACAGTGAACACAGCGCGATATTTCAATGTCTTGAAGGCGAAAAAAAATCGGAAGTGCATAAATTAATTCTTACAGCTTCGGGCGGTCCTTTCCGGAAAAAAGAAAAACACGAGCTCCAAAAAGTTACTGTTTCCGAAGCGCTTAATCACCCCAACTGGTCGATGGGAAATAAAATTACAATCGATTCGGCAACTATGATGAACAAAGGGCTGGAAGTTATTGAAGCCAAATGGCTTTTTAATCTTCCTAAAGAAAAAATTGATGTAATAATTCATCCCCAATCTGTTATTCATTCGATGGTGGAATTTATTGACGGATCAATAAAAGCACAGATAAGTCTGCCCGATATGAAACTTCCTATTCAATATGCATTAAGTTATCCGGAACGTTTCTGCAGTAAATATGTTGAAACTAATTTCCCGGAAATACATCAAATAAGTTTTTACGAGCCGGATATTGATAAATTTGAATGTCTCAAGCTGGCTTATGATGTTATGGAATCCGGCGGAATTACACCGTGCATTTTGAACGCAGCCAACGAAATTGCTGTTGACAAGTTTTTAAAAGGGAAAATAGGTTTTATGCAGATACCTGAAATTATTACAACGGCATTAAATAAATTTGAGAATATACAGTCGCCTTGTTTGGAAACAATTTTTGAATTCGACCGTAAAACAAGAGATTTTGTTAACAGTCTTTATTAAAAGGAGAATTTTTATAAATGGATTCACTTATATTTTTTGTAATTACAATAAGCATTTTAGTTTTTGTTCACGAATTCGGACATTTTGCTGCAGCCAAACTATGCAGAATGCGGACGGACGTATTTGCTATAGGATTCGGGAAAAGGCTGTTCGGGTGGAATAAAATTAATGGTTTCACTTTTGGAAATCTGCCGGAAGAAATTGATTTGCAAGGACACACAGATTACAGACTTTCTATTCTTCCTCTTGGCGGCTATGTAAAAATTTCCGGAATGGTTGATGAAAGTTTCGATACCGATTTTGCCGGAAAAGAACCCCAGCCATACGAATTTCGCTCAAAACCTGTTTATCAGAAACTTTTTGTAATTACTGCAGGCGTATTAATGAATTTCCTTTTAACTGTATTTATCTTCTGGGGAATTAACATTTATTCAGGAAAACCTATATTAAGCACAACCAAAATTGGTTATATAGCCCCCGAAAGTTTTGCCGAAAAAGCAGGGTTCAGTGAAGGCGACAAAATTATTTCGGTAAACAATAAAAAAGTAACCGACTGGGAATCTGTTTTCAGTGAAGTTCTTATGGCAAGCGCAGGTAAATCCGCAGAGATAAAAGTCCTAAGAAACGAAAAACCTGTTACACTTAAAATTGGGAAGCCTGTCCTTTCCAAAATTGAACCTTCGGCAGAATTTTTAAATATGGGAGATGTAATTCCTGTTGCAGGAAAAGTGATAGAAAATTCGCCGGCAGAAGATGCTGGAATTAAAAACGGCGACCAGGTTATCGAATTGAAAGGGATGCCTATTAAATGGACAAACCAGATTTACAAAATAATGGAAGAGAATAAAGACGATTCGGTTCTTGTTAAAATTTTAAGAGACGGTAAAGAGATTGAAATTGCTTCCAAACTGGATATGGAAGGAAAGATGGGAGTGTTTTTTGTATCTAAATATACTGGAAAAAGAGATACGGTTTCCTACAGTCTTATGGAAGGTTTATCGGCTACATTCGATAATATCGGGAATACAATAGGCTTAACCTTTGCAATGTTCCGTAAAGTTATTTTCGGCGAAGTAGCTTTCGGTAAAGTTTTTGGCGGACCGCTAAAAATTGCCGAAATGGCTGGCGATACTGCCGAAATGGGTGTAAGTGTATTTCTTAGCTTTCTTGCTTCTTTAAGCTTAAGCCTTGCAATAATAAACATTCTTCCATTCCCTGTTCTGGATGGAGGACATGTAATAATGATTTTAATTGAAGGTATTAT
>CAYTFZ010000074.1:0-6204 GCA_964437215.1 uncultured Melioribacteraceae bacterium | reverse complement strand
GTTCAAACCGGAGTAAGAGTTGTTGTGCCATTCGGAAAAAGAATTCTTACGGGATTTGTGATTTCGATTAAAGATAAAGCAGATACTGAAGATAAAATAAAGCCCGTTATGGATGTTCTTGACGAATACGCGATTTTTGATGAAACTTCTCTCAAGTTTTATAAATGGATTTCGGATTATTATTTAAGTTCTCTCGGAGAAGCAATCAAAAATTCAATTCCATACGGATCGGATGTTGAATCGAAAAGAATGATTGCCTGCAACAGCAAGATTTGCAGCGAAGTTCTGGAAAACGAAAAAAATAAAAAATCAACGCGGTCACTGGTTCTTTCGGCACTTACCGGAAAAGAATTGTGCAGCGTAGGATATCTTCAAAAAGCTTCGGGTAAAAAAAATATTCATTCCGTTTTGCGTACTCTTGCAAAGCAAGGAATCATTTCAATTCATAACGAAATTGAAAATGCGAAAGTCCGCACAAAAAAAGTTAAACACGTACGAATAATAATTGAACGGGAAAAAGTTTACGATTTAATTCCCGAACTTGAATCGAGATCACCGAAACAAGTTGTAATACTTTTGGATCTTCTTCAATTAAAAGGCGAATCGAAGGCTCTTGCCGAACTGCTGAAGAAAACCGGAACAAACCAAAGTTCTGTAAGCAGTCTTGC
Source organism: uncultured Melioribacteraceae bacterium (assembly GCA_964437215.1). GTDB lineage: Bacteria > Bacteroidota > Ignavibacteria > Ignavibacteriales > Melioribacteraceae > JAAYAN01. Next base: position 5,536 of record CAYTFZ010000074.1, on the reverse strand, counting down.
TGAAAAAGGCATAGTTGAAGTTTTCGATAAAGAAGTTGAAAGGATTTATTCGGAAACCTACGAAGAAGCCGGACAGAATTTCACATTAACGGAAACCCAAAGCCAGATTATAAATTCAGTCGGAAAAGATATTGACGAAGGAATTTTTAAAACTTACCTGCTCCACGGTGTAACCGGCAGCGGTAAAACGCAAGTATATATTGAGCTGGCAAAAAAAGCTCTTAGTCAGAATAAAACTGTAATGATTCTTGTCCCTGAAATCTCTCTTACTCCGCAAATGACAGCGCGGCTGTTTAACAATTTCGGCGATCTTGTTTCGGTAATTCACAGCAGAATGTCTTTAGGCGAAAGATACGACAGCTGGAGAAGAATTTTAAGCGGCAAAAGCAAAATTGCTGTAGGAGCCCGTTCCGCGCTTTTTGCCCCGCTTAAAAATATAGGTTTAATTGTGGTTGACGAAGAACACGATTCAAGTTATAAGCAAAATGAAATTATCCCTAAATATCATGCCCGCGATTCGGCAGTAGTAAAAGCAAGCATATATAATTGTCCTGTAATACTTGGTTCGGCTACTCCTTCGGTTGAAAGCATGCATAATGCCGAAACCGGGAAATATACTTTGCTTGAACTTCCTGAACGAGTTGATAATGCCAAGCTTCCTCATATCCGGCTTATAAATGTTTCAGCAGAAGAAAAAAAGAAAACTATGGACAATGCTTTCTCGAATATTCTTCTTGATAAAATTGCGCAAAGATTAAAAGCCCGCGAAGGCGTTATAATTCTTCAAAACCGGAGAGGATTTGCCACACAGGTTTATTGCGAGGACTGCGGCGAAATAATTACCTGCAGCGATTGTTCCGTTTCGATGGTTCATCATATCAATAAAAATATTTTAAAATGCCATTACTGCAACAAGACTATAACCGTTCCTAAAGCCTGCGTTGTATGCGGTTCGCTTGCATTAAAATTTTTCGGGACAGGAACACAGCGTGTAGAAGATGAATTGGCATATCATTTTCCTCAGGCAAAAATTGAACGGATTGATTCCGATTCAATTTCCGAAAAAGGAAAATTGGGAATTATACTCAACGATTTCCGGAAAGGCGAAATTGATATTTTAATAGGGACTCAAATAGTATCGAAAGGGCTTGATTTTGCAAATGTAACTCTTGTAGGAGTTATCTCAGCCGAAACTACTTTATGGATGCCGGATTTCCGGGCTGATGAAAGAACTTTCCAGCTTCTTACCCAGGTTGCCGGAAGAGCCGGAAGAAGCAGCGCGCCGGGCGAAGTTTTAATCCAGACAAAAGACGATAAACATTTTGTGCTTCAAAAAGTGCTTTTAAATGATTACAAAGGTTTTTACGAAAAAGAAATTTCTTTGCGGAAAAAAACCGGATATCCGCCTTTTGTAAGACTTTGCCTTATTGAAACTAAAGATGAAAAGGAAAGCGCAGCACGCGACGCGCTGAAAGATTTTTATAAAATTCTGCTTAAATACAACACAAAACTGCAAGTAATGCCGCCAGCCGAAGCGGTAATTTTGCGTGTTAAAGGGCAATACAGATTTCAGCTTCTTATAAAAAGCAGCCGGATTACAGATGCCGGCGGAGCAGTTTTACGAAAGGCGGTTCTCGAAACATATATAGAATTTAATAAAGTTTCGCGTTTCAGAAACGTGCGGCTTACAATTGATGTAGACCCTCAGAATATTATTTAATTTTATTTATCGCAATTCAATTTTCAGCTTCTGTGTTTACTTTTTTTCTAAATATTTTCCGCAAAAAAACGATTATTTGAAAAAGATTTTCTTTAAAAACATTTTTATGCAGAATAGTTAATGCTAAGAAAGAACGAGAATAATCGTACCGAAAACACAAATTATCGCGAGCTTTACGAAAATGCTCACGATCCTATTTTAATTTACAGTCTGCCCGATCTTGTAATACTCGACGCAAACAGCGCTGCTTTTAAGATTTACGGATATGACCGGAACGAACTGATTGGTTTATCGCTTAATAATCTTTCTACAGACGCCGATGCGATTAAGAAAAACAGCAAAAAGCTTTCCGAAGAAAAAGTATATATGAAGTTTGAAACTGTACATAAAAGCAAATCGGGAAAATTAATAGATTTTGAAGTGAATGCCACTTTGTTTAATTATAAGGGAAAACTTGTAATACTTGCTATTCACCGGGATATATCAAAAAGGAAAAAGCTTGAAGAGGATTTAATAAACGCTAAAATAAAAGCTGAAAAATCGGACAGGCTGAAATCGGAATTTCTTGCGCAAATGTCGCACGAAATAAGAACCCCCGTTAATACGATGCTCAGTTTTACATCGCTGCTTAAAAGCGAACTTTACGATATGCTCGACGAAGACCAGAAAGACAGCTTTTCACTTATTGAAAGCGGAGGCAAGCGTTTGATAAGAACTGTGGATTCGCTTCTTACAATGGCGCAGATTCAATCGGGCAATTACGAAATTAAAAAAGAAGAAGTAGATTTAAGCAACGATATTATCCGCAGTATTTACGAAAGTTACAAACCGACTGCCAAATCTAAAAATCTTGAATTCAGGGTTATAAAAGGCAGCGAAAATTTTAAGGTTACCGCCGATGATTATTCGCTTAGGCAGCTTTTTACAAACTTAGTGGATAATGCAATAAAATATACCGATTCAGGTTTTGTAGAAATCAGAATGTTCAGAGACAATTCCAACAATACAAAAGTAACAGTAAAAGATTCGGGAATAGGAATAAGCAAGGAATATCAGTCTAAACTGTTTATTCCTTTTTCGCAGGAAGATTCGGGTTATTCGCGCAAATATGAAGGCAGCGGAATGGGATTAGCTCTTGTAAAACACTATTGCGAAATAAATAATCTTCAAATTTCTCTTGAAAGCGACAAAAACAAAGGGGCTGCATTTACAGTAACATTTCCTGAAAAAAATGTTTTTTAATTTTGTATAATCCCGCGGTAAAAATTATAAAAATCATCATTCAAAGGTAAAGCGCCTTCAAAAAGACAAGTTGCAGCGGCAAATTTATTTGCAATTTCACTGATTTTATCTGTTTCCCAATTACTTAAATATCCTATTGCCAGAATTGCCGAAAACGCATCTCCCGCTCCCACTGTATCTGCAATTATTCCAGCAGGAAGTTTATATTTGCTAAAAACGCCTTTGTTAAAAATTACCGAACCGTTTTCTCCTTTTGTAACACAAACAGATTTAATATTAAACCGGCTGCAGATTTCTTTAATCTTTTCTTTTTCGGTTTTTCCTGAAAGACAAAACAGCCTGCAAAGATAATTAAACTCGTCCTCGCTGGCTTTTAAAATTGTACAAAGCTCAAGTGACTTTTTTACAATATTTTCATCAAAACAATCCTTTCGCAAATTTAAATCGAGAAACCGTATTTTAGAATTTTCTGCGAGTCTTTGAATTGTATTCCCCGATTTCCCTTCTCTTTGTGCAAGCGTGCCGAAATAAAACAAATCCGATTTTTTTGCGCAATCAAGAATTTCCCGGTTAATTTCAATAAAATCGTACGCTGCGTTTTTTTTAATTGTAAAATCCGGTATCCCGTTTTCGTCGGTGATAACATCAACTTTACCGGTTAAATGATTAAAGTCGGTTTGTAAAAAAGCGGCAGAAACATTTCTTTCTTCAAAAAATAATTTTATTTTTTTTCCTAAATCATCTTCTCCAATCCGCGAAATAAAAATTCCGTTTCCTGTAAGTTTTATTATATGATAAATAAAATTAAAAGGGGCTCCGCCTTGGCAGATTTTATCGGGAAAGCAGTCGAACAATATTTCGCCGGCTGAAAGAATATTAAATTTGTTCATAATCTGGGGAAAATAAAGCCGCCGCAAACGACGGCTCTGTTAAAATTTAACGCAAAAATCCCCGGAATAAAGGAACGGTTGTTGCAAGAAAATATACCGCAAGATTTAGTACAAACCATATTGATAAAGAAGTGATTACATATTTTAATGTATTATCGGACTTAAACATACGGGCAAATCCTATACCTACAACTGCATAAAACCATATTGCAAATACATCAATTTTGCTTTGAATAAATCCGCCGAATGTAGTAACTTCGGCTTTTGTAAGCAGCAGAAGATTTACTCCCGATGCTAATTCTCCCGAAGCAAAAGAAATTATAATTATTATAATTAGTGAAATAACAGTTATGTATAAAGGCAAGCCCAGGGCAGTCATCGCATCATTGAATGTTCCTGTTCCGCCAAGAAGATTTTTAGCAACAAGCCAGCCTATAAGCGCGAAGAAGAAAAACCATATAAATGTAACAATAACTGTACTTATTGCAGGGAAAACAATAAGCATAACGGGATTTTCGGTAAACCGGCTCGCGTTTTCTTTAATTTTATCTGCCTCTTCGCGCGTCATTTGTCCGGATGCAATTTGCTTTTCGAATTGTTCTTCCATTGTTTTTCTCTGCATCTGCATCATTTTAGCTTTAATTTCGGGATTAGAAAACGCTGTTATAGTGGTTATCACTGTTACTATTATCATTAAAAGAATTGGTATCAGCCAGTCGGTGTGCCGCGTGCCTTGCTTAGAAATTGCCGAAAAAGCTGCAGAAGGTTCGCTGATTACGCCAATCATCCGGTCCAGATGCCCGAGTGTTTGCTGCCCTTCTAAATCTTCATTAACATTATTTTCTTTGGATTCTTCCATTTTTTCCTCCTTTTATTAAAATGCTGAATTTATTTCGGAATATTTAATAATTCTCAGACTTATTAAAACGTGACAAATCTCTCTAATTAATTGCAAATTACTTCCGAAAATACAAAAAAAAACCGGAAAAAATATGGATATTGCTTCGGTTGGCATTTCGGACAATAAGAATCTGCTTTTTAACAAAAATAAAACCGATGTTAAAAAGGAAGAACCGCTGCAAAATGATAACTCAATTTTACAAACTGACATTTCGGATCTGGCAAAAATATTTTACGAATCGGGGATTGATCCTAAGACAAGCTGGGTAAGCAAAAGTTTTCAGGGACTGAATTTCAGTTTTAACTTTTTGAACGAAAAGACCGAAAAACTTACTGCCGACGGTTTCTATTCCGAAGAGAAAAAAGCGCTTAATATTTCGTTCCAGTACTCTTTCGAATCGATTGAGGAACGCGATGGCAAAATGTTCCGGCGTAAATATCAAATAGATTTCGGGATGAATTTAAGCGACGTGAAAAAAGAAAGCCTAACCGGCTCGATTAAAAAGGAAGATTTGCTGGAATATATAAAGCGCGTTGTTGAAAGAATTTTTGAGGTGGCAGACGATGAGGAAATTTCGATTGGAAAACTGCTTTTTGAAAAAGAGGATATCGCTGAAATTGAGGGAATGGAAGATAAAAAAACGCGCGAGGCAATAATAAATTTGCTTAGCACCGCAATTGCCGTTGCAAAGTTAAAAGAGTTTTATAACGACCGCAAGGATTCGAAGACAGTTGATTTTGGCGTTGAACGCGAAAAATATTTGGAAATTGTAAAGCACAAAGA
>CAYTFZ010000073.1:0-13386 GCA_964437215.1 uncultured Melioribacteraceae bacterium | reverse complement strand
ATGTTATGAATACTAACACCGTGATTATTTTAATAGGAAACATTTCTTTTTATGATTATTTAAAAGTTAATTTATTTATTTTAATTCAAATAATATTGGTACTGCAACCTGTACTTTAACCGGTTTACCATTTTGCATTCCGGGTTTGAATTTGGTTTTTTTAACAGCCATCATTGCTGACTCATCACAATCTGCACCAATACCTTTTATTAAATCAACCTTAGAAACATCTCCCTGTTCATCAATATATGCTTTTACATATACTCTGCCCTGAATACCTTCCTTTTTTGCTGATTCCGGGTATATAATATTTTTTTGAATTGCGGTAATGCCTCCAATGGGTTCAGGCATTTGGTTCACAGCAATAAAATATTTATTTTCATTAAAAAAATCTGAAATTAATTTTTTATCGCTTAATGATTCCGGTGAAATTTTCAGATCAAATCTGAATTTAACAGATTGACCGTTAAGTTTTGCAGGATTAAAAGACCATTCCCCAAGCTGTCCCAGAATACTTTGTTCAAGTTCTTTAACCTCCGAGTTCAAAATCCTAATCCTTTCAATCTTACCATTTGCACTAATGTACAGCCTGTATTCAAACAGCACATTATATTTTGAATCTGCATTGTTTACAGTATCTTTCAGTATTACAAACAGCTTCTTTTGTTCCTGCTCCATATTTTTCAAGGAAACCGGTTCATCTACTTTCTCTAATGTCAGATAATCATTATCGTAATCCGGTATTATTTCAATTTTGTTTTCCCTGCAGCTTTGCAGAGATAAAAACAACATTACTGCTGCAATAAATAACTTTTTCATTTTTACCTCAAAGTTCTGATGTTATAATTATTTCGTTTGTGTATTTTGTATTTATTTCTGTTGTGGGCAGCGAATTGTTTAGAATCAGATTAATAAGTTTTTCCTGCTTCTCAATTTTTCTTGTTGTTGCCTCCAGATTTGCTTTATAGTTATTAATTTCCATATAACCCAGAAGTAATCCAATTATTAAAACAGCCGCAGCAGCATAATAAAAAAGATGACTGTCTTTTTTAGCAGTATATAATTTTTCATCTTTTATTGCTTTATTCTTAATTGATATTAAAATTCTTTCATCAAGATTTTCCGGGAATTCTTCATCTATTTGATTAGTTATTATCTTGAGCTTGTAATTTGCCTTAAAATATTCACGCGCGGATTTTTCTTTGCTCAGGAATAAAAACATTTCTGTCTCTTCCTTTTCCGAACATTCTCCATCAAAGTATTTGTCAATTTTTTCAAATTCTGTATTCATAATTAATCCTTATCGATTATTTTTGAAATTCTTTCAATAAGTTTCTGCCTTGTTTTGAATAACCTGCTTTTAACAAGATTTTCGTTAATATCCATTATTTCCGCTATTTCCTTGTAACTAAACTTTCCATATTCTTTTAACAGAAAAACTTCCCTTTGCGCTTTATCTATTTTATCAAGCTCGCCTTTAATAATTTCTTTGATATCATTCATTTCAATTTCTGATTCAATATTTTTGGAATCCATTTTTTCAATTTCGTAAACATCTTCAACATTATATCTGTCACTTTTTATTTTTTTTGATCTGTAAATCATATAAATTTCATTTCGCAAACTCCTGTAAAGCCAAAAGGCAACGCTTTCCGGATTTTTTAGTTTATCAATATTTTCAAATAACCTGAGAAAAATTGTGTGGATTAAATCTTCGGCGGTAAGTTTATCGGAAAGCATTTTACAGGCAAAATTGTATAAGCCTTTTTTATGCTGGTTGTAAATCAGTGTAAAATCAATTATTTGTGCTGAAGTTTTTTCCAAAATATTTTTTTCTCTTTTTAATAAAGATGAACAAAAACACAAAATGTTGCTTTGGATAACAAATTATTTCGAAAAATTCAGATTCTAATAATTTCTGAGAAAATAAATAAATTTTAGAAAAATTTGAAATAACAATCCGTTTATATTATCTGCAAACGGGTAAGTCCGTCCCTTAAAAGTAAGAGACCAAGAATTATTAAAACTGCGCCAAGTATTTTTATTACATTTTTATATCCGTTTCCTTTTAAGAATTTCTTCGATTTCTGCGAAATTACAGCAATCGACATTTTTGATCCGACGAGAAAAACATAAAAAGAAATTATAAATATTATAGCATGTAAAAAAGAAATGCCGTATGCTTTTTGAATAATCGGTCCGGCAATGCTTATCCAAAAAATATATGGGTGCGGACTTAAAAAATTTACCAGTACAGCTTTTTTTAACGAACTGCTGCTTTCGGTTTGGTTTAACTCAACATCTTTAACTGTTAATTCTTTTACTCCGTATAAAATTACAAGAATTGCCCCGATAATTGCAATTATTCCTAAAAGCGCCGAATAATTTTTAAGCTGGAATAACAAATAGAAACTTATTAATATTATCGGCAAATCGGTAATTGCCGGCGCCAAAGCTGCTTTAACACCTGCTTTTACATTTTTCTTCAAAGTTTCGGAAACGATGAGGGCATTAAGCGGACCCGGACTGTAACCTGCAGACAGACCTAATACAATTCCTACCGAGATAAATTCAAACATAATTTCCTGCTGCTAAATGTTATCAAAATCTTTTCTATCCAGTTTGTAATATTCTGCTTCCAAAAGAAACCGCGTATAATTTTCCGCGGGAGAGTTTAAAATTTCCGCTGAATTTCCTGTTTCTAAAATTTTTCCGTTTTTCATAATTGAAATAGTATGAGCAAAATTTTCAAAAATTCTTATTTGATGAGAAATACAGATTAATGCGGTTTTGTAATTCGAATTTATTTTTTTCAATAATTCTACAAGATTTTTAACAGAATCCGGGTCCTGCGAAGAAAACGGTTCGTCAAGAATTAATAATTCGGGATTTACAGATAAAAGCCGCGCTATTGCTACTTTTTGCCTTTCGCCGCCCGAAAGAGTTGAATTTCTCTGCGATAACATTTTTTGGCTTATCCCGATTAAATCGCATAAATCGTAATTTAAAGGTTTGCCGTTTAACATTAAAGTTTTCCTCACATCCAAAAGCGGATTTAACAATTCGTCGCTGTTCTGAAAAAGTATCTGCACTTTTTTTACTGAATCGTTATTTGCAGGAAAATTATAACTGATTCTACCCGAAACAGGTTTTAATATTCCCGCAATCAATTTCGCCAGAGTTGTTTTTCCGCAGCCCGATTCACCCGAAATTCCTAAAACTTCACTTTCCCGAACCTGCATATCAATCCCTTTCAGAATTTCTTTTTTTCCGTTTGCGGTTGCTGCTGAGAAATATAAGTTTTCTACTTCAAGAATATTATTCATATTCTTTCCTGATTAAAAAAATTCCCGGCAGCTTGGAATTCCGAAATTTTCCCGGACGAAAGAACTGCAATTTCGTCGGAAACATTTTTTGCGAAATTTTCGTCCTGAGTAACAATCACGGCAATTTTATCCTCCTTTGCAAATTCTTTTATTTTTCTGCAAAGCAAGTTCGAAACAGGCGTATCAAGCGCGGAAGTAGGTTCGTCAAAAAAAATAATTTCCGGACGGGATAAAAAAGATAACGAAATTAATAAACGCTGGCACATCCCTCCGCTAAGCTGATGTGGATGCAGCCTAAATAAAACATCTTTCGGAGGAAGCAAAAAATAATCTAGCATTTCTGCAGTACCGCTATTAATCTTATATATTTTTTCGAAATAATATTTTGTTTTCTTTAACGGATCGAATGCAGTCTGCGCATCCTGAGGGACATATTTAATTATTCCTTTCCGGAAATTTTCCAAGTCTGTTTCGGACATCTGATAAACATTCTTTCCATTAATTTCGATCTCGCCTTCTACTTTAAAATCTATCGGCGGAAGAAGTTTTAAAACACTTTTCAGCAATGTTGATTTTCCGCTTCCGTTTTTACCAAGAATCGTATAAACTTTTCCTGAATTAAAGTTACAAGAAATATTTTTTAAAATAATATATGGCTGTCCTTTTTGTATATTAGCAACCGAAAGTTCTTTTAACATTATTTTATTTTTATTCATATCAAAAGTTAAAAAAATTATTTATTTTTTGATAAAAACAAGATCAAATAAAGTTTAATAATTTACAGACTGAATTTTGAAATTTATTTGATCATTTGCTGTCACAAAACCTTTGTAAAAATGATTAAAAGGAATTTTGCTTTTGTTTTGCTGCTTATATTTTTCTCTTCGTGCGGAAGAGACGGGAAAGATATGCGGCTGGTTTCGATTGGCATTTCTTCCGATATTCAATCGGCATCGCCGGTTTTTTCTTTCGGCGTAAGCGAATCAATTTTATTTGAGCATACAAATCTTGGTCTTGTCGGGCATAAATGGGATAGCACTAAAGGCGGACTGACTGATTACCCGCTTCTTGCAAAAGATTGGAAATGGAATGACAGTCGTGACGAAGTTGTTTTTACTTTGCGCAGTGATATAAAATGGAGCGACGGCAAAGCTTTTTCGCCTGAAGATATTGTTTTTACTTATTCGGTTTATTCTAATCCGGTTGTTCAAAGTTCTTTTTTCGGAATGTTCGATAAATTTCATACGCTCGAAAACGGACAGATAGATATAAAAAATACTTTCGAAATTATTTCACCGCAAAAAATTAAATTTAAGTTTTTGAAGAACTCGAATCCCTCGCTGCTTGAAACTGATTTGCCTATTATTGCAAAACATATTTTCGAAGGAATCCCCGATTCGCTTATTTCTGTTTCGGATGCAATTTTTAAAAGCTGCGGCACCGGTCCTTACAAATTAAAAAAATGGGAAAGAAATCAATATATTCTGCTCGAAAAGCGAAAAGGCCACTTTCTTGAAAACGATTTATCTCCTTCGCGTATAATATTAAAAGTGATTCCGGAATATTTTACGCGGAAAAATCAGCTTTTAACCGGCGAGATTGACGTGCTTCCCGAAATTAATACAGAAGATATTTACGAATTCGAAAACCGCAAAGATTTAAACATTTCGGCAATGCAAGGACGTTATATCGACTTTATCTGCTGGAATAATATTAATCCAGAAGCTTTTTTAAAAAATTCAGTTAAACCCAATAAATATTTCGGCGGCAAAGAAATAAGAAAAGCTCTCACTTACGCAATAAACAGAAAGATGATTCTCGACGAATTTTTGCTCGGCAGAGGAAGCGTTGCAAATGAACCTGTTTCCCCGATATTTAAAGATTATTACAGCAAGAGCAATGATTTTTCTTATGATCCCAAAAAGGCTTTGGCAATTTTAAAAAATGCCGGATGGCACGACAGCGACAAAAACGGAATACTTGACAAAAACGGACAAGAGTTTTCGTTCACATTAAATTTTGTAACCGGAAAGCCCCTTCGGGAATATACTGCAAATATCGTTAAATCGGATTTAAAGAAAATCGGCATAAATGTTAATCTTGAACCTTTGGAACGCGGAATTTTTCTGGAAAAGATGTATTCGCGGCAGATGGATGCTTTTATTTCGGGCTGGCAGGTCCCTATTCCTCTGCACATAAAACCGTACTGGTATTCGGACTTAAAAAAATATCAAACAAACACTTCTGGTTTTATGAATAAAGAAATCGACCAGTTACTGGATAAAACTTCGCAGACAAACGACCCGGCTGAACTTAAACGCATTTATAATAAAATTCAGGATTTAATCAGAGAAAACCAGCCTGTTACTTTTTTATTCTGGATTGATAATTTTTCAGTTTACAGCTCCAAAATTAAAAATGCCGAAGTTAATTCTCTGGGTTCGGTGCAGCGATGCTGGGAGTGGGAAGTCAGGTGATATGAAAAAATACTTTTTCCCTTTGCTCCGAAAAGTTTTTAACGGCATAACAACTTTATTTTTTCTTATCTGCATAATTTTTCTGCTTCTTCGTCTGGCTCCCGGAAATCCGGTTCACAAATTTGTATCGCCCGAGTTTAGCCCCGAACTTTCGGAAAAGATTTATAATTCTTTCAATCTAAACGCTCCGCTTCACGAACAATTCCTTTCGTTTCTTGCCAATATAATTTCACTCAATTTCGGAATTTCCTACATTTACCGCCAACCGGTTTTCGAAGTAATTATGAATTATTTCCCATTTACTTTAATGTTTGCTTTTATTGTTTTTTTTATTCAAACTGCTGGCTCAATTGTTTTATCTCTTTATTCATTTAAGAAAAAAAATTGCTGGCAGGACAGATTTTTCAACGAGATTTCTTTAATAATTTATTCCATACCGACTTTTGTTTTAGCCGTTCTTCTTATACTTTTCTTTTCCGTATGGCTGCAAATTTTTCCTTCTGCGGGAATTACTTCTTTTAATCCCGATGAAAATGATTTTTTCCTTTTTGCTGCAGAAAGAATAAATTATCTCTTTCTGCCGGTAATGACTTTAAGTATAATCGGGACTGCATATTTTTACAGATATTTACGTGAAAATATGGATATGGCAGATTCTGCCCCGTTTACTCTTTTGCTGAAATCGAACGGTTTAAGCAGGGATGGAATACTTATCAAACATATTTTGCCAAATTCGGTTTTCCCGCTTATTTCCGTTGCAGGTATTGAAATTGGTATGCTTTTAAGCGGAGCGCTTATTACCGAAACTATTTTTGCTTTGCCCGGAATGGGAAGGCTTACGGTATCTTCAATTTTGCAGCGTGATTATCCGCTTGTAACCGGTTGCGCTTTCGTTTCGGGATTATGCGTTATTTTATCGAATATTGCGGCAGATTTTATAAAATCGATTATTGATAGCAGAATTGCAGGAGATTTAATAGAATGACGGGATTATTTCTGCAGACCGGTACGTTTGTTGTTTTCTTGTCATCCGCGCTTATATTAGTGAACATCGATCTTTATATGAATCTGCATCATATAATAATTTCAATTTTTTCTGATATGTTTAAGTGGAATATTTTTGATTATCTTTTTACTGCAATTGCATTACCTCTTTTGCTGATTATTACTTTATTGATGAGAAAATCGGAGTTATTTTCACAGAAAATCAGTCTGTTAAAAATGACAATGCTGTTGCTAATTTCATTCCTGTTTTTCGCCCCGGCGTTTGTTTCATCCGATCCCGATTTCCATTACGAGCTGAAAGCAGCCCGGCTTCTGCCCCCTTTATCTTCAATAAACCTGCTGATTATTTCAGATTCGGGGAATACCGATGCAAAATTCCAAACTTCTTTAATTACCCGCGATTATAATTCCTGCGAAGTTTATACAGGTGAGAAAATTGAAATATCAGGAAAAACTGTAAAGATATCCTCACAAAACAGTGCAAAATTCACAGCAATTGTAGATAATAGTTTTGCTGTAAAGAAAGCATTTTTTTTACTCGGCACCGACAACTTCGGGCGTGATGTTTTTTCGCGGATTGTTTACGGAACCCGGCTCTCGCTTTTTATTGCATCTTTTGTAACATTGTTTTCTTCTCTTTTCGGAATTACTCTCGGCTATCTTGCTGGAATTTTTGCCGGAGTAACAGATAAAATTCTTAATAAATTTGCCGATGCCCTTTTATGCGTCCCGCTTCTGTTTCTTGTAATTTTAATTGCTGCATTTACAGGCAATTCTTTGTTCACAGTAATCTTTATCCTTTCAATAACCGGATGGATGAGTCTTTTTAAAATTGTCCGGGGAGAAGTAATTTCCTTGAAGAATAAAAATTTTATTATAACATCGCAAATGCTGGGAGTTGGAAAATTAAAAATACTGAAAGACGAAATTCTTCCTCTTATTGCAGCGCCTGTAATTGTTAATCTGGTCTTCCTTTTTTCTAATGTAATTATAACCGAATCGGCACTAAGTTATCTGGGATTCGGCACCGGAGTTGAATACCCTTCGTGGGGGGGAATGATTAATCAGGGACAGCTTTATCTCAGCAATGCCTGGTGGATCAGCGGATTTTCTTGTCTGATAATTTTTATAACAGTTATTACAATAAACAATGCAGCTAAAAAAATAAATGACTTGTCTTTTAAACTATGATAATAAACAAGCAATTTAAGATAATTAAAAAATTAGGCTCCGGCAGAAGCCAGATTTTCCTTGCTGAAAATCTTGGAAACTTAAACTCGCTTATCGCCCTGAAAATTCTTCCTCCCGAAGCTGATAATGAAGAAATTTTGGCATTTGTTGATGAGTATTCGATACTTAAAAATCTCACTGATAAAAACATTGTAAAATGTTACGATTTTGGAAATATTGTTCATGTTGAAGATATAGGCAGTAAAATCCCAATTAAAAGCAATTCATTGTTTTTCACTATGGATTTTATCGACGGGATAAATATCTTTGAATATTGTCTAAACAAGTCAGAATCGGAAATAATTTTTATTCTTTCGCGTTTATGCAAAACACTGTTTTATCTACATCAATCAAATTATATCTATTCGGATTTAAAAGCAGAGAATATATTGATTTCCGGCAATGAAAATCCCGGACTTTTTCTTATAGATTTTGGACTTTGTTGCAACACAAAATCCGCAGCTTCTTTTACAAAACGAGGCACAGCCGAATATCTTGCCCCCGAAGTGCTGACTGGCGGTACCATTGACCACAGATCAGATATTTATTCTCTCGGTGTTTTAATTTATAAAATTATTTACAGAAAATTTCCTTTCGAAAAAAAGGATCAGCTTGAACTTTTTAAGGCGCATATAAACTCCGAGCCGGTTTTTCCTAAAACAAATTTTCCTTCCAGGGTGATAAATGCCGTAAAAAAAATGCTTGCTAAAGACCCGGCTGAAAGATTTTCGAATGCAATGGAAATTTTAACTGAACTTAATATTGATATTGAAAAAAGTTATTTCAGTGAGTGGATTCCACCTAAGGTTTTTGTTGTAACAGAAATTCTCTCGTATCTGATAAAAAATTATCTTTTTAAAAAAAATACTAATTTCCTTGTTTTGTTGAATTCACCCGAAGGTTCCGGTAAATCGCGTCTTGTTGAAGAAGTTTATCTGAATTTTGAAAAAATTATCCTTATAAACAATGGGTACTCGGAAACAGGAAAAACAATTTGGGAACAAACTCTTAAAAGGATTTATAATTCAAATTTCATCCTTAACGCAGTCTCTCAGGAAATTAAAGATTTAATTGAAAATGTTTTATGCGGCAACACTAAAAATCTGGCAAACGACCTTAAATCTATTTTTAATCATATTTCAGCAAAAGAGAATTTCACGATTATTTTTGATGATTTTAATCTTTATGATGAAATTTCCATTTCAATTCTTTTAGAAATTATACCCGTTTTTCTTGTTAACAAGATAAAAATAATTGTTACCGAAAACTCATCTTACAATTCATTCGGTCCTTACTTTCATTCGAAAATTGTAAAACAGTTGAATCCATTTTCCGAAAACGAAATTCATAATTTTCTGAATAAAACTTTTTCACCCGATTTTCCGATTGACGATATTTATCACACAATTATAGCATACTCTAATTTGCGTCCTGGAAGAATTTTTCATTTCTTATCAGCTCTTTTCTTTTTTGGGATGATAAATTACCGTAACGGTCAGATTATTTTTGAACCGGATAAAACAATTCTCGAATCGCTGAAAGAAGATAATTTCCATTTTTCGGCAGCACAATTTGCCGGACTCGACGATGAAGATAAAGCTACTTCAATAATTCTTTCGGCTGCAGAAACAAATATGCGTCCTCAGTGGCTTAATAAAATTTTATCACTCACTCACTCAGAAACCGGAAAATCAATTAAAAAACTTATTGAGAAGAATATCCTTCGCCAGACTGAAAAAGCGGGAATTAAATTTGTTTCGCAGAATCTTAAGGATTATATTTATTCTCAAATTCCAGATAAACCCGCTTTGCACTTAAAACTAGCTGCCATAATGGAGCAGATAAAGCAAAATATCAGCCGGTTGGAAATTTCGAAGCAGTATTTTCTTGGCGGTGATTTTACTAATGCCGGACGTCTTATTTATGAAGAAATTGATGATCCGGTTTACGCTTTTACTTTCCGGTACCGACTTTCCCTGCTCGATAAACTATTGGGTATGCCGCTCGATTCAGATTTGGTTTACAAAATTAAGTTTGATAAAGCAATTACTCTTTTTAATCTTGATGATAAACCCGGCTGTATTTTTCAAATTAACGATTGTTTGAATTACCCTTATTCCGAAAAAGATATTTTAACTATCAAAAAACTAAAAGCCTCTTGCCTTATTTCGCTTGGAGAAACTGATGAAGCGCGTAATATTCTGGATGAACTTCTGCTTGAAGGCGATGAAAATTTTAAAAACGATATTCTAATTGAAAAAGCCGTGCTCGAATTTGAATGCAGCAAATTTAAAGATGCCGAATATCTAATTGATTCGTTATTGGCAAAAAATCTTTCCGGTTACAACCGTGCCCGTCTGCTTAATTTAAAAGCAATAATTTATTATTCTTTCTATAAAAATATCGATAAAGCTGTTTTATTTTTTAAAAACTCAATGGAACTTTATAAACAGCAGAATGAACTTCTGAAATATGTTCAGATAAAACAGAATATCGGAACGCAGTATTTTTTGCAGAATAATTTTGATCTTGCTCTGGCAGAATGGACAGAAGCATATAAAATAAACAACGAAATAGGAAATTTGGACCAAGACGGTTTGTTGAATTCAAATTTTGGAGTTTTTCATAGATCTAAATTTGAAATAGACCGCTCCAAAAAACATTTTCAAAATGCCGAATCTGTTTTTGAAATCACCGGAAATAAAAAAAGACTGGGCATTGTAAAACACAATCATCTTATACTGAATATTGATATATGCGAATATAAAAGCGCTCTTAAACAAATTGAACAATGCCGTAACATTTTCTCTTCGCTTAATGAAAAAAATGAGCTGGCAGAACTTTATTTCACCGAAATTAAACTGTATTCGGCAATCGGACTTACAAAACGGCTGCTTTTTGCTTCCGAAATTTACAAAGAGCTTGCCTCCGCCGGAAATCTTCCGCAATATCACGAAAATAATCTCGCACTAACCGGTATTCTCGAAGATTTTTATAACGAGATAAAAATAGATAAAAACAAGGTTCTTGATTTATGCAAAAAATATTTTTCTTCAGATACTGTTTCCGAGTTTATTTATATCCTGCGATTTTTATATATTAATCTCAAGGAAACTGATGATATGTTTTTTTATGAATGTACGGAAAATCCTATTGTCAAAGAACATTGCAAAGTGAATTTCCTTGACAATATTCGAATAAATTATATAAAATCGGAAATAATGAACAGCAAACAAAATTACTCCGAAGCATTGTCGTTACTGGAAAACGGGTATCAAAAACTTATCGAAAATAATATCAATGAATTTACATGGAAATACACACACAGACTTGCAGAAGAATATCTTCGGAGAGGAAATAAAAATCAGGCTTACGAATATATTAAACTGACACGCTCGCTCATAAGTCATATTTCCGAACAGTTTTCGGAATACGATGATAAATCTGCATATTTAAATGAAAAAGAAAGAGCATCTGTTTCAGCACAAGCAAAAACCTGGGAAAAATATTTTTATGGGCACTAAAAGGATAAAAATATTTATAGTATCCAGACAAGTGGATACCTCGCTGGTTGAGCTATCAATAAAGCAGACAGAAAAAAATAACTGCATTCTGGAAATAGTGCATACTGAAAAATTGATTGACGAAGAAGGTATAATAATTCTGGGAATAACTTCGTTAAGCGATCATCTTTTTGAGAAAACTCTTAAATATTCAGGACAAACCAAAAACCCTCTGATAATTGTAACCGAAAATCAGGATCCTTTTTTTATAGCAAATGTTGCCAGATTAAATATTCCCAACATCTTTATAATTCCTTTTGAACTTCCCAAATTCCGCAGTCACTTTAAAAAAATTTTAGAAAATTTTATTCCTGATATTTTTCGGAATAAGAATCAGACAGATAAACAAGAAGAAATTTTTCATAATATTATCGGTAAATCTTTACGTATTCAAGAAGTTTTTGATATTTCAAAAAAAATTGCAGCAACTCCAAATATAAATATATTAATCACCGGTGAAACCGGAACAGGAAAAGGTGTTCTTGCAAAAGCCATTCACGATTTAAGTCCCAATTATAAATCTCCTTTTATTGATATCAATTGCTCGGCTTTACCGGCAAATCTTTTGGAAACAGAGTTATTCGGGCATATGCCGGGTGCTTTTACCGATGCAAAAATTGCAAAAACCGGTTTGTTCGAACTTGCCCAGGACGGTACTATTTTTCTTGATGAAATAGGTGATTTAAGTCTTGACCTGCAGGTAAAACTTTTACGGGCAATTGATAACAGGGTTATACGCAGACTTGGAGGCACTTACGATATACCTATAAAAGCACGAATTATTTCTGCAACCAACAGAAATCTGCCTCAGCTGATACTTGAAGAAAAATTCCGCAACGATTTATATCATCGACTTAACGCAATTAATATCCATATGCCTCCTCTGCGCGATCGCGGAAATGATGTTGTTGAGATTTCCGAATATCTCATAAATAATGCATGCAAACAATTCAACAAACCCGTTTTTCAAATAACAGAAGAGTTAAGAACATTTCTTTTGAATTATTTATGGCCTGGAAACATCCGCGAACTGAAAAACGCTATTGAAAGAGCCGTACTGCTTTCAAACGATGACAAGCTGAATGTTAAATTTCTATTCAATATTCTTACTCCCGAAATTGAATCAGCATTTTCTTCAAAATCAGAAAACAGCATCTTATCATTCGAAATTGATTTCAATTCAACTACTTTACAGGATTTTTCTTCCGTTTATGTAAGGAAAGTCCTTGAGCGTTTATATGGCAATAAATCGAAAACTGCAAAATTACTTGGCTTATCTCGTCCTACTTTAGATAAAATTCTACAGAATAAGTCATAATATCCTATTTTTGTAAATTTATTTTACACATTAATTCCATTGTTAATTATTTTTACACTTTCCTCATAATAGTATTTCTATTTACTTATTAAACGAGCCGATTTTTGCATTAAATTTATGGTATATTCCTTGTTTGTATGCTGCAGATCACAAATTTGGAGTTTTTTATGAAAAATACAGTTTCTTCAGTAATTATAATTTTAGCAATTAGTATTAATATTTTTTCTCAAGGAAATGTTGAAGTTGCTAAAAGAGCAAGAATTCAAAATCAAAACATGAATCTTAATTTATCAAACAATGATGTTCAAAAAGAAAATAACGAAATTATACCTACTATTAATATTTATCAGAATTCAAATAATGCCCAGGTTGAAGATTTAGGCAACCGCTGGGGCTTTAACACAAACAACAGCCAGGTTGAAGATTTAGGCAACCGCTGGGGCTTTAACACAAACAACAGCCAGGTT
>CAYTFZ010000072.1:0-13707 GCA_964437215.1 uncultured Melioribacteraceae bacterium | reverse complement strand
TTGTTTAAAATTTTGTTTGATTAATTAACTGTAAATAATTATTTTTGTGTTCTTTTTTAATAGGAGATCAAATAATGAAACGTACTTTTCAGCCAAGTCAGAGAAAAAGAAGAAATAAGCACGGCTTTCGCGAAAGAATGGCAACAAAAAACGGCCGTAAAATTTTAGCACGCAGAAGAGCAAAAGGCCGCAAGAAATTGACAGTTAGCGATGAAAAATAAAAGAAATTGAAAGAGCATTCTTTTTCTGAAAAAGAAAGAATAAAAAAAAGAAAAGAATTGGAAATGGTTTTTTCGGAAGGGAAAACCATTTTTTCTAAAAACGGCCAGTTCAAAGCTGTTTTTTTACAAACTGAGTGGAAAAATACCCCTATAATAATTGCTGTTGGAGTTTCGCGAAAAGCCGGAAATGCTGTATGGAGAAATCGCGTTAAAAGGCTTATGAGAGAAACTTACAGACAAAACAAAAAATTCTTTGCCGATAATGTTTTTTCTGAAAATAAAACTTTATTGGTTTTCTTTTCCCCAAACAGATTAAATAAAAAAAATAACAGAATTATTAAACTCGATAAAGTAACCCCCGAGATTTTAGAACTGGTTAAATCGATTGGAAAGTTTATTAAACGGCAGGTTTAAAAAGAGTAGATTACTTTTAACTCAGTTACTACCAATTTTTCTTCTTTCAAGAGGTTTAATTTACTTATTTTTGGCATTAAAATAATTTTTTAAAAAGTTACGGATCTTAAATGGATAAGCAGAGTATTGCGGCATTTGTATTAATTGGAATAATTTTAACTGTCTGGATGTATTTTAATGCACCGGCACCGATTCAACCTCAGCAGGTTCCGCAAAAGGATTCTGTTAAAATAGAAAATAAAATTTCAGAAAATAGCAAACAGAGTAATGTACAACCGGAAATTAATAAAACCAGTGATAAAGACAGCCTTTTTTCAAATAGCAACAGTGCCGAAGAAAGTATAATAACTGTTGAAACTGACTTGATAAGAGCAGAATTTACAAACAAAGGAGCAAGGCTTAAAAAGTATTTTCTTAAACATTTTAAAACTTGGTATCACGATGATTTTCCTGATGGACCATATTATAAAAACGAAGTTCAGCTTATAAACCAGGAAAATGGCGGCGAACTGAATGCCGTTTTTGTTACAAAGCAAGGAAAACTTGTAAAAACTGCAGAATTGATTTTTAATACCAGGTCTGATAATTACGAGTATAAGATAACCGGGACGGACTCCCTTGTAATAACATACGAATTCGTAACAGCGGATTCAAATATCATCAGACGGAATTTTGTTTTATACGGAAACAACTACCGTACAAAAATTGAAAATGAATTTGTTAATATGAATACTGAAATGAGCGGATTTAATTACGATTTTCAATGGGAAAAAGGGATCAACTTTGTTGAGAAAAATTCTGTAGATGAAGCATCATATTCAAACGCAAGCGCATTTTCGGGTGGTGAACAACTTATTATAAATTCATCATCGGAAGATGAAAAGGAAAAAAAAGAATTTAACGGTCAGGTTGACTGGCTGGGAATGAAAACCAAATATTTCGGAATAATTATTTCGCCTGAAAATGAAATAACAGAAGGCGGAGTTTTTATAGAAGGAGAAACTAAAAACAAAGGAACATTAGGACCTCGCGAATATTACAAAGTGGGTTACAGAGTTCCGCTTCAGAATAAAAGTATCCAAAAAGATGTATTCAACTTATATATAGGCCCGTTGGATTACGATATTTTAAAAGCTTACAATGAAAATTACGAAGCTATTTACGATTTCGGGAATTTTATGGGTATGTCGTTTATAATCAGACCTATTTCCGAGTATTTTCTTCTTCCGCTTTTTAAGTTTTTACACAATTTTATACCGAATTACGGATTTGTGATAATACTATTTTCACTCATCATAAAAGTGCTTTTATATCCACTAACCCGCAAAAGCATGCAATCGATGAAAAAAATGCAGCTCTTGCAGCCAAAGATTGCTGAATTGAAAGAAAAATTTAAAGACGACCAGCAAAAAATATCGGTAGAAACTATGAACCTTTATTCCAAGTATGGAATTAATCCGGCAGGCGGATGTTTGCCGATGCTTTTACAGATGCCGATACTGGTTGCTTTGTGGAGTCTTTTTAATCTGGCAATTGAATTGAGAAATCAGCCGTTTATCTGGTGGATTGACAATCTTGCTGCGCCAGATATTATTTTACGCCTTCCAACAGGCATACCTTTAATAAGCCATATAAGCGGACTTGCTGTTTTAATGGGTATTACAATGTTTATTCAGCAGAAGATGACAATGAAGGACCCAACGCAGAAAGCTTTGGTTTATATGATGCCGATTATGATGACAATTATGTTTATGTCGCTGCCTTCGGGAGTTAACCTTTACTATTTTATGTTTAATTTGTTCTCGATAATCCAGCAGTATTATGTAAATCATTCTAAAAATGATGTAGAACTTGTTCCGGTTGATAAGCCGAAAAAAAACGGATTTATGCAACGTATGATGGACGCTGCAGCAGAACAGCAAAAAGCACAGCAGCAAATTAAAAAGAAAAAATAATATTCATTTATGATAATTATTTGAATGATAAAACAGTTTTTATTTACAGTTCTTATAATAATTTTTTCAACCGTATTAACGGCTCAGGAAGCAATTAGTTATTCTTTTGAAACAAAAACAAAATATCTGCCTTTTGGATTAACTACTGAAGTTCCAGCAATACAACCGGAAATTTCCCTGGTACTTAGCGGCGGCGGCGCCCGCGGATTATCGCAAATAGGCATATTAAAAGCTTTTGAAGAAAATAAAATTAAAGTTTCCGCTATTTACGGTACAAGCATGGGAAGTATAATCGGAGGAATGTATTCCGCCGGATACTCTGTTGAAGAAATGACTGATATTGTAAATAAAGCGCCTTGGAATGAGTTTTATTCCACAGAAGATAATAAACGGAATGAACTTTTTATCGATCAGAAAATTACTGAAGACAAAGCTGTTTTTGCACTCAGACTCGATGGTTTTAAACCCATTCTTCCAACCTCAATAAGTTCCGGACAAAAAGTAACGAATTTTTTAAATTTGCTGGCATTAAACGCTCCGTTAAATGTTTATAGTAATTTTTCGGAATTTCTTTTCGATTTCAAAGCAATAAGCACAAATCTTGTAACCGGAGAAATGGTTATTCTTGAAGATGGTTCATTGCATAAAGCTATAAGAGCCAGTTCTAGTTTTTCGCTTTTGCTTCCACCTGTTGAAATTGATACAATGCTGTTAGTTGACGGGGGACTTGTATCAAATATTCCTGTTAATGCAGCTTTAAAATATAAACCCGATTTAGTAATTGCAGTAAATACAACAAGTCCCCTTTTCAGTAAAGAAGATTTAGCCTATCCTTGGAATGTTGCAGATCAAATGGTTAGTATTCCTATGCAGGTAATTAATAAACAAAACGAAAAAAATGCAGACTTTTTAATAATTCCCAATCTTGGAAGCAGACAAAACAGCGACTTTTCGGAAATCAGTTCAATAATTGATTCTGGTTATATTTCGGCAAAAAAAATCATTTCGGAAATTAAAGACAAAATTAAAGGTAAGATTTTTGAAAACATTTCCGGAAAAGACAGTGTAATAAACGAGCTGGAATTAAATTACCACGAAAACTCTACCGAATATAAAATTATAAAAGGGCTGGATTTATCGAGACCGATATATTTATCGGATATATATTTTTCGGCTTACAATTTATATTTATCCGGAAATTACAGATCATTTAAGATACGTCTTTTACCTGTTAACGGAAAAACACTATTATCAGTTGAAGCGCCGGAATACCCTGAAATTTTAACAGTTTCGGTTAAAGGTTCAAGCAAACTTTTTAATCATAACATAAATGCCTGTATTTCCAAATTACTTTATAAACCGTTTAATCCCGAAAATGTATCAAAAGAAATAATGAATGTCTTAAGGAACTACAGAAAAAATGGTTTTTGTCTTGCAAGCGTCGATAAAGTTACATTTAATGAACAAACAAAAGATTTGTTAATAGAAATATCTGAAGGAGTAGTTGAACAGCTAATTATAAAAGGAAATACTAAAAGTGATGAAACTCTTATAACCCGCGATTTTAAAGTAAAACCCGGAGATGTTTTTTCCTGCAAAGGTGCCGAAGAAGGATTGGCAAATTTGCGAAGTACAAATCTTTTTGAAGATATTGATGTAGAAATAATCAGAATAGACGGGAAAAATTATTTAGAACTGACCGTTAAAGAAAAAATATCAAGCGTAATACGGTTTGGCTTTGCGGCAGATAACGAATATTTAAGTCAGATCAGTATTGATATACGAGATGAAAATCTTTTTGGCAGCGGAACAGAATTGGGTGCAACTTATAACGGGTCATTGAAAAAAAATTCGTTGGAATTAGAACAGAGAGCAACCAGAATATTTAATACATATCTTACTTACAGATTAAAAGGATTTTTAAAAAGCCAAGATATATCAGTTTATAAAAATGATTCTGTATCAAGTGAAAACAGATTTCAGAGAAGCAAAGACGGAGAATACAGTCAAAGTGAATACGGTGTTTCTTTTGGAATTGGAATGCAGGTAAAAAAAATTGGTAATCTCATTTTTGAAGCAAGATATCAGCAGGATCAAATAAATAATACTGTGGGCAATAAAGTTGATTCGTACAGAATGAATATTTCCACATTAGGATTAAAATTAAATATCGATTCACAAAACAAATTTCCATATCCAACAACTGGATTTGTACTAAATGCCGGCTACGAAACAGCTCAGTCTTTTTTTGGAAGCAATCAGAGCTATACAAAATTTGATATGCGCTACGAACAATATATATCGATAAGCAGCGTAAGTGCAATTCATCCAAAAATTATTTTCGGTTTTGCTGATGCAACAATTCCTTTAAGCAGACAATTTTCATTCGGCGGGCAAAATTCATTTTTCGGATTCAGAGATTATGAATACCGAGGACGGCAAATATTTATATCTTCGCTGGAATACAGATATATGCTGCCATTTAAATTATTTTTCGATACATATTTACGCGGAAGATATGATTTAGGTTCAATCTGGTCGCAAAAAGAAGAAATAAGATTAAAAGATTTAAGGCATGGTCTTGGTATAATATTATCGCTCGATACACCTATAGGTCCGGCAGATTTTTCAATTGGCAAGAGCTTTTTGATTAAAAATAAATTGAAAGATAATATTATAAGCTGGGGACCGCTTTATTTTTATTTTTCGATAGGATATAATTATTAATCTTCGACAGAAGCCCACTTTTCGGCAAGCATTTCGCATTCTCTGCATTTTTCTTTAAAACCCGCTTTTTTATAAATTTTTGCCAGTGAATAGTAGATTTTGCTTTTACTTTTTACATAATTTACAGATTCTTCAATAAAAGTAATAACATTTTTGTTCAGCGGAAAATCAATATCATATTCAGCATTATAAAGAGAACAAGCTCGCAGTAAAGCTTCGTTATTGGATTTTTTGGTAAGCCAGGCCTTTTTGAGGTACTGCAAAGCAATATCCATACACTCGGTCTGGCTGGTTTTGTTTTCAATTACTCTGGACATCCATAAATAAATATCACCTGCCGAATCAGGAAAATCCTTTGCTAATTTTTCACTGAACATTAAAAGCTCATCTTTAGAAATAGAAGAGTTTGCAAGCAGTATTTTAAATAATTCCAAGTCGTTGATTTTTTTGAAAATTAATAACTGAAATGCATCAAATAATTCATCAGAATTGCGGGAGTTTTGAAATATCTTTTCCAGATTGGATTTTAAATTTGAATGCATTTATTCTTGTTTAAATTAACAGAAATAAAAAAATAATACTCAAAAAATTAAAAATCAAGAACATATATTTTAATCCTGATAGGGATTTCAAATAATTGACTGTATATCTATCGAAGTAACTTATTTAAATATTAAGAGTCTAAAAAATCAAAAAAAAAAGTTTTTTATGAAATATCCTATAATTCTAATCCAAATAATTTTACTTATAAGTAATTTTATATTTGCAGAACAGCAAAAAAGCATCAAAGCAATAAAATCCGAACAGAAAATTACAGTTGACGGATTATTAAACGAGCCTGTATATGGAAATCAACCGGCAGAAAATTTTTATCAAAAAGAACCAGAAGAAGGAAAACTTGCAAGCGAAACTACAAAAGTCTGGGTTTCTTATGACGAAAACAATATTTACATAGGCGCGCAATTATTTGATTCAAATCCTGAATTGATTGACGCAAGTCTTAACAGAAAAGATAAATTTACTAACTCCGATTGGTTTTACATCTATCTTGATTCTTATAATGATAAACAAACCGGATACTTTTTTGCAGTTAATGCAGGCGGCTCCAAAATGGATGGAATTTTATATAACGATACGTGGGATGATATTTCCTGGGATGCAATCTGGCACGCTCAGGCTTTAATAGATTCCGAAGGCTGGACTGCAGAAATTCAAATACCTCTTTCGCAATTAAAATTTAACGAAACCGATAACATTGAATGGGGGATAAATTTCAGAAGAAATATTAAACGAAAAAATGAGCAGGATTTTTTTGTTCACATTCCCAAAACAGAAAATTCTTTCGTTTCTAAATTTGCAAGACTTGAAGGTCTTTCAGGAGTAAAATCTTCTTCTTCCGTTGAAATATTTCCTTATTTAGTTCAAAAAGCAAAATACTTACAGCATGATGAAAAAGATCCGTTTTACAAATCCGGTCAGTATCCAACTTCGTTTGGTGCTGATTTAAAATATGCACTTAGCAGTAATCTATTTCTTACAGGAACAATCAATCCCGATTTCGGACAAGTTGAAGTTGATCCGGCAGTTATAAATCTTTCGGCTTTCGAAACATATTTTGATGAAAAAAGACCTTTTTTCACAGAAGGTTCTAACTTTTTTATGTTCGGTTACGGAGGAGTAAATAATAATTGGGGATTTAACTTTGGTTCACCAGATCTGTTTTATTCGCGAAGAATCGGCCGCTCGCCGCAAGGAGATTTACCCGATGATTATGATTATACAAACGCACCAAAGGAAAGCAGGATTTTAGGCGCGGCAAAAATAACCGGTCGCGTTGGCGATGGTTGGTCTTTGGGAATTTTAGATGCGGTAACTCAGAGAACCTATGCAAAAGTTTCTATAGGTGATAAACGTGAAACTTACGAAATCGAACCTCTGACAAATTATAGTCTGGTTAGAGGTATTAAGGAATTTGATAAAGGAAGACATGCAATCGGGTTTAATTTTACCGGAGTGAACAGAGATTTAAATAGCGGCAGTCTTAATGATAAATTAAGCAAAGCTGCTTATACACTTGGCGCAGATGGCTGGACAACACTTGATAAAGAAGGAAATTATGTGCTGAATGCAATGGCTGCAGGTTCATATATTACCGGAACACCTTCTGCCTTAGTAAATATTCAGGAAAGGTCGTATCGATATTCGCAACGCCCAGATATAACTTATATGAAACTTGATTCAAACAGAACTTCCCTATCTGGTTGGTTTTTTCGAACAATGCTAAACAAACAAAAAGGGAATTTTTATTTAAACGCATCTCTTGGCGCTGTATCCCCGGGATTTGAGTACAATGATCTCGGATATCAATGGATGAGTAACCGTATAAATGGGCATATCGTCACCGGTTACAGGTGGTTTAATTCCGATGGAATTTTTCGCGAAAAACGAGTTTATCTCGCACATGCGCAAAGCTACGATTTTGAAGGTGACATTATAAATAACGTGATTTATTGGTCGACAAATTTTATATTTACAAATTATTATTCTGTTAACTTCCAGGGAAACTATAATTTTGAAGATTACAATAGTTCTTTAACTCGCGGTGGTCCAAAAGTGAAAGACCCAAGTAATATTTGGATGATGGCTTCCTTATCTTCAGATTCAAAGAATAGTGTTAGTTTCAATATTGGAACTGAATATGGAAGAAACGACGATGGCGGAAAATACTTCGGTTATTGGTCAACTATATCTTGGCATCCTTCTCATTCATTTGCTCTTACTATTGGTCCAAGCTATTCACTTGATTACGAAACGCGAACCTGGGTTGATAAATTTTCCGATTCTACAGCAATGAATACATTTACCAACCGTTATGTTTTTGGCGAGTTGCAACAACAAACTATTTCTGGCAATATAAGAGTAAATTGGGCTTTTTCTCCAAATCTTACGCTCGAGCTATTCTTGCAGCCTTTGTTTTCAGTTGGAAAATACAGCAACTTTAAGGAGCTTAAAAAAGGACGGACAAATAGCTTCAACTATTACAATTATAATGGTGCGCAGGTAGAATATAATTCCAATGATAATAATTATAAAATTGACCCTGATGGCGCTGGTGAAGCAGAACCTTTTGAGTTTGATAATCCTGATTTCAACATTAAATCGCTGCGTGCTAATTTAGTTCTTCGTTGGGAAATTAACGCCGGCTCTATTTTCTATTTTGTTTGGACACAAGAAAAAACCGATGACCAAAATCCGGGAGAAATGAATTTCCGTAAAGACTTTAAAAATTTGTTAAAAGACCAGCCTGATAACATTTTCTTAGTAAAGTATTCCCACTGGTTTTCAATATAAAAGATCAGCTGCTGATATTAACTCAGCAGCTCTTCATCTCTCATTAAAAGCAATAATGCCGCCTGCGGAACAATATAGACTTTCTCTTTTTTCAGTTCAATTTCGTAACTGCTGCTTTTTAAGAACAAAGCAAAATCACCGGGTTTTGCCTGCAAAGGAATATACTTTGCTCCGCCCTTTTCCTTCCACGGCTCGTCCTCATCCATTTGCGAAGCAATAGGAATGCCGGGACCAACTTTTAAAATATACCCGCCCATTACTTTTTCCTTTTCTCGCACTCCAGGAGGAAGATAAAGTCCGCTGTTGGTTTTTTCCAAATCCTCTTCGGGTTTAATCAAAACCCTGTCGCCAATTACAATTACATTGTTAATATCTATCATAAATTTCCAATATTTTTACTTTCAAAGATACAAAAATCCCGCTTTAATTTTTAGTTGCTTATATAGGAAGTATTTGTGGATATTTAGCATAGTTTTAGTGATTTAAATGGAATTGACGCAAAAGTGCGTAAAGACAAAGTGGTACCAAAAGTATAACGACAGTGAATTTGATAATTAAATAATAAAACATGGAATTTGAAAATACAAAAATGATATCAGTAATTACAAATACGACAAATGATAATTTAAGAAATAAACTTAATTTTTTGGCTACTAATGCTGACAGTATAAAAATTGCGGTGGCCTTTTTTTCTGACAGCGCGTTAATAAAAAAATGGAGCAACGAGAAGAAACAAATCAATTTAATTATTTCACTTCGGCCACCTACAAATTTCTATTCTTTGAAAGATATTCAGTCTGATTTAAATGTTCACTTAAATTTTTTAGGCAATGAGTTTCATTCAAAGTTTTTCCTGTTTTATAAACAGAAAGAATTAATTGGTGGAATAATTGGCTCTTCAAATTTTACATCTGGCGGTCTTGTTAAAAATATTGAAACTAATATTCTCATTAAGGATAATGTTATTTTATTAGAACTCCAAAAATACTTTGATGAATTATTGCAAAACTCAAATCTGCTTCAACCAACAGACCTTGACGACTACGAAATAGTTTATAAAAATTGGTTAACAAGACAAGAAAAGGAAAATTCGGAGTTGGAACAATTTAAGTCAAAAACTACAAAGGACCGAACTAAACGAAAACAGAAAGTAAGAGTTACTAAAAAAGCGAAACAGTATTTTGAATATTGGAGAATAGTAGATGAAATAAAAGATTTAGTAAAAGATATTTCTGATAGGGCATATCCAAATATTCCATACTACTTGGCATTAGACCACTTTTGGAATTACATTAAAGTATATTGGCACAAGGAGACTGGCAGGAATCTCAACAAAAACAACCAGCGACAAGAAATTCCAAAGTTGTTTAGCAAGTACATAAAGTGGCACAGCGAAGTTGAAAAACAAAATTATCCTAAGTATATGATGAAACAATCAAAAAATGTATTTCAAGTATACTTATCCGAAAAAAATATTGACAAGCTAACAAAAGCACAAGCTAAAGAGATTTTTCAAAATTTACACTCAAGCCGTATGCCGATTCAGCGATTTGGAGCGGACGACCTGTTCTTGGCTGAAAACGACATTGCCAAAATCAGAAACGCTTGGAAATATTTACTCTATTCAAACGACGAAATAGATTTAAGAATACATAACCTTATGAAAAACCCTAAATATAAACTTAAAAGATTAGGTTCATCGGGTATCCAGGAAATAAACGGTTGGACAAGACCAAATTCTTACCCAATACGGAATGACAAAGCGGACAAAGCTCTAGAAATACTTGGTTACAATTTAATATGACTCGACAAACAATGAACAGAACCATATGGCATAACAGTCGTTTTGCAAAAGCGGGTGCTCAGGACTTTTATGAAGTTAAGAGCAAAATCCAAGTCTTGTACTTCTAATGCATTTTATACCTCAAACCCCGCCTTTTACCAAGTCTCAATCGTTGTTCAAAACCTACAATTTAATAATTTAAATAAGTATATTTGCATATAAAAAATATGACTAAATGAGAATAACCGACAGAAAATATTTAGATACTTATATTCAATCTATTGGAAATGAAATTCCAGGATTAATTAAGAATTATGATTTTTCTGAAAATAATGGAGGTTTTGACTATTTAACAAAATCATCTGCTGTTTATTCTTCGAATATTGAAGGTAATAGTGTCGATTTGAATTCTTTTATGAATTACGAATTGAGCAAAGATAAATTTAAGGCGGGAAAAGAGATAGAAGAAATTCAGAATTTGATTGAAGCATATACTTTTGCACAAACAAACAAATTGAATGAGCAAAACATATTGAATTGTCATAAGATATTATCGAAGACTTTTTTAATAAATAGTAAACGCGGTAAATATCGTATTGAACCTGTTGGTGTTTTTGGAAAAGAAGGTTTAGCATATATGGCTGTTGAACCTGAATTTGTTGAGAGGGAAATGAAAACTTTTTTTAATGACATTACAGAATTAATTTCTTCAAATCTAAACCAGATTGAAACTTTTTATTTTGCATCATTAATTCATTTACGTTTTGCACACATTCATCCTTTTCGTGACGGCAATGGAAGAGCCGCACGATTACTTGAAAAGTGGTTTATTACAGAAAAATTAGGACGTGATTTTTGGAAAATACCGTCAGAAGAATATTACAAAAACAATCAAGCACGTTATTATGAGACTATTAATCTTGGTGTTAATTATTATGAACTGAATTATGACAAATGCCTTGGTTTTTTAGATATGCTTCCAAATTGTTTAAGATAACTGTTGCTGTTGTATGTGATGATTTGTAGCCCGCTTCAATGTATTTGATATTAAAAATCTGCTTTCTATAATTCTTGCAAAACATAAATTGTGACCTGAAACAAAATTCTAAAAAATTAATTTGGTTAATAATATTAACATATTTATATTCGAGTGTACTTAAAACAAAATAAAGGAAAAAAATGGAAGAAAGAATTACACCCGAAGAAAGTCTGTTGTTAATATCAAAAACAATAGAAGAAACTAAACAAAGGTTTCAAGAAAATGGTCACATAATTATTATGTGGGGCATTATTATGTTTACTGTTTTTTTCAGCCAGTATGTTTTTTCAATAACAGGTTTATACAAGAAATTTGATATAGTATGGACTTGTATTTTATTTCCGCTTGCAGCAATTTACCAATTTATATACATCAGAAAAACTATGAAAAAGAATAACATTCCCAAGACTCTTCTTACAAGAGTAATTACGACAATGGGATGGGCAATGGGTTTGAATATGTTGATTTTGGGTATTCTTTTTGGACAGCAACTTGGTGGTGCCATGGCGCCGGTATTTATAATTCTGCTTGCTTTATCGATGATAGTTATCGGAGCTTCCATTGAATTTAAACCGCTATTCATTGGTGGTATATTGCTTAATTTAATTGGACTTGCTTCTTTCTATTTTACTCGGGAATATCATGGTTTTAGCATGATGTTAGGAGCGGTAATAGGATTGATAATACCAGGTATATTACTCAATAGAGCAAATAGGAAAAGAAATGTTTAATGATTTAGATCCCATATTACATTCGCAGCTTCGTTTATCAATTATATCTATTTTAATGACAGTTGAAGAAGCCGAATTTACGTTTATTAAAGAAACAACCGGTGCCGCGGCAGGTAATATCAGTATCCAGTTAAAGAAGCTGCAGGAAGCCGGTTATGTCAAAGTCGAAAAGACCTTCAAGAATAATTATCCCAACACAACTGTTTCAATTACAGATAAAGGGATAAAAGCGTTTGAGGTTTATGTAAATGACCTTAAAAAATATATAAATCCAAAAAAATAAAAATTTTTATTGTTTTGGTTAATAATATTAACTACTTAACAGGATAAAATATGAAAATAAAAATATTTATTTTAATGCTTGTAATCTTCATCGGATTACTATTTGCTCAAAGCAGATTACAAAACCCGAATGAACAAAGCTTTGTGAATACCTCTCAAGATGAAAAATCAATATTAGATTTCTATCGGCAATATAGTTCATTTACCGATCCGGGAGAGTATGAATACATGTATAAAAATTTACCCGAATCTTTACCGGAGCTTTGCAGCTTAGTCAAAGCACAGTTTATTCATGTATATGAAGAATTACCTCAATATAGTGATCAAATTCCAAAAGAGAGATGGAATGAGTCTCTTTCATTGTATCCAACAGTCCAATCAATTTTGAAAAGTCTTCTATCCTATGATTCCAGGGGATTAGTAAAAGACCGGAAAGCAGAAAACCGGTTAGTGCTTGCCTGCAGGGAATATGCAATGTTGCTTGAATCAATACTTAAATACAGAGGTATTCCGGCCAGGGCTCGCTGCGGATTTGCTACATATTTAAATCCTGGTTCCTATACCAGTCATATAATCTGCCAAGTATGGAATGAAAATGAAAAGCGCTGGATGCTTGTGGATCCAAGTAAGGATATGGTTGATTTCAGCCGGGAACAGTTTGAATTCGGCAATGACTCATGGTTAAAAATGCAAAATAATGAAATAGATGAAAAATTATATAGTATGATGGGGCAACCCGGAAAGGTTATTATAACTATAGCTTTATGCCATGATCTAGGATCAGTTTTGGGTAGTGAATATCTCATTCTTCAGCATTCACCAATATTAGCTTCAGTTTTTCAAAACAAATTAACAGAAAAAGATTTGGAAATGCTTAGCAGGGTTAGTGAATCAATGAAAGAAATTGATGCAAATAACCTTTCCAAATTACAAGAAATTTACGATACTACTCCGCAAATTCAATTTACTGAAAAAGTTGGGGGCGATCCACAGAATGATGAAAATAGCAGCAGTGGTAAACTGGGTACAAAAAATAAATCAGAGATTGAGTATGTAGATATTCCCGGCGGTACATTTATAATGGGAAGCCCTGAAACAGAAGCAGGAAGAAAGAACGATGAAGTTCAACATAAAGTTACATTGAATGCTTTTAAAATGAGTAAATATTGCATAACCTTTGATCAATATGATACGTTTTGTGAAG
>CAYTFZ010000071.1:0-13915 GCA_964437215.1 uncultured Melioribacteraceae bacterium | reverse complement strand
GCGGTAGTTTTATTTATATAATATATGTTTATAAAAATGGTGTGACTTAATGTAGAAATATATTTGTAAAACACCAAATTATTTTTAATAAAATGCATATATATAGCATTGTGAGCGTATAAATATGCAATTGCTGCATATTCTAAGAACTGCAAATATTTTTTATTTGTTATACCAAACTGTAAATTGATAATTTAAAGAATAAAAAAAAACCCGGCAGTTACGCCGGGCAAACTTATTTAGTTACAAATGCCAAGTTTTTATTTAAAATTATAACAGTTTAAATTCTACCGTTTTACACAAAACTCTTTCACCATTCATCTGTCCGGAAAGACGGAGCAGGCAAACCGGCTTTATTAAAAAGCGTTACGTTAAAAACCATATTTTCCCAGGCATATCTTACGGCAACAGGATTTTTTACCTCAGAGCTGCTAACTATCAGATTGTTTCCTTCAGTTTTTATATCAGCTTTTTTAAATATTTTATCCTCTCCGGCAATTTCAAAACCGGTTCCTTTCTCAATATTTTTTAGCACAAGTCCGTCATCGGCATAATCGAATGATAAAATAATCTTTCCGTCTTTTACTATGTACGATTTATATAATGGTCCCGAAAAAACAACATTTTTGCCGTAGTCTTTTGCAAGAGCCCATAATGCAAGCCTTTCACCAACATCCTTTTTATTTGCCGGATGGATGTTATAATTGTTTCCTATATCCATTATTACAATCATTCCTGTATTTTGCAGGAAGAGAGTTTTCAATTGCGCTTCCCTGAGCAGCTGCGAATGACCCAGATCGCCGTAATTATACGGAGCAATTTGAACGTAATAAAACGGGAATAGCGGATTTTGAAATTTTTCCCGCCAGCAGTTTATCATATGCGGAAAAAGCTTTTTATAACCTTCAGGATTGCCAACGTTATCCTCGCCCTGATACCAGATTGAACCTTTAAAAGTAAAAGGGACTAACGGACTTATCATTGCATTGTAAAGCACAGAAGGCGTATCCTGATTTAAGGAAATTACCGACACCGGGCGTG
Source organism: uncultured Melioribacteraceae bacterium (assembly GCA_964437215.1). Classification (GTDB taxonomy): domain Bacteria; phylum Bacteroidota; class Ignavibacteria; order Ignavibacteriales; family Melioribacteraceae; genus JAAYAN01. The sequence continues at coordinate 12,874 of CAYTFZ010000071.1, read as the reverse complement.
AAGCAAAAACTGCCGGATCGGAACCGTAAACAAACAGGTTGGTTCCAGAATATTCGGCAACCGGCAAATATTTCCACTTTCCGGCTAACGGAATTTTTTCGTTTAATTCGAGGCATTTTATAAAAACATCTTCCGGCTTTCCATAAATTCCGCCGCCGCTTTGATTATCAATAACGCGGACAGCAATACTGATATTTTTTTCGCTGTTTATATATTCAGCTACTTCATATCTTCTTTCCGCCTGCCAAAAACCTTCTTTTTCAAATCCCCCGACTTTCACCCCGTTCACATAGGTTACATCCATATCGTCTATGGGTCCTAAACTCAGCTCCAATTTTTTCCCTAACCATTTTTCAGGAATTTCAATTGTCTTACGAAACCATACTGCGCCGTCATAATCAATCAATTTTTCTTCCATAAAGGACGGAATATTCATCTCGCTCCATTTTGAATCGTCGCAAAATGATGAACTGCAAATTTTGTCATCAAAATCCAGCGAAACCCACTTCGTGTCGCCTGTTCTTTTGCTTAAATCAATCGCCTTAAATTTACTGCGCCATTTTTCAAGTTCGCTGAAATAACCTGCAGCACCGGTTATTTTAGGTATATCATCTTTGTATTCTTCTAATTTTTCAAGATAATCGGGACTTGTCCAAGCTTCAATCTGTGTTCCGCCCCAGCTTGAGTGTATTAAACCCACCGGAATTCCAAGTTCTTTATAAAGTTTTTTGCCGAAAAAAAATGCTGCAGCGCTGAAATCACCTGCAGTTTTCGGCGAACATTCTGTCCAGCTTCCGCTGCAGCTGAATTCCGGTATAACCGAGAATTTTTTGGTTACTGTAAAAAAACGTATCTGCGGATATGCGGCTTCTGAAATTTCTTTTGATGAATTCAAAATTGTATCGCGCGGAGGCCATCCCGAAAGAGGCATTTCCATATTCGATTGTCCGCTGCAAAGCCACACTTCGCCGCTTAGAATATTTTTAATCTTTTTATTAAATCCATCTGATTTAATTACCATTTCAAAAGGACCGCCGGCTTTGGGAGTTTTAATTTTTGTACTCCATCTGCCGTTTTCACCGGCTATGCAAAAGGCTTTTTCACCCCAACTCCCCTCAATTTCAATTTTCACTCCCGGATTGCCTTTACCCCATACAGATGCTTCTGTTTCTCTTTGCAGCATCATATTGTCGCTAAACAATTCCGGCAGAATTATCCCGTTATTCTGACCGGATATTGTTTGAAAAACCACTGCCAATAATGCTAAAATCATTTTCTTCATAGTTACTCCGGATATTTTCTTAAATAAAGATTTTTATAAGCACTTTAATGTATTATTAAATATTCGATACTCTTATTATGTTTAACATCTAAAATTAACAAAGAATTAGATTTATTTTTATAAATTCCTTACTTTAATTCTTTATTTTTTTGATTGGAAAAAGTTTTTATGAAGCCTAAATATGCAGGACTGATTTTTATGTGCGCAATAATTGTTTCATCCTGTTCAACTTTCAGTCGCCACGAATATCAAATTTACAGCAATGTTAAACTTGTTGATGGCGAAGCAACAAAAGAAACAGTTAACCTTTTTTATAATCTCAAAAAAATTCAAAAAAAATCGGTAATTATTGGGCAACATCACGCAACTGCCTACGGAATCGGCTGGCAGCACGATAAAGACCGCTCGGATATAAAGGACATAGCAGGAACGCATCCCGGAGTATACGGCTGGGACATTACCGATATTACTAATTCCGAACCGGAAAAAATTGAATTTTATACAAGTTTGATAAAAGAAGCCTATGCAAGAGGCGGCATCAATGTTTTTTGCTGGCATTATAATAATCCCGTAACAGGAGGACTGTTTTACGATACAACAGTTGCAGTGAAACACATTCTTCCATCAGGAAGCCGGCACGAAATTTATAAAACCGAGCTTAATAAAATTGCCGATTTTGCAAACAGCCTGACGGGACCGGATAATGAGCCTATACCATTGATTTTCCGACCGTTTCACGAATTTGACGGGAATTGGTTCTGGTGGGGTAAACCCTTTTGTTCGCGCGAAGAATTTATTGAATTGTGGCATTTTACTGTGAAATATCTGCGCGATGAAAAAAATGTAAGGAATTTTATTTATGCTTTTTCGCCCGACAGATTTTTTCAAACCGAAGCAGAATTTCTTGAAAGATATCCTGGAGACGATTTTGTTGATCTTTTAGGAATGGACAATTACGGAGATTTTCAGAATTACGGGCAAGGTATTGAGGGTATTCGGAAAAAATTAACCATAATTTCGAATTATGCGCAAAAAACAAACAAAGTTGCCGCGCTTACCGAAACCGGCGTCGAAAGCATACCCGATTCTTTATGGTGGACAGCTAAATTCCTTCCGGCAATAAAAAAGGACAGTATTAAAATTGCTTTTGCAATGCTTTGGCGAAACGACAATCCAAAACATCATTACGCCCCTTATCCCGGGCATAAAAGCGTACCCGATTTTTTAAAATTAAAGGAAGATCCATATATAATTTTTCAGGATAAGCTGAAAAATCCTTATATAATTGACTCACAGCTTTTAACGTCTGATTATTTCTCGGAAAAATAGCTTGGAAAAAAAAGTGTAAGTAATTTTAACACATTTAAAAATTAAATAACTGCAACAGCATTCTACTTTCTACTTTTATATTTTACATTTTTTTTCTGTCTTTTTTTGTAAGAAAAATATGAATAATATATAAGGAAACAAAATGCTATAAGTAAATAACTGCCTATATCGCAAAACCAGCCGTTGAATTTTAATATTTAGCAAAACCCCTCGATAATACACATAATAATAACTTTATTTGATGAACTTTTGCAATGATTGAAGAAAGCCAAGCAAATTTTAAAGAAAAGAGAGACCGCACCAATGAATTGAAAAATTTCTGCAACCTTGCAATTTTACTTGCCGAGGATGAGCAGAGTCTTTTAAACGAATTTTGCAATATTCTTACCGATCTTGGAGGATATGCTCTTTCCTGGATTGCATATTGCAGCTCTGAAGTTCCGGAAATAAAAGCAATAGGAAATTCCCGATGCAGCAAATCCGAAACTAAACTGATAATTGAAAATGATATAAAAGAAATCCCTGAAATAATACTTAACGGAAGTGTACGAAAAATTTCATCTTTTAAAAAAAATGATCCGAGTTTTAAAGCGCACATTTTAACATCACTGTTTCTGCCTGTCCGGAACTCCGAAAATCTGAAGTTTGTATGCTGCATTTATTCATTCGGAAAAGATGATTTCAGCACAGAAGAAATTCAGAACTTGAACGATATGCTTTTATTTCTGAGTTTCGGAATAGATTCCTTAAGGACAAAGCGCAAAAATGAAATTGCAGAAAAAAATCTTCAGAATGAAAAAGAAGAATTAAGCGTAACATTAAAATCTCTTGCCGAAGGAGTTATTACAACTGATCTTTCGGGGAATATTACGCTTCTTAACAGATCTGCCGAAGATATATTAGAATTACAAGAATCTGATATCTCAGGTAAATATATCTTTAAAATAATTCCCATTCCCGATTTAACAAACAATAAAGCCGATATTACTTTTTATATTAAAGATTACCGGAAATTCAAAGACAGTGCCGAAAAGAAAATCTCATATTATCTTCCAAACGGGAAAACTAAAATACTTACAATAATTGGAACAGAAATACGCGATACTTACGCAAACATAAAAGGTTTTGTATTTGTTATCAGCGACGATACCGAAAAAATAAGAATAGAAAACCAGCTTTCACTGTCACAGAAGATGGAATCGATTGGGCTTTTAGCTGCAGGAATTGCACACGAGATTAATACGCCCCTCCAGTACATAGGCGATAACACACAATTTATAAAGGAGGGTTTCAAATCGTTTGTAAAATATATTTCGTTTCTCGAAAATGCAATTAATAACAATTTAACTGATAAAGAAATATTAACAGAAATTGAGAAAACTAAAGAAACACTTGAAATAGAATTTCTGAATAATGAGATATTTCAAGCTATCGAGCAATCGCAATCCGGTATAAACCAAGTAAGTAAAATTGTACTTGCAATGAAAGATTTTTCGCATCCTAACAGAAACGATTTTAATTATTCCGATATAAACAAATGTATAGAATCAACCGTAACAATATCAAAAAATACATGGAAATATCATGCAGATGTTGAGACCATCCTCGATCCTGAACTGCCGCCTGTTTATTGCTTAATTGATGAACTCCGACAAGTAATTTTGAACATGCTGGTAAATTCGGTGCACGCAGTTGAAGAAAAAAAACAAAGCGGATTAATTGAAAAAGGATTGATTTCAATAAAAACCGGGCATTACGATAACACTTGCATAATTACTATTAAAGATAACGGCTGTGGAATTTCGGAAGAAAATATTAAAAAAATATTCGATCCTTTTTTCACAACAAAAGAGGTAGGAAAAGGGACAGGACAAGGTTTGTCTATTGCACACGATATTATTGTAAACAAACATAATGGTGAAATAAGCGTTGATTCGGAAATGGGCGTCGGTACAATTTTTACAATAAAACTAAAAATTGATAAAAACGAAACATAATCTGGCAGGATAATATGAGTCTTAAAATTCTATTTGTTGATGACGATCCTAATTTGATAAACGGATTAAAAAGAATGCTTTTCAGTAAAAGGAACGAATGGGAATGTCTGTATGCTGAAAACGGTTTTAAAGCTTTGGAAATACTTGAAACGAATGATATCGCCTGCATAGTTACAGATATGAGAATGCCCGGAATGGACGGAGCCCAGCTATTAAAAACTGTTATGGGAAAATATCCTCAGGTTGTTAGAATAATACTTTCAGGTCATTCCGATAAAGAAATGATTTTACGTTCAACACAGGTTGCTCATCAATTCCTTGCTAAACCCTGCCAGTCGGAAGTTCTTATTGCCACTATATCCCGCGTTCTGGAATTAAGAAACGATTTGAATAATGAGAATTTGCGTAAAATTGTTACAGGGATAAGTGAACTGCCCTCTGTTCCAACCATTTATCTTCAATTGGAAGCAGCTTTACACAATGAAGATATTTCAGTGCAAAAAATTGCAAATATTATTTCGCAGGATATGTCGATGACAACAAAAATTCTGCAAATGGTAAACACAGCTTTTTTCGGACTTCCTGTAGCAATTTCAAATCCTGTTCAGGCAGTAAATTATTTAGGGATAAATGTGATTAAATCCCTAGTACTTTATATTAAATTGTTCGATAATTCGAAAAACAGCCCTGAATTACAGAATTATATTAATAGCATTTGGCATCATAGTCTTGTTGTAGCAAATTATTGTAAAGAATTAGCAAAAGGAATTATAAAAGACAAAATAACGGGAGATGATATTTATGCAGCAGGACTGTTGCACGATATCGGCAGACTTGTGCTTCTTAAGTTACCGGATTATTATAGAAATGTAATGGAGTTGAAAGAAAAAGATAAAATTAATTCGTACGAGGCAGAAAAAATTCTTTACGGAACAACGCATTGCGAAGTGGGGGCTTATCTTTTCAGACTCTGGGGATTGCGCGATCAAATAATTTATCCTGTTTTGCATCACCATAAATATCAGTTTAACGATTATGCAATAACACCAGTATCAACCGTTTTTATTGCTAATTTTTTATCTCATTTAAATGACGTAAACATCGATTATATAAAAGACAAATCAAGTAATTTTAATGATTTTTCGTGGTTCAAAGAATATATAAACCAGGAGCAATAGAATGGAAAGAATATTATTTGTTGATGATGAGGAAAATATCCTTGCCGGATACAAGCGCAACTTACGAAATATGTTTAATATATTTACAGCAAATTCGGGCGCTGAAGCTTTAGAACTGATTAAAAACAACGGTAATTTTGCAGTAGTTGTATCCGATTATAAAATGCCGCAGATGAACGGGAACCAGCTTTTATCTGCAATCCGGCAGCAATCCCCCGATACAGTTAGAATGATGTTAACCGGATTTGCCGATGTTGAAACTGCGATTAATGCTGTAAACGAAGGAAATATTTTCAGATTGTTAACTAAACCTTGCCCAAATGATAAACTTATTAACTCACTTTATGCGGCTTTGGAACAATACAGATTGATAATTGCTGAAAGAGAGCTTCTGGATAAAACATTAAAAGGAAGCATTAAAGTTCTTATGGATATTCTTGCGGTTGTTAATCCTACAGCTTTCAGCCAGTCTAATCAATTCCGGAATCTGGCAAAAAAAATTGCAGAAAAAATTCAGATAAAAAATCTCTGGAAAATTGAGCTTTCGGCTCTTCTTTCGCAAATCGGATGCGTAGCTGTTCCTTCCGAAATTATAGAAAAACGAAACGAGGGGAAAGAACTGACAAATGAGGAACTGGGTATTTATTATTCGCACCCTAAGATGGGTATGAATTTAATCAGAAATATTCCCCGTTTAGAAGAAATTGCCGATGCAATTAAATTTCAGTTTTACAGATATGACGGCAGCGATGAACCTGAAGATTATATAGTGGGTGAAAAAATTCCCGAAAGTTCACGAATACTGCGGGCTTTGAATGATTATTTCTTCTATACAGGCTGTGGAATGACGAGCGAAGAAGCTGTGAAAAAATTATTCGATAACTCAAACTATTACGATCCCGATGTTCTTGCAGCTTTAAATATCGAAATCACCGGTATGTACGACGGGTTTATTCTCGAAACTGTAAATCTAAACGAATTAAAACCTGGAATGATACTTGCCGAAGATATAAAAAATGACGAGGGTTCGGTTTTATTAACAAAGAGGAATGAAATTACTGACGTATTGATTTATAAGCTTAATCAATATAACCGTATCCGGAAAATTATTGAACCTATTAAAGTATTAATTCTTAAAAAATAAACTATTATTAAACTTTATTTATTATGATAGCAAAATCATTAAATAATGAAACATTCATAAGTGCCGAAAAGTTTATAAAACTGCTAGCAGAAATATATGATAAAATGAATATCGGTTTTCATCTCTATCATCTTGAAAATATAAATGACGACCGAACTTTGCGAATGATCGGGGCTAATAAAGTCACTGAACTGATGACTGGAATCTCATTATTTGATGTTATAGGAAAAACCCTGGATGAGAGTTTCCCAAAACTGAGAGACTCCGGAATTCCTCAAATGTACGCTAATGCGATAAGAACTAAAAATCCAATTAAACTTAGTGAATTTGAATATACTGATAACAGGGTTAACAAAGCAATTTTTAATTTAAAAGCATTTCCATTAGAAGACAATTTCATATTTGTAGTATTCGAAAATTTATCTGAATTAAAAAGAACACAAGAAGCTTTAAAAGAAAGTGAAGAACACTTTCGTACTTTAACTGATACAGGAAATGTATTTTTTTGGACTTCTGGGCTTGACAAAAAATGCGATTATTTTAATAAACCTTGGCTCCAGTTCAGGGGCAGAACAATTGAACAAGAATTAAATGATGGCTGGTTGGAAGGAGTTCATCCTGATGATCTAAAAAACTATATCAGCATCTACTTTGAGGCATTTAACAAGAAAGAGAAATTTAATATCGATTTCAGGTTAAAAAGATTTGACGGTAAATATTGCTGGTTAAACAATGAAGGAAACCCACGATATAACAGCAAAGGAGATTTTGTTGGATATTTTGGTCATTGTATTGATATTTCTGAAAGGAAAACAATAGAGGCAGCTTTAAATTCCGAAAAGATACTTTTGCGGACTCTTATTGACAGTATTCCCGATGGTTTATATATAAAAGATTTGAATGCTAGAAAAGTTATAAGCAATCCTCAAGATGTTAGAATTTTAGGTTTCTCAAGTGAAAATGAAGTGATTGGGAAAAGCGATTTTGAAATGTTGCCTGAAGAAATTGCTTCTGAATGTTATGCAGATGATATGAGAGTAATTAAAAATGGAGAAATTATTCTAAACAGAGAAGAAGAAATTATTAATGAAAAGGGTGAAAGACAATGGTTAGTTACATCTAAAATACCTTTATATGACGCAGACAAGAAAATAATTGGTTTAATAGGGATTGGGCACGATATTACAAAAAGAAAAATTATGGAAAGCCAGTTATTACAGGCGCAAAAACTCGAATCCATTGGGCAGCTTGCGGCAGGGATAGCGCACGAAATTAATACTCCTACTCAATATGTTGGCGACAACATAACTTTTCTTAAGGATGTATGCAAAACATTTATTGCGGAAAATGAAAAGATAAGGGATCTAATAAAAGCTTCCGAACAAGGAGAAGACACTTCGAAAATTATCGAGGAAATTAAAAAATTCAGGAATGAGAGCGATTTTGATTTTTTATGCGGCGAAGCGCCCGATGCAATTAAGCAGGCAATGGAAGGAGTAGACAGAATTTCTTCAATTGTTAAAGCCATGAAAGGTTTTTCGCATCCGGGAACTGAAAGCAAAGTACTTGTAAATATTAATGAACTGATTGAAAATACAGTTATTGTTTCCAGAAATGTATGGAAATATGTATCGGATGTTCAAACCGATTACGATATAACTCTGCCGGATGTTTTATGTCTGCCGGCTCAATTCAACCAGATAATTTTAAATCTTATTGTAAACGCTGCTCATGCCATCGAAGAAAAATTCGGTAAAGAAAATGGGAAAAACGGACTTATAAGAATTGTTACCCGGCAAAAAGATAATAATGTAATTATCGAAATTTCGGATAATGGGTCAGGTATTCCTGATGAAATTAAAAACAAAATCTTTAATCCTTTTTTTACAACTAAAGAAGTCGGGAAAGGCACAGGTCAGGGTCTTTCTATTGCCAGAGATATAGTTGTAAACAAACATAAAGGTTCTATAGATTTTAATTCTGTAAAAGGTAAAGGAACAACATTTAAAATAGTAATTCCGTTTTTTTCTGAATAGAAAATATATTTTTATTGAATCGTAAGAAAACAGTTTATCTTTTTCCGCACTTTTCATACAATCAATTCCTCGTAAAGTAATAATCCTATCCATATATTGAGTCCATAATTGAATTATTTCTTTAATATGCTTATGTTTTTAAGGTATGAAAAAAATTAAAATGCTTATTCTTGTAATTTCGCTATCTTTTTTAAGTTATCTGTCGCTAAACGGTTTTTCTTCATTCAACAACTCTCCGGCAAATAAAACACAAAGTGGAACCAGCAAAAAAATCACCGATAACTATGTTTGTAAAGATAGAAGCATAATAATTATTGAAGGTTATTTTATCACGAAAAATTCCTCGCGCATTTTAAAAGCAGTGAAAAATTCGCTTAAATATCTTGAAGAAAATGCAGGAAAATTTCCTTGCAGAACTTTTAAAATAATTGAAACTCATAAATCCATTTCAAAAGAGGAAAGCTTTTTTCCTGGCGGATTTAATATCTGCAGCGAGCATATAAATCCATCAAAAGTCCATAGCATCGAGCGGAAATGTGCTTATAATGTTTCAATTCAGTATTTCGAAAACCTTGATGAACCTGACTGGGTAAAAAAAGGGCTTGCCGCTTTTTTTTCGGATAAAATTGTTAATAAATATTACGGCGCCGAAAACGAGCATTTTATTGTTTCGGACTATTACCCTGTTTACGGTTACAATCTTCTTTCGTATCACAATATCCCATTAATCTATACTATTGGAAGTTATAGAATTAACGAGGGAGAATTTTTTTTGAAAGATTATTACAAAAGAATTAAATACGGCGCAATTTCGGATTCGATTTCCGCTTATCCCGACAATTTGACCTTTGAAGTAAATAAAAAAAATAAACCTGCAATTCTGTTTTATACTTTGGAAAATTTGAAAGGAAAAGAATTTATAAAAAATGCAGTTAAAAAAATACTTAATGATAATGGAATTTTTTTTGATAACCTGAAAAGAGATCTTGGAGCCGACAGTACATTATTCATAGAAAATTTTATAACTCAAAATAAAGTTTTCGATTATGCTGTATCAGGAATTTGGGAAAAAGACAGTAAGAATTATGTTTTGCTGCTTGAAAGACTTGGCGACGGAATTCTTCCGCAGCAAGTTAACGTTTTCACAAAAACCGATTCTCTTTCTTTTTTTTGGAATGGAATTGAAAAAGTAAAACTCCTCAGAATCAAATCGCCTGAAAAAATTATTGCTGCACAGATTGACCCGGCATATGCAAACTTATTCGATATAAACATTGCAAATAATTCGTATAAATCCCAAGCCGATTATTCAGCAACTGTTTCGCTATCTGTCCGCTGGTTTTTCTGGATACAAAATTTATTGATGACCTCAGGGAGCGCAGGTTGAAAATAAGTATAAAAGACGTTCTTAAAACTGGATTCCGAAATGTCTTTCATAATTACAGTTTTTTATTTCTACTTTGGGGCACAAATTTTTTATTCGCTTCAATATTAACTTTGCCTGTTTTTATCCTCTTAAAAGAAAATATCGCTCATTCATTTATTACAGATCAAATTTCCCAAGGACATAATTTTTTATGGTTTTTGCAGTTCCGAAATTTTAACACCTTTGCTTTTAAATCTTTGGAATTACTTACTCTTGGAGTTTCGATAGTATATGTGCTTATCCAGACGTTTTATATGGGCGGACTTGTAGCAGTTTTTAACACGCCCGCAAAAAATCATATGGTCGACTTTTTTTTTGGCGGAGTAAAATTCTGGTTCAGATTCATTAAAGTATCTTCAGTTTCAATTTTAATATATATAATAGTCTTTTATTTTTATGATTTGTCCGAAAACTCAATAACCTTTCTTCTTGGAAAACTGAATCTTATTTGGTTCGATTTTATAATGCGCGCGGCAAATTTCACTTTCCTTATTTTTGTAATTGGAATAGTAATTCTTCTCTCGGATTACACAAAAGTCTCTCTTGCAATTGAGGATAAAACCGCTATTATAAAGGAATTTATTCGCTCTCTTAAGTTTATCCGAAAGAATTTTTATCTTGTTTTTGGAACATTTCTTGCCATAGCTGTTTTATCGGCAGCAGGAGCAGTAATTTATAACATTATCGAAGCTTTTGTTCCAAGAACGCCTTTTTATTATTTAATTCTTTCCTTTATTCTTCAGCAAATGTTAGTTATTTTTCGATTATCAATAAGAATGTTTTTCACTGCTACCGAAGTATTTTTGCTTAAGGACATAAATGCTGAAGTAATTGAAGAAAGTGATATAAATGAAATAGGAGATTAAATGGCAGTTATACCAATTACACAATACGGCGACCGGATTTTACGAGAAAAAGCAAAAAAGATAAAAAATGTAGATGATAAAATAATTACCCTTATACGCGATATGTTTGAAACAATGCGAAAAGCTAACGGAGTAGGTTTAGCTGCCAACCAGGTAGGAAACGGAAATTCGCTTTTCACTATCGATTTAACAGGTGTAGAGGGATGCGAAAAAATTAAACCTTTGGTAATGATAAATCCCGAAATTATTGCTTCATCCGATGAACTTGTTACTATTGAGGAAGGCTGTTTAAGTCTGCCAAACCTGAGAGCTGATGTTGACCGTCCTGAAAAAATACAGATTAAATATATCGATACTGATGAAAAAGAAGTAATAATTGAAGCCGATGATTTTTTAGCCCGTGTAATTCAGCACGAATACGATCATCTTCAAGGCAAAATGATTCCCGACAGAGTTGAATCCTACGAAAAAAACAAAATGAAAAATGAATTGATGAGAATTATGAAACGCGAAGTTGAAGTCAATTATCCGATAACAGATAGATAGAACAAGAGTAAGATTATGAGTAAGAGTAAGAAAAAAAAACAGAAAATAATCACTGCTATTTCTCAATTTCACATCTATTCTAAATATTTTTTACTAACTACTAAGTACTGATAAATGAAAATTGTATTCTTTGGCACCCCCGATTTCGCAGTTCCAACTCTGGAAATATTATTATCCAACAGATACGAAGTATACGCTGTTGTTACTGCTCCCGATAAGGAAAGAGGACGCGGCAGAAAAGTAACTTTCACACCGGTTAAAGAAGCAGCATTAAAAAATAACATTCCGGTTCTTCAACCCGAAAAGATGAATGATGAGAAATTTATTGAAGAGTTAAAAAAATTCAATGCCGATTTATTCATTATTGTAGCTTTCCGCATTCTTCCTGAAGAAGTTTACACAATTCCCAAACTCGGTTCATTTAATCTGCACGGCTCACTGCTTCCAAAATATAGAGGAGCAGCGCCAATTCAATGGGCAATAATTAACGGAGATACTAAAACCGGCGTTACTACTTTCTTTCTTGAAAAAAAAGTTGATACAGGAAATATTATTCTAAAAAAAGAAATCCCAATTTTACCGGAAGATGATTTCGGCAGTCTTCACGATAAAATGTGCGTTATCGGCGCAGAAACAATTTTGGAAACTGTAAAATTAATTGAATCGGACAAAGCTGTTCCTCAAAAACAAAATGACTCAGAAGCTTCCCCTGCCCCGAAAATAACCAAAGAAACTTGCTTAATAAATTGGAATAACCCTGCAGAAAAAATCAAGAATTTAATACGCGGACTTTCCCCTTACCCAGCGGCTTATTTTGTAAATTCCGGAAAGAATTATAAAGTTTATAAGTGTGAGATTTCAAATAATAAGAATCTAAAATCCGGCGAAATTTTTCAAGACAAAAACAACATTATAATCGGAACCGGAGATAAAGCATTACAAATTTTAGAAATCCAGCCCGAAGGGAAAAACCGGATGACGGCTGCTGATTTTTTAAGAGGAAATAAATTATGACTTTGAATATGCTTGAATAAAGCTCTATATTTGGGTTGTTATTCAGACATAATAAG